>CALBUZ010000070.1 GCA_937969105.1 uncultured Collinsella sp. | reverse complement strand
CCCCAACGAACCTCACGCAAATCATCACATGAATCCCGATGGCCCACGACAGCCCCCTTCAGTTGCGGTGGAATAGTTCCTGTTTGGCCCCTATTCTGCCGCAAACAGGAACTATTCCACCGCAAGTTATAAAAGGGGCATCAGGAGCGCGTTTTGCAAAAGGCTTTAAGCGCGGCCGTTACGAGGCCAGGCTGGAAACGTCGGCGCACATCGTCGAGACGCTCGGGAATATCGATGTGCTGCGGACAGTGACGTGCGCATTTGCCACACTTGACGCAATTGCTCACCAGCTTGGGCTCGTTCGTCCGCACCGCGCTCGCCGTAAAGTATTGAGACAGCCCCGTAAACCAACTATGTGCGTAGCTCGCGTTGTAGGCGCCAAAGCAACCGGGAATATTGATGCCCTTGGGGCACGGCATGCAGTAGCCGCATCCCGTGCAGGGCACGCGATTCGATTTTTCAAACTCTCCCAGCACACGCGCGATGGTATCGAGCTGCTCTGTCGTCATCGAATCCGGCAGCGCGCAATCCGCCAATGCCGCGTTCTCGTCCACCTGCGCGGTATCGGTCATGCCCGAAAGCAGCATCGTGACTTGAGGATGGTTCCACACCCACGAAAGGCCCCAAGCAGCCGGCGTCTTCAGGTACGGATCGCGTACGTCATCGAGCACGGCGCGGGCCCGCGGAGGCAGTTTGCCCGCCAGGCGTCCACCCAAAAGCGGTTCCATCACAAACACCGCGAGCCCGCGCTCGGCGGCTGCCATGAGTCCCGCCGTTCCCGCTTGGTAGCGCTCTCCAGCGTAGTTGTACTGGATCTGGCAAAAGTCCCAGTCATACGCGTCAAGCATCGTGAGGAAGTCTGCCGCACTGCCGTGGTACGAAAAACCTATCTGGCGAATACGCCCCACAACCTTTTGGTGCGCAATCCAGTCCTCGATACCCAACGCTACCACACGCTCCCACTGCGCGGGCGAGGTGATGTTGTGCATGAGGTAGTAGTCGATATGGTCAGTCCGCAAACGGTGCAGTTGCTCGTCGAAGAACCGGTCGAAATCCTCCGCGCACTTGCACGAAGCGTGCGGCAACTTAGTCGCCAGCAACACCCGGTTACGCAGCCCCAAACGCTCAAGTGAGGCACCCACGCACACCTCGTTGCCGGGATAAAGATACGCGGTATCCAGATAATTAATCCCCTGCTCCACCGCACGGGAGATGATGGTATCGGCCGTCTTCGCATCGGGGTGTCCCGGCGCACCGGGGAACCTCATGCAGCCCAGACCCAGAGCGGATATTCGGTTACCACTTTTGGGGTCAACACGATATTGCACTGCCCCTCCCTTCGCCATCAGCGCCTCGGCAAGGCGAAACACAACGGCCACGCCATCGAAACACATTGGAATCGCAATCGAGAACGTATCGTAACGTAGCAGAAATCGAGCCGTCACGGCACCGCTTTAACATCAGCAAAAAGCCCGATGAAAGGAGGCGAGCGTGACCACACGCGAGGATGCCTACCCCTACCCCGGCGAACAATACATCCTCTCGGTCGACCGTTACCAGATCGAGGTCATGGACCATCTGGACGAGCTTCCCGCCACAGGCGCTGTCATCTTCTGCACCTTCCCCAAGGTCCGCGATGGCGTCGGATACCCCGCGCGCGTTTTTGCGGTCTGCCCCGCGGCATAAGCGCACAGCGCAATAGTTTCTTTTTCATAACAGCAGCCCCGCGCGCTCACCAAACGCCCCGGCGACATACAATCCATCAGGCGCTCCATATGCGGGCGCCTTTTATATGGGGAGATGATTCACATGCAGATCAACAAGGTCGCCTTTATCGGCAAGGGCGGCGTCGGCCTGCTCTACGGTAGCATGATTGCCCAGGCACTCGGCAATGACGCCGTCGAATACGTTATGGATGACGCCCGTTTTGAGCGTCACGCGGGCGATGCGCTCACCGTCAACGGCAAGCCCTGTGCGCTCAAATCCGTCCGCGCCAGGGAGGCAACGCCTGCCGATCTGGTCATTCTTACGGTCAAGACGACTGGACTCGATGCGGCACTCAAGACTATGGAGCGCGTCGTGGGGCCCAATACGCTCATCGCCTCGCTGTGCAACGGCATTACGAGCGAGCAAAAGATTGCCGAGTGCTTTGGCTGGAAGCACACCGTCCTGGGTATCTGCCAGGGCATGGACGCCGTATTCCTCGACGGCGCGCTCACCTTTACCAATGCGGGCGAAATCCGCTTTGGCGCGGCGGCCGGTACGGATCCCGCAACCATCACCGAGCTCGACGAACTCTACACGCGCTGCGGCATCGCCCATACCGTCGAGAGCGACATTGCGCACCGCATGTGGGCCAAACTCATGCTCAACGACGGCATCAACCAGACCTGCATGGCCTACGGCGGGACCTACGGAAGCGCCACGGAGCCGGACTCCGAGCAGCGTCGCTGCTTTGTTTCCGCCATGCGCGAAACGCTTGCGGTCGCCAACGCCGAGGGCGTTGAGCTGACCGAGGCAGACCTGACGCAGATGGTGCACCTCATCGAGGGAATCGACCCCGCCGGTATGCCCTCGATGGCGCAGGACCGCATCGCGCAACGAAAAACCGAAGTCGAGGAGTTCGCGGGCACCATTTGCCGTCTGGCCGTCAAACACGATATCCAAGTGCCGCAAAACGATTGGCTCTACCAGAGGATTCGCGAAATAGAAAGCAGCTGGTAGTGCTCGGCACACTGCAGCCAACAGACCCAATGGCAAAGCCGCCGCAAGGGGCACTCCCCTCGCGGCGGCTTCCTTCTTCATCTTTGGCCAAAAATCGGCTTCACAACGGTTAGATCTGCGACTCCGACGCCTAGTCCTCATCGTCGCGACAAAGGACTACACCCGCACTTCCCAGCAGCGCGGCCGCGATCAACCCGCCGACCACGATAGAGGCAGCCCCACAAGACCCCTGCATGCCCGCGACGAGCGCGGCCGTAGGACCAAGGCAACCAAGCGTCAATGCAACGGCGGCAACGGCGATATCTCGAGCGTTCACAAGACCACTTCCTCCACGAGAAAGACCTTATTTCTCATGAACTAGTGTGCCCCGCGCCCATATGCGCGGCGTACTGCCACGGTAAGCGCTCTGTTAGCTCAAGCGCATACATAGAACGGGCGTCCTTACGTTGCCCTAAAGCTCGGTAAAGACGCCCGTCCGCCAAATATCCGTGATGCAGAAAAATTACCAGCCAGTGTAGTAGTCGGTGGTACCGGCTGCGCAGCCGGAGTCATAGACCTTGCACTCGCCCTTGGATCCGGTAAACGTGGAGCCCTGAGCCTTATCGCCCGCGGCCACGACGTAGTAACCATCGGAATCGCGCCAAAAGCCCTCGGAATCCTGGGTCCACTCGCCCGTGCGGTGGTGATACAACACGTTGCTGCTGTAATAAGTCTCGCGGCGGCCGTTATAGTTATTGACGCCGCTCGAGCGCGTCAGGCCCGAGCCGTTCGCGTAATACGCAGCAGACGCGTAAGACGAGCCGGAGCCGGCGTTGTAATACGAAGCCTGAACGGCCTCAGCGGCCTCGGCTTCGGCTGCGGCAGCCTCGAGCGCCTCGCGCTTGGCATCCTCTAGCGTAGAGCGAAGCTCGTCGAGCTCGGTCGACTTGGCGTCGACCTCCCCCATCGTCAACAGGCTACTCGCGCCGTCGATGCAGCCCTGCAACACAGCGCGCTCGTCATCGGTAGTATAGTCGCCATACATATTCATAATGATCTGAGCGCGCATCTCCAGGGAGTCGCGCTTTGCCCCCATCGAGGCATTCCACTCCTGCATAGAGCCATAACCATCGCCGCGGTAGTCGACGGGCTGCACCAGCGTCGCCTCGGACGGCGTAGATCCGACCGTATCGGATAGTGTTGCCGCGTGGGCATCAGTTGCGCCGGCGCCCACCAAAAGTGCCACGGTCAGAGCGGCGGAAAGGGCGGCGGCTTTTGGTTTTCGTGAATCGATCCTCATGTAGCTGGAAACCTCCGTAGTGTGTTTTTGCTGCGTTTGAGCTGCGTGTGATTCGATCGCGCTGCATAGTACCCCGAGCAAATCGCGACCTGCGGTTTTACTCAAAAGGCGCACGTCAATTGCGTAAAACTCACATCCTCTCAACAGGAGTTTTCCACAACTCGAATGCATAAAGCGTGCCAAAAACCCTGTTTTTGCACCCTCTCTATGCAAAAAAGGCACCTGTGCAACCATTGTTCGCACAGGCGCCTTGAGCAGGCATTTTATGCAGTTATACCTATCGAGTCGCAAGGGGTCCTTGCACAAGTCGCCTTACTCGTCCAGCGCGGCGAAGGCCTGCTTCAGATCCCAAATGATATCCTCGGCGTTCTCGGTACCGATGGAAAGACGGATCGTGGAGGGCGTGATGTTCTGCTCGGCGAGCTCCTCGGCAGAGAGCTGGGAGTGCGTGGTGGTAGCCGGGTGCACGACGAGCGACTTGACGTCGGCCACGTTGGCGAGCAGCGAGAACACCTGCAGATGATCGATGAACTTCCAAGCTGCCTCCTGGCCACCCTTAATCTCAAAGGTAAAGATCGAGGCACCGCCGTTGGGGAAGTACTTCTGATAGAGCTCGTGATCGGGGTGCTCAGGCAGGCTCGGGTGGTTCACCTTGGCGACGTGGCTGTCACCAGCCAGAAACTCAACGACCTTCTTGGTGTTCTCGACATGGCGGTCAACGCGCAGCGACAGAGTCTCGGTGCCCTGGAGCAGGACCCAGGCGTTGAACGGACTGATGCAAGCGCCCTCGTCACGCAGCAGGATAGCGCGGACATAGGTTGCAAAGGCGGCGGGACCGGCAGCCTCGGCAAACGAGACACCGTGGTAGGAGGGGTTGGGCTCAGCAATCTGGGCGTACTTTCCGCTCGCCTTCCAATCGAAGTTACCGCCGTCGACGATCACACCGCCCAGCGAGGTGCCGTGGCCGCCGATGAACTTGGTTGCGGAGTGGACGACGATATTGGCACCATGCTCCAGCGGACGGAACAGATACGGGGTGCCGAAGGTGTTGTCGACGACAACCGGCAGACCGTGCTTCTTGGCGATCTCGGAGATGGCGTCGATGTTGGGGATGTCGGAGTTGGGGTTGCCGAGCGTCTCGAGATAGATGACCGTGGTGTTGTCCTTGATGGCACCCTCGACCTCTTCCAGGTTATGGGCATCGACAAACGTGGTCTCGACGCCAAACTGGGAGAGCGTATGCTCCAGCAGGTTGTAGGAACCACCGTAGATGGTCTTCTGAGCCACCACGTGGTCACCGGCCTGGGCAAGAGCCTGCAGGGTATAGGTGATGGCAGCGGCGCCAGAGGCGACGGCAAGACCTGCCACGCCACCCTCGAGGGCGGCGATACGGTCCTCGAAGACGCCCTGGGTGGAGTTGGTCAGACGGCCGTAGATGTTACCGGCGTCGGCAAGACCAAAGCGGTCGGCGGCGTGCTGGGAGTTGCGGAAAACATAGCTCGTGGTCTGGTAGATAGGCACGGCACGGGAGTCGGATGCAGGATCGGCGCTCTCCTGGCCAACGTGCAGCTGCAGGGTGTCGAAACCAAAGGTGTGCTCGGGGTTGTTGATGAACTGACTCATGATGATCTCCTTGATCGAATAAAAGTAATAAGAGCAAGAGAAGTAAGTGGCTGTCTCCTGATTACGCCGACGGGCGCAAACAGGAGCCCGGCATTCGTCTTGGTAAGCAATTCATATGCGGGCCTCCTTTCGCATCCCGGTTCCGTGGTCGGCTTAATTACCTACCGCCTTTGTGTGTTTTGAATAGTACGAGCATTGTTTCCCTCGGTCAATCACTTAAAAGCGCTAACTTGTTATCGGTTTTATAGATAACACTCGAAAGGACGGGCGCCGATGACCCTCCAGCAGCTTCGCTTTTTGATCGCCGTGGCAGAGTCAGGTTCGATCAACGCCGCAGCCCAGCGCCTCTATACGGCACAGTCCAATATCTCCAATGCCGTCAAAAGCCTAGAGCAGGAACTTCATATCGAAATCTTTACGCGCTCTAGCCGCGGTGTTGCACTCACCAACGACGGCACCGAGCTATTGGGTTATGCGCGCCAGGTCGTAGAGCAGGCCGACATGCTCGAGGCCCGCTACGAGGACGGCGGTACACCTCAGGCCCGCCTTGCCATCTCGGCCCAACACTACGCGTTTTCGGTCGAGGCCTTTGTCAACGTCGTCGAGCGCTGCCGCGACAGCAAGTTCGAGTTCATTATGCGCGAGACCACCACAGCGCAGATTATCGACGACGTGCGCGCGTTTCGCAGCGACATCGGCATCCTCTATCTGGACGACTTTAATACCCGTGTCTTGCAGAAGGCCTTTACCGATGCCCGGGCGAGCTTTCATCCCCTCTTTGATGCAAAAGTCCACGTGTTCGTCAGCGAACGCCACCCGCTTGCACGCCGCTCGCAGCTGTCCCTTGCCGACCTCACGCCCTATACGCGCTACAGCTTTGAGCAGGGCACCTCGAACTCCTTCTATTACGCCGAAGAACCGTTTAGCTATATTCCCTGCAACCGCAATATCCGCGTATCCGACCGCGGGACGCTCACCAACCTGCTTATCACCTCGAACGGCTATGCGCTGTCGACCGGCGTACTCTCCAGCGAAATGCAGTGGGGCATGGCCTCGATCCCCTTGGCAGACGCCCCGACGATGCATGTGGGCTACATCATGCATGACGACCGCAAGCCCTCTCCCCTCTTGCAGCAATACCTCGACGAGCTCAACCGCATCATCTATGCCAACCAACTGTCGGAAGACGGGGTAGAAATCGTAAATTGCTAGCCCCCGGCGGGCATGGCGCTACAATGGTCACTCGCACGAAACATACCCAACGAAAGGAACCATGTGAAGGTCATCATCTATACCGACGGCTCGGCCCGATCAAATCCGGGACGCGGCGGCTACGGCGCCGTGCTCAAATACACCAACCCCGCCGGCAAGACCTTCACCTCCGAGCTTTCGCGCGGCTACGCCAAGACCACCAACAACCGCATGGAGCTCATGGCCGTTATCGTGGCGCTCGAGGCACTCAACCGCCCCTGCGACGTCGAAGTCCATTCCGATTCGCAGTACGTCGTCAACGCCTTCAACAAGCACTGGATTGACGGATGGAAAAAACGCGGCTGGAAGACCGCCAACAAGCAGCCTGTCAAGAACCGCGATCTGTGGGAGCGCCTACTCACCGCCAAAAGCAAGCACAAGGTTGAGTTCATCTGGGTTAAGGGTCACGCCGGCCATGAGCTCAATGAGCGCTGCGACGAGCTCGCCACCACCGCGGCCGACGGAGCCAACCTCGATATCGACACCGGCTTTAACGAGAACGACCTGTAATAGCATTTTCGCGCAGCTTTATATCCCCACGCGCTACACTCATCCTGTAGACCAAACAACGCAAGGGGGACGTATGCTGCGCATCGCGACCATCGGCACATCCATGATCACCGACGACTTTATCCAGGTCGTCAACGCCAACGACCAAGCCGCGTTTGTGGGCACGCTCTCGCGCGATGCCAATCGCGGTGCTGCCTTTACCGCCGAGCGCGGTGGCGAGCGAAACTTTACTTCACTCGATGAGCTCGCGGCAGCCGCCGACGTCGACGCCGTCTATATCGGCAGCCCCAACGCACTTCACTACGAGCAGGCCCTTGCCTGCATCGCCGGTGGCAAGCACGTCATCGTCGAGAAGCCCTTCTGCGCCACCGAGGCGCAGGCGCTCGAGGTCTTTCGCGCAGCCGAGGCGGCGGGCGTCGTAGCCCTCGAGGCTATGCGTCCCCTCCACGATCCCGCCTTCCACGCCATCGAGGACGCCCTGGGCGAGATCGTCCCCATCCGCCGCGCCTCATTGCGCTTTGGCAAATATTCCTCGCGCTACAACGAGATTCTCGCGGGACGCGCCACCAATATCTTCGACTGCAATATGGCATCGGGTTCCCTCATGGATATTGGCGTCTACACCGTCGAGCCCATGGTCGAGATTTTCGGCATGCCCTCCGGCCTTACGAGCATGGCTACCCTGCTCGACCCCACCACGCAACAGCTCACGCACGGCCCCATCGACGGCTGCGGTTCCATCCTCGCCAGCTACGGCGGTGGCCGTATCTCCGTCGAGCTCGCGCACTCCAAAATTACGAATGACCTGCTGCCCTCACAGATCGAAGGCGAGCGTGGCACTATCCAGATCGACCATCTGTCCACGCCCCGCAACGTCCGCATCGACTATCGCGGCGATGTCGTACGCGGCTCGGCGACCGAGGCACCACGCGAACAGGGCGACAACAGCCTCGTTCTCGACCTACCCAAATCGAGCAACACTATGGAATACGAACTCACAGACTTTATCACCGCCATCGACGGCATCGATAACGTCAAGGAAGAGATTTGGGAGACCCCGGCGGGACGTCACGAGCTTGGCCACTACCGCGATGTCACGCTCGTCTCACTGCGTATCATGGATGCCGTGCGCCAGCAGGCCGGCATAACCTTCCCGGCCGACGCAGGCAAGCAGGCATAGCGATGGGCTTCTTCGACAAGCTTTTCTCGGGCGTCACCGGCGGCAGCCGCGAACCCCAAAAGCCCTCTGGCGTCGAGCTCGAGTTGCGCCGCAGGCTTACCGTACTCGCAAGCGACGAGGCCACTCAAGACACTCCCCTGCGCTATTTCCTGCACTGGGCGGGGCAAGTCCAAGGCGTTGGTTTTCGCTTTACCAACACCAACCTCGCGCAGGAACGCGCACTCACCGGCTGGGTGCGTAACATGGAAGACGGCTCAGTCGAGATGGAGATACAGGGAGCTCCGGCAAGCATCCTATCTCATCTCGAGGCACTTCATGCCTCCTACGAGCGCATGGGAACGCGTTTTCGCCTCATAGATGCCCAGGCCCGAGCCCCACTTGCCAATGAAGACGGTTTCAGTCCTCATTATTAGTATTGTGTGCTAAATACGGTATCATTTACCTACGACCATTGATAGAAAAGAGGCGAGGCGCATGGCGGTGCAAAGAAGGAATACCAAGCAGCGAAAGCTGGTTCTTGACGCCGTGCGCCAAAGCTATAACCATCCCACCGCCGACGAAATCTACAACGTCGTGCGCGCGCAGGATGACAAAATCAGCCGCGGTACGGTCTACCGCAACCTCAATCTCTTGGCAGATGCCGGAGAAATCCTCTCAATCAAGACGCCGGGCGGGAGTCGCTTCGATCGCACCATCGAGCCGCACGCACATATCATCTGCACCTCGTGCAGCCGCGTCATCGACGTACTGCTCCCCTTCGATGCCCAGCTCGACGCCAAAGCGTCCGAGCAAATCGGCTGGCACGTCACGTCGCATTACACCATCTTCGAGGGCCTCTGCCCCGACTGCCGGTAGATGTTTGGGACATGCCTTAAAATCCACCTTTCCGCACTTTGCAGCAAAAAGTAGATTTCTAGGCATGTCCCAAATGTCTACTCGGCGAGCAGGCGATGCAGCTCTTCTTCGACCGTGCGCACGTAGCGGACGCGGTCGTTAATGCCACGCATAGAGGGGTTGCAGCTCTCCATCAGATAGGGATGGCCCACGACGTTGAGCATGTCGCGATCGTTCTCATTGTCGCCAAACGCCATCATCTCATCGGGCGAAATACCCAGGGCACGACCGTAATCGGCAAGTGCGGAGCCCTTGCCCGAACCGAAACCGATAAAGTCCGTCCATTCGGTTCCTGACGTCATCACGTCGACACGGTCGCTAAAGAGGCGCTCAAAATGCTCCAGCGCCGCCGGCTGATCCACCTCGGGCGTCTGGAAGGCAATCTTAATGACGTCCTCGTCGATGTCCTCGGGACGGTCGACCACCGCCACATCGCAGTGGACCTCATAGCGCAAATGGTCGACGAACGCATCGTTGCCGCTCATGGTGTAGAGGTGCCCCTCACACGAAAGGGTCACGTCGGCATGGGGATACGCAACCACAGCATTCGCGATATCCATAGCAAGACTACGCTCCATGGAACGCTTGACAACGGCACGCCCCTCGCTCATCACCAGGGCTCCGTTTTCGCATACATAGGCGAGCTCATCGGCCACCGGGGCAAAAAGGTGGCGCAAACTCGCATATTGACGGCCACTCGCCGGCATAAACACGATACCGCGACGATGCAGCTCATCGATAAGCTCAAAGGCCTCGGAACGCGGCTCGCGTTCCCCCGGATGCAGCAACGTGCCGTCCAAATCGCATGCAATCAGCTTGATTCCCTCAAGACCCATACGCTTCCCCCAAAGCATCTCATCAACAGCAAGACGGACCTTGATTGGTCGCCCCTCAAAGCCCGTCTTGCGCATACGCGCGCTTAGCCGCGCGTCTTTTTTACGATGGTAAAGTCGGGAGCCATGCTCACGACGACCTCCGCCGCACTCGACGCAAAGCGCCGGTCCGCATCGAGTTCACGGGTAACCACCGTGAGCCGAACACCCTCGACACCCCGGAGCATGCGGCCCAAAACAGGCTGTACCGGCGTATACATGCGCACGGTATGCTCGTCCGAGTCGCTCCGGAAGAGCGGCGCATGCATGTTGCCGATCTCCCAGCACGCATGCGCGAGCGCAATCGGATCCATGCGGTCGACTTCGACCAAATAAACCTCGGCACTGCGCAGGCGCACGACAACCGCCACGGGTACCACGCCCGAACGGTCAATGGCGAGCACGTCGCCGTCGGCAAGACGACCACCGTCGGTAGCATCCAGCCGAACATCGATCGTGCGCCCCAGCTCCGTCACGCCCACAAACGCGCATACATCAGCCTGGTCCCAATCGAGCAGTAGCTCATCGACCTCAAAGACACCGCCCAGCTCCCGGCGAAGCAGGAGTTCATAGGACGGATCGTTGAGATTTCCCAAACATGTCGTCGAAACCAAGCGTTCAGGCATGCTCTAGCCCTCGACCTCGACGAGCTCGATATCAAAGTTGAGGTCCTTGCCGGCCAACTCGTGGTTGGCGTCGAGCGTCACGGCCTCGGGCGTCACGTCAATGACGACGGCGGGGACGGGCATGCCGCTCGGCGTGGACAGGAAGAGCTTCATGCCCTTCTCGATCTGCTCGATGTTGGGAACCTGCTCGGCCGGGAAGGTAATAACCATCTCGGGATTGTGCTCGCCGTAGGCATCGGCAGCAGGAATGTGCACGGTCTTCTTCTCGCCCACCTGCATGTCGACAACAGCGGCGTCGAAGCCCTTGATCATCTGACCGGCGCCGCAGGTGAACTCCAGCGGCTCGCCGCGATCGTAGGAGCTATCGAACTGCGTGCCGTCATCGAGCGTGCCGCGATAATGAGTCTTGACCTTCTTGCCCTGGTTGGACATGGAAACCTCCGTGATAAGGGCGGCGCACAACGTGGGCCGCCATGAACATATGGCGCTAACTATACCCTAGTCATACAATTCAAAGACAGTTTGCAAAGAAACGCTGCAACCGGAGGACCCATGGCATATCCCGTATTTGACCTACACTGCGACACCGCCGACCGCATCGGCTGGGCCACGCTCGATCTCGACCTGCGCTTTACCGCCGGCACCGACGGTTATTTCCCCGGCGACGAAACGCATCCGCAAGATTTCGACCTCATCGAGGGCAACGCCTGCGCCATTTCGCTCGCAAAGATCGGCAACACGCCGTGGGCACAGTGCTTCGCCACGTTTGTCCCCGACGAGATTCCCACCGCCCACGCCGCGCGCTTCCAGGCGCAAATCATGGCGCATATGAGTGGCCAGGCAATGCTCAACCACGACCGCATGGTCAACGTGCGCAGCGCCGCAGACATTCGCCCCGCGCTCAAGGACGGCAAGGTCGCCTGCATCCACACCATCGAAAACGCCACGTTCTTTGCCGAGGACCCCGCGCTGATCGAGGTGCTCAAGAGCTTGGGCGTGCTTATGTCGTCACTCAGCTGGAACGCGCAGGGACCGCTCGCGAGCGGCCACGACACCCACGCCGGCCTCACCGCCGCCGGCATCGAGGCACTTACGCAGATGGAGCACGCCGGCATGGTACTCGACGTCTCCCACCTCAACGATGAGTGCTTTGACGAGGTTGTCGCCCACGCCACGCGCCCCTTCGTCGCCAGCCACTCCAACTCCCGCACCGTCTGCGGCGTCAAGCGCAACCTCACCGACGACCAGTTCTGCACCATTCGCGACATGGGTGGCATCGTCGGCCTCAACTACTGCAGCGAGTTCCTTTCCAACGACGCAACCGACAAGACCGCCGCAGACGTCACCTTCGACCAGCTGGCGGCACATATCGAGCACTGGCTCGACCTGGGCGGCGAGGACGTCATCGCACTCGGCGGCGACTGGGACGGCGCCACGGTGCCTGCTTTCCTCTCCGATGCCAGCAAGATGCCCGAGTTCCAGAACATGCTCTCCAAACATTTTGGCAAGACCGTGATGCAGAAGCTCTGCAGCGACAACGCGCTTGCCTTCTTTGAGCGTTATTAATTTCATATCCCTTGAGCGGGCCGGCATGCCGAACGGTCGACATGCCGGCCCGTCCGCAATCTGAAGGACCGCTTTTGACGCAGCAATTTACGATTACCGTATCCCGACCGGATGGCACATCCATCCCCGTCGTCGTTACCAAAAAGCGCGTCAAAAACTTCAACCTGCGCGTCACATCGAGCGGTGAGGTCCACGCCAGCGCACCGCTCGGCGCCAGCCGCGAGCGTATCGAAGCGTTTGTGAAGCGCAACAGCGCCTGGATTATCAGCCGGCTTGCCCAGCGCGAGCAACGTCAGGCGACGGCGCGAGAGCCGCTCAGCCCCTCGTCCATCATTGCACTTTGGGGCAAGCCCATCACGGTACAAGATGCGCTCGATCACAACTTTGCGTCACCCGCACCGCGGCCCAAGCAGGCCACCTTCGCAAGTTTTATAGGTGCCGACAAATCGAACGAACGCCCACAGGCCAAGCGGCACGCAACCCTCGACGACCTAACGTCCGATGAGCTCCAAGCCCGCATCGACCAACTCTATGCATCCGAGGTCACCGCAGCGCTACGCGACATCGCGCATGCGTACGAAATCGCAATGGGCGTCACCGTGGCCCGCGTCTCCGTGCGCAGCATGAAAACGCGCTGGGGCTCATGCACACCCAAAACCGGCGCCATTCGCATCGCACGCGAACTTGCCGCCTATCCCATCGAGTGTCTCGACATGGTTGTCGCCCACGAGCTCGTCCATCTGCTCGAGCCAAGCCACAATCAGCGGTTTCACGCCCTGCTCGACACGTACTGCCCCAACAATAAAGCTCTGTCGCAGCGGCTCAAGCAGCCACCCCTCAATAAGCTCTAGCGTCGACTAGCGCACGCGCTCGATCTCGACGCCGCAGCTTGCCAGGGGAAGACCGACGGGCGCCCAAGGCTTATCGAGCTTAACACGCACGCCAAGCAGCAAGGGGTAACGACGCAGCAGCATCTGGGCCACACCCTCGGCTGCCGCCTCGATAAGCTTAAACGTATGCTCGCGCAGATAGCCATCAACATCGTGGCACACCGAGCCATAGTCAATCGAGGCGTCCAGGTTATCGTGCTCCCCCGCTGCACGCAGGTCGGCATAGAGCACCAGGGACACGATGAACTTCTGGCCAAGGGCGTTCTCTTCGGGATACACACCGTGGTTGGCAAAGACCTCGAGACCGTCGATAGTAATGCGGTCGGCATGGCGCAGGTCGTCATAGCTCACGTGGGGCACCGCCGTTGCGGTGGATATTTCGCCCCTTCCACGGCGGGCGAGCTCGGCACCTTCAGTCTTGGTTGCATTCTCGGGCAGTTTCTTATTACTCATCGCGATCGTCTCCTTCGTTTAGAACCCCGACCGCGCAAACTAACTACACGCGAATCGACAGGTTCTTTTTATCGTCGCTCCAGTTGCAAGCATTGCGCGCGGGGCATGCAAAGCAGGCGCGCGACGCTTTGTCGGCTGCATAGAGCAGACGCTCAAGCGGTTGGCTGTTCACGCGCAGCTTTCGATGGCCCAGAATGGCCGTCTTAATGGCTGCGGCATCGGCCGGCTCAAACGCCACGTCATCGGGCATGCCGCCGAGAATCGCATCAGCGACGCGCTCGCTTGCAACATCATGGGATATACCCGATTCATACTGTTCATCTTTGCCGATATCGTGAAGAAGTGCCGTGGCGTAAATGACCTCGCGGTCAAACTCGAGCTCTTCCTCGAGATTCTTGATCCACATAATACGAGCGACATCCAGCAGGTGGTCAATACCGTGGCGGCAGAAGATGCGCCCCGATTCCAACTGTGCAATGTTGCCCAGGTGGCGCCGGAACAGGCCGTTGGCACAGATGTAATCGATACGAGGCATGGCACCAAAAGGCGCCAGGCCCGAAGCCATAAAACCGCGACGTGGCGTTCCCTCGTCAGTATTCGATGTAAAGTCGTTGACGACCCTCATAGTTAGCGTCCCAGCATCCTAAAGAATCGCTCCTCGAGCGCCGGATCGGCCTCAAAGACGCCGCGACGAGCGAGCGTCACGGTCTTGGTGCCGGGCTTTTGCACGCCGCGCATGGTCATGCACATATGCTCAGCTTCCATGAGCACAATCGCTCCCTGGGGAGCGAGATAATCCATGAGGGCATCGGCAACCTGTGCACACAGCTGCTCCTGCAGCTGCAGACGACGGGCATAGACCTCAACCGTGCGGGCGAGCTTAGAGAGCCCTGCGACACGGCCGTTGGGGATATAGCCAATGGCAGCCTTGCCATAAAACGGCAGCAGATGATGTTCACACAGCGAGTAAAACGTAATGTCGCGCTCGATAACCAAATCGTTCGAAGCGACGGCAAAGGTTTTAGACAGGTGCTCCTCGGCACTCTGGTCCATACCGCCGGCGATCTCACCATACATACGGGCAACGCGCGCCGGGGTCTCCAGCAGGCCCTCACGAGTTGGGTCCTCGCCTATGCCCTCAAGCAACAGCTTAATGGCGGCCTCGACTTTTTCCTGATCGACCATCTGGGCCTCACTTTTCCGATTTTGCGTTCGCGCTATGGTACCACGCCCTCCGGCATCAGCCACAAGCTACATAGTATGGGTCGAATAGACCGGATCGTCCCGCCAAAGCTCCACGGCGTCGCAAAGCGCAACGTTCTCACGCTCGGCACGGGCACGCGTGGCGTTCATGTCAATCACGCGTTGATTGCTCGAGCCCCTAAAGCGCAACGAGATATCGTACAGATCCTGAACGAACGGGCCGTCCACCAACATGTCGAGGCAGGCTAGGATACGGTCCGTCGCCTCAGTATGGTGGCGGCCACCCGGCATAAGCTCCTCGAGCACGTCGCCGGTAAAGCACCAAATGGTCTTGCTCGACCCCGCAGGATAAGTGGCACGAACACGCTCAATGAAGTCAACAAGCCCCGCCTGATTCTCGGGCTCCATAGGCTCGCCACCCAGAATCGTCAGACCATCGATAAAGGGATGGTCGAGACTCTCGATAATCTTATCCTCGACGGCGCGATCGAACGGCTCGCCCGCAGCAAAGTCCCACGCGACAGAGTTAAAGCAATTCTTGCACCCACGACGGCACCCGCTCACAAACAGAGAAGTACGAACGCCTTCCCCATCAGCAATATCGAAATACTTAATGTTCGCGTAGTTCATAGGTAACTCTCCTGGGAGGCCAGGACATATCATCCCGTCCTCAAACATTCTCGGCCTGCAGCCTGCGAAACTGCGGGCGGGACGATATGTCCCGGCCTCATGCAAAGGGTAACTCAATGAACGAAGCGAACATCGAGCATAGGGTTCGAGGTCCAATAAAAACTGTGTTGCAGCCCAACCGTCATCGCAAGCAAAGCGTTGTTGCAAGTCAACTCATTTCCGCAAAGAACTTCGAGGAGTGAGCAGACCGCATGCTGCATCTCAGCTACATCAACTTGGCTGCCCCGTAGCGAGGCCCCGGACCTTTACTCGATATGAGTTCCGCACGAACAGGAGGCGCCAGTGGCGCCTCCGTCGTGAGCCAGGACTGTTCGAAATAGCGAGTAAAGGTCCGGGGCCTCGCTACGGGGCAGCTTGGGATGGTTATTAGAGATGCAGCACGCGGTCGCGGATCTCCTCGGTTCGGCCCTGGTTCCAGAATTGGGTACCGATGTAGCCGCACGTACGACGGGCGACGTTCATCTTCTCCTGGTCACGATTGCCGCAATTGGGGCACTCCCACACCAGCTTGCCATCGTCCTCGACAATCTTAATCTCGCCATCGTAGCCGCACACCTGGCAGTAGTCGCTCTTGGTGTTGAGCTCGGCATACATGATGTTGTCGTAGATGTACTGCATCACGCGAATGACAGCTTTGAGGTTGTCCTGCATGTTGGGAACCTCGACGTAGGAGATTGCACCGCCTGGCGAAAGCTGCTGGAACATGCCCTCAAACTTAAGCTTGTCGAAGGCATCGATCTCCTCGGACACGTGGACGTGATAGCTGTTAGTGATGTAGCCCTTGTCCGTCACGCCCGGGATAATGCCAAAACGGCGCTGCAGGCACTTGGCGAACTTGTAGGTCGTCGACTCCAACGGCGTGCCGTACAGCGAGAAATCGATGTCGCTCGCAGCCTTCCACTCCGCGCACTTGTCGTTCATGCGCTGCATGACGGCCATAGCAAACGGCGTGCCCTCCTTCTCGGTGTGGCTGTGACCCGTCATGTACTTGACGCACTCATACAGACCGGCATATCCCAGGCTGATGGTGGAATAACCGCCCACGAGCAGCTTATCGATCGTCTCGCCCTTCTTCAGACGCGCCAGGGCGCCGTACTGCCAAAGAATCGGCGCGGCATCCGAAAGCGTGCCCATCAGGCGCTCATGACGGCACAGCAGGGCACGATGGCACAGCTCAAGGCGCTCGTCGAAGATCTTCCAGAACTTGTCCATGTCCTGATGCGAGCTCAGCGCGACATCGGGCAGATTGATGGTCACAACACCCTGGTTAAAGCGACCATAGTACTTAGGCTTGGTCGGGTCATAGTTCAGCGCGTTGGCGACGTTGTTAAAGCCGTTGCCCGAACGGTCGGGCGTCAGGAAACTGCGGCAACCCATGCAGGTGTAGCAATCGCCGTTACCGGCGGTCTCGCCCTTAGACAGCTTGAGCTCGCGCATCTTCTTCTCAGAAATGTAATCGGGCACCATGCGCTTGGCGGTGCACTTGGCAGCCAGCTGGGTCAGGTAGAAGTACGGGGAATTCTCGTGAACGTTATCGTCCTCGAGTACATAGATAAGCTTGGGGAATGCCGGGGTGATCCACACGCCAGCTTCGTTCTTAACGCCCTCATAGCGCTGACGAAGCGTCTCCTCCACGATCATGGCAAGGTCGTGCTTCTCCTGGGGCGTACGGGCCTCATTGAGATACATAAAGACCGTCACGAACGGCGCCTGGCCATTCGTGGTCATAAGGGTCACGACCTGATACTGAATCGTCTGGACGCCGCGACGAATCTCATCGCGCAAGCGATCCTCAACGACTTCGCGAACCTTCTCGGCAGATGCCGAAACACCGAGCTCCTCAAGCTCGCGAGCGACCTCGCCGCGAATCTTCTGACGGCTCACCTCAACGAACGGGGCGAGATGGGTCAGCGAAATAGACTGGCCGCCGTACTGGGAGGAAGCAACCTGAGCGATGATCTGCGTCGCGATGTTGCAGGCGGTCGAGAAGCTGTGCGGCTTCTCGATCAGCGTGCCCGAGATAACAGTGCCGTTCTGGAGCATGTCCTCCAGGTTCACCAAATCGCAGTTATGCATGTGCTGGGCAAAGTAGTCGGAATCGTGGAAATGGATCAGACCCTCATTATGGGCATCCACGATCTCCTGGGGCAGCAGCACGCGCTGGGTCAGGTCCTTAGAAATCTCGCCGGCCATATAGTCGCGCTGAACGGAGTTGACGGTCGGGTTCTTGTTGGAGTTCTCCTGCTTGACCTCTTCGTTATTGCACTCAATTAGCGACAGGATCTTGTCATCGGTCGTGTTCTTCTGGCGCTTCAGGCTCTGAACATAGCGATAGATGATGTAGTGGCGGGCCACTTCGTAGCAGTCGAGACGCATAATCTCGTCCTCGACCAGATCCTGAATCTCCTCGACCGACACGGTGTGGCCCGCGTTCTCGCATGCCTCGGCGACGTTTTGCGCCGCATAAACCACCTGGCGGTCGGTAAGACGAGAGCCCTCCTCGACCTCCAAGTTGGCGGCGCGAATCGCATTGACAATCTTATCGATGTCAAAGACAACCTCGGTGCCGCTGCGCTTGATGATCTTCATCCTCTTGCCTCTTTCGCGTCGTAGTCTCATTGCGTTTCAGAGCCAAACGATGCTCGGCAGGGCTTGCCCCTGTCTTGCGGCGCCGTCGCGCAATCTGTGTTCTCGATAAACCATAGGTCCTCATGCGGACAATCCTCGCGGCCGATCAAGCGGCTCAAAGGCGTGTCCAAATGGGACGAACAAGGTCTTCGTTCTCTGTCCGCCATCTATCATACGACAAAGACGCACCTATATCCTGTATTCTTTTTTTAGGTCAAACACAACATATAGTGTTTCAGCAGGTCAAAGCAATTGGTCATTTTGCAGACGCATTAAAAATGAGGGGTATTTGACAAGTCGGTAAAACGTTACCAACACGGCTACCTGCATGGCAGTTATAAAACCCCCTTAGTCAAGCCGCTGACAAATCCTACTAAAACCAAGCCGCTCACGCCAAAAGAATCCAAAAGATTATGCTTGACCAACATGTTGCGGTCACGCTCGGCCAGGACGTATGCAATCTGCCGGCAC
>CALBUZ010000069.1 GCA_937969105.1 uncultured Collinsella sp. | reverse complement strand
CAAAAGCAGCCAGCTCCCTCCCTCTTACTGCATTCGCGAGTTTAAGACTTTTCTCGAGCCACTGCCTCGTCTTCCCCATCGCAACACCCATTTGTCCCGCAAGTCCCACATGACTAGCCCTGATGCTACACAAGTTGAAACCGAGCGAAGCGTCCAAGGACCGAGTAGCTCTTGCTTATCTAACTTCCTTTACTTATGACAGTTATAGCAACTAATTTAGTTGCTTTGCTTCATATGCAACTGTTTTAGTTTCTTGTTGATGAATGCAACTAAAGTCGTTGCTGTGCTATAGAGTATCCTTCGCACTAAAGCGAAAAGTACTCGCTCTCGAAGGACAAGCTCTGCCCCAACCACGGATCGCCCGTCAAGAAAAACTCCGGCCAGCGCTGCATGAACAGTGCCTGTTCGCGCTTCCAACGGCGCAGCTTTTCCTCGTTGGCCTCTTCCCTGCCGCGCGAGGTGAACTCGTAGTGGTACAGCTCGACATAAGGCGTAAAGATGGTGCGGTAGCCTGCCTCCCATACGCGCAGACAAAAATCTGCGTCGTTAAAGCCAACGGCAAACTCCTCGTCGTAACCTTCGACCTGCTCAAATACGTCGCGATGGACAATCTGGCAGGCGCCCGTAATGGCGCTAAAGTTGCCTGGGCGCACAGCACGGACAAGATATCCCTCGCGCTTTGCCGAGAAGTCCTGGTTGGCATGGGCAGGTGCACCGCGCACACCAATCAAAATGCCATCGTGCTGCACCGGATGATCGGTAAAGAAGAGCTTGGCACCCACCACGCCCGCATCGGGGCGCTGCAGATGCCCCATCAATTCCTCGATAAAGCCTGGCACTATAACCTTGGTATCGTTGTTGAGCAGCAGCAGGTCTCCACCAAGACGATTTCGTAGTTGGCATACGTTGCATTCTCGGCAATCGACATCACGCAGGCATCGAGCGTCTCGACGTGATCCTTGGTCGGAATCACAATGCTCACCAGCGGCGCAGGTTTAGGCAGAGCATAGCGCATGCGATAGACAAATGGGGTCTCAGTCTCCTCGACCGTTCCGCAAATGTCCAGCGAAGCAAAACGCCTAGCAAAGTGGACGGACCGCTACGACGTCATCCAGGGTTCGCGCCTGGACTTTGACGGCGGCGCCTTCTTTTGGCGGTACCAGCTCATCCTTTCGCTCGATATCCCCAACCTCATCGCCAAGTGGGACTTGGGCCCCGATGTCTACCGCCCCATGAACCAGCTGTGCTTTGAAGGCGGCCTGTTCTCGCGTCGCGTAGTCGACAAAATCAGCCTGCCCGACGCGCGCTTCTTCATCTATGGCGACGACGCCTGCTACGGTTATGTCGCCAGCCAGCACTTCCCCTCCGCCGTGTCACCGATGTGGTACTCAAGCGCGCCCGCGCCGTCTCTAACTGGGACATCGCCGGCAAACGCCAGCTCAACTACACGAGCGACACCAACCGCTACTACATCATGCGCAACCGAGGCTTCCTCGCTCGCTATATGCAGATCTACGGTGACTACCACCCCATGCTGTTCCGCCTGGGCAATGCCGCGACCTTCTGCAAGGAATTCATTCGCTTGGCAGCGGTCGACAAATGCTTTAAGACCGGTATTCCGGCGCTGCGCCGCGGCATGAAAGATGCCCGCAAGATCATCAAGGATCCCGACTGGAAGCCCATGCCACCCATGAAGGACGCAGAGTAGCGGAAGCCGGAAACACCTCGGCGCTTAAAGCCGCTGGCACACCGCAGCCACATGCTGTCCGTCAAACCCAAACCCCCAGCGCATGCGACCCACGCCGGGTCGCGGCACACGGATTTCGTCGATGCCGTCGCGCTCTATGTCGAGTAGCGACTGCACGGCCAGCAATTCCAACCCCACCGCATCCACATCGGAGTCATACATCAAGTTGATCGTTATCAGCGGACGCTCATCGAGGATGCCGATCGTGTCTGCCACGTCGAGCACGGCGCCCGTAGGAAAGACCTGGATGTCCCAGCGATCCGTGCCACACTTTCGCCTCGAGGCGGGATTGGCATAGCCCGGCAATCCAAAGCAGAGTCCTTGCAAGAGCAGGTGATATGGCAGCGGCGCATCTGGGTCGGTCGCACCGATTCCCGCATCTCCCAAGATGCGGTCTAGTGCCTGCCTCACCGTATCCTCGTCCCCACGGCACAACCCGTCGCGAAACGCATCGACGTCTCGAATGTCTTCGGCAGCGCACTCAAACCACTCAATAATCACCAGCCGCAAGGCCTGGCGAAGCTCGTTATTGGGCAGCCGCAGAGCACGGAGACGACTGTCATGCTCCGGCTCTTCAGTCATATCCGTCGTCAAGAAACCGGACAGGTACAGCTCCGTCCATAGGCCGTCGTCAGACGAGGCCTCTGGCCCCACAGCGCCCAAACAAAGCGGGACCTCAACGCACCCATGGGCCTCGAGTAAATCGAACAAGACCGAAAGGCGGTCGAGATTCCAGTCACTAACTACCCTACTCAGGCAATCGGCATACCCATACAGATCGGCGCGCACAGGCGCCGTGCAGCCCCGGTCCAGAAACCCGATCACACGCGCCGGACTCGAGCAATAGGCCCTGCCAAACCGATATCCCTCGAGCCATTCACGCGCATCATCCAGGTATTCCTCGCGTCCAGTATGATTCAGCAGAGCCTCGACCTCGGCATCCGAAAAGCCGAACCAACGGTCACACCAGGTCGAAAGCGGCGTCGATAGACAATACGAGCAGCCGCGCGAAGAAAGCGACGCTTCGGCAGGGCCGGGACACTCCCCCATCAGACACGTCAGCCGCAACGAATCGCCCGCAGCGGCAATGGCGTCAAACAGCACGCAATCGAATAGCTTTGCCGGATCGGCGCCGAAAGCACCCCTCGCACTCGCACGGCCCAACCACGCCGCGTCATACCCATCAACAAGCAATACAACCTGCTCATCGCAGGCCATCTCCAACAGTTCAATGAGCACGCCAAGCACCGAGTCAACCTCGTCCACGCTCGCCACGCCACGCGCAACGCGTTCGATGTGACGCACCTTATCTCGTGCTAAATCCGGAGCCTCCAAGAGTGGCATCAAGCGAGCGCATTCGCCCGAAAGGGCATCACGCACGACGCCGGCAACAGCGGCGCCACGCCTCGCGACGCCAGAAAAGTCCAGCGATATCACCGGATAGCAAGCGTACTCGTCCCGATAACGCCCGCCGTCCGCATCCCAAATCTGAGCATCGGAAAACAAACTCTGACCAGCGTGACCGACCGCGGGACGCTCCAGAAAAGCCCTGAGCATCGACAAGTTCATGCTCTTGCCAAAACCCTCGGGTCGACAGCACACCACAACGGGTGCATCGCAATCCAGCACATCGGCAATAAACATGGTCTTGTCAACCAGCATGCAGCAACCATGAGCCTCCGCATAGTCGTGCATGCCAATGGGCAAAACCGCATCGTCGGCACAGCTGATCAAGCGCATGCCAAAGCCGGCAGCACAATCAACATTTACCTGTTCAGACATCAAAACGTTCCCCCTAAATCGCAGCACGATGCCAATTGTAATGACCGCCTCGCACGTACTGGTATCGGCGCGCAAACATATCGGGCAACGGTAGCAACAAGAGGTGTGAGGGGGCATAACTAATCGTTGCACAACAAAACGGGGCCCGATGCATTCGCACCGAACCCCGTCCCGACTCTAAAGGCATTCGACAACCGAAAGACTACTCCTCGGAACCGTTTTCCCCAGCAGTTTTATGCTGCTGATCGAGTTTGTGCTTACCGCTCACAATAGAGGTGGCGCCCAGCGTGGCCAAACTTGCACTGGCAAGGCTCGCCATAACAATGAGGTCGCCCGTCTTGGGCATGTTGCCGCCCGAAGTCTTAGTGGTGGCAGTCGTCGTGCTGCCCTTGTCACCGGCCTTCTGAACATCGGCGTCGGACTGTTTCGCGCCCGCACCGGCGGAAGCATCGGCAGCACCGTTGGCATTGGAGCCGGAACCCTGCTCAGACGTTCCCTCGTCAGAAGAAGAGCCGCCGTTGATACCCGCCATCAAAGACGATCCGAACATGGAGCCAAGCTGCTCGCCGGCAGAAGGCTTATTTTCCGACGAGGAATCGCCGGCATTGGAGCCCTCACCCGAACCACCCTCGGTAGCATCGGAGCCAGAACCGTTAGAGGACCCAGCACCGGCAGAGGAATCGCCAGCGCCGCCAGAAGCGTCCGCATCGGTAGAGCCAGAAGTCGCGCCGCCCTCAGCGCCGCCGGTGCCAGAAGTCGACGAATCGCCCGAAGCATCGCCAGAAGCAGTGCCGCCAGACGCAGCTCCGCCGTTACCGGCGTCATCACTGCCCGCATCGGTCGAAGGCGCATTCGTATCGTTATCGTCGTCCGCATCGTCATCGGCACCAGGCGTCGGTGCGGCGGGAGCAACGGGCGCCATGCTCGGGCCGGGCGCCGGCGTGGGATCGGGTTCCACAGGCGTTTCCTCAGCAGCGGCCTCGTCCTCGACAATGTAGACCAGGCAGTCCTTGAGCTCATTGCGGTAGCGATTCTTCCAACCTTCATGGTACTGAGGCTGACTCGAATACTTGCGCGCCACGTTATCAACCACGCTGTTGGAAAGCGCCGTCACAAACTCGCGGTCGGTCATACTGTTAGAAAGGTTTGCCCAGCGGAAAAAGTCCTGGCAGCCACCGGTGCCGCACATATTGGTGATACTCCACACCATACCCTTGACGCAGTCAGCACGACCGGAGATGTCAATGCCAAGAGCGCTCTTGAGCCATGCCTCGGTCACTGCATAGTACGAGTTGTACGCATACGCATCCTGCAGGGCTGAGAACTCAGCAGGGTCGGTGTTATAAGCGCCCTGGAAGGCCTCCTGCGCAATACGGCCCAGCTCGGTGAGCTGGCCGTTCGCATACATTGGGTTGTTCGCGTTGGAAATCTCGCTGCCGCGATCGATCGCGGCCTTAAGCATGCCGTACTTGGCAGAATCGTAGTTGTAGACCTGCTTCATAAACGGGATGAGCGACCAGCGGCGGTCGAACTGGTAATAACCCAGCGCGTTATAACCGTCGCCATACGAAAAAACCTGGTTATAGTTGCCATGGCTCTCATATTTGGTGAAGTACTTCATCTCGTCGGTCACGTTGACAAACGAAACACCCTGAACCGACCTCAGCACGCCCGAGAAGGACTGCTGGGTGTAGAGACCCTTATCGATATCGGTGGCATCCGAGGCAACGCCCGGCGTGGGCTCCTCGGCTATAGCGGTTGCGGGTGCGGCAACGGCGCCAAACGAAAGCGCCAACGTCAGGCCCGCGACAATTGCGGAATGCTTGGGCTGCATAGATCCTCCCTGCATTGGTGTGGTTAAAGTGCAGTTTGCAAAGATGAATTCAGTATTACAGCTCCCCGTTTGTTGCACAACAACCCATCGGCAAACGGCAACAGACCTCCGCTAAATCTTAAGGAATTGCTCTCAGACTACAGCTTAATGTCAAAGTTGATCTCGGGGACAGCTGCTAGGTCGGCCAACGTCACGCCGTCGACGTACTTTTCGATCACGTCGTCCAGACCGCGCCAGAACTTGACCGTTGAGCACAGATCACTGCGGGTGCAGCTGTTGTCGATGCCATCGCACGCCACAGGGGCCGTACTGCCCTCGACGGCGCGCAGGATGTCGCCGGCACGCACCTCGGCCGGGTCCTTGGCCATCATGTAGCCACCGCCCTTGCCGCGCACACTCTTAAGCAGGCCCGCCTTCATAAGCGGACGAACCAGCTGCTCCAGATACTTCTGCGAAATGCGCTCGCGGTCGGCAACCTCGCGCAGAGCAATCTTGCCCTCGGCGTCACCGAGCGCCGCAATATAAATCATCAAACGGAGGGCATAGCGGCCCTTAGAAGAAATGAGCATACCTACCCTTCCATAACGCTGGGGACAAACATAACCGATGAATTTGTCCCACATCTAGAAAAGTCGAGTGGATTAGTCGGGTTTTCCCTTGACTAACACCGAACCCATAGTAACTTTATTCCGAGAAGATTCCTAGGGTTTAGTATACCTATGAGTACGCCATATACAGAGAGGGACAGCATGAGCGCAAATCCGCTGCTTTCCATCGAAGGTCTGACCGCCTCCGTGGACGAAAAGACCATCCTCCACAACGTCAACCTCAACGTCGCCGCCGGCGAGACCCACGTGCTGATGGGCCCCAACGGCGCCGGCAAGTCCACCCTCGGCCACCTGGTCATGGGCGACCCCGTCTATACCGTCAACGACGGCCGCATCGTCTTTGACGGCCAGGACATCACCGAGCTCACCACCGACAAGCGCTCGCGCGCCGGCCTGTTCCTGAGCTTCCAGGCACCGGTCGAGATCCCGGGCGTGCCGCTGTCGAGCTTTTTGCGCGCCAGCATCGCCGGCCGCCCCGGCCTGGAGATGAAGGGCAAGGAGTTCCGCCGTCGCGTCAAGGAGCTCGCAGCCGAGCTCAACATGGATACCGCCTACCTCAACCGCGAGCTGGGCGTGGGCTTCTCGGGTGGCGAGAAAAAGAAGGTTGAGATGCTCCAGCTTCTGCTGTTGCAGCCCAAGCTCGCCATCCTGGATGAGACCGACTCGGGCCTGGACGTCGACGCGCTTTCCACCGTCAGCCACGGCATGGACGCCTACCGCAAGAGCTGCGACGGCTCCATGCTCATCATCACGCACAACACGCGCATCTTGGAGCACCTGGATGTCGACCGCGTCCACGTTATGGTCAAGGGCCACATCGTGCGCGAGGACGACGCTTCACTCATCCCCTGGATCGACAAGAACGGTTTTGAGACCTTCGAGCGCGAGGCCGCCGAGCAGCGTGCCCAGGCCGAGACCGCCGCTGCCGAGCAGCAGGCGTAAAGGGGCGACGCAATGACCAAGAACCGCACCGAGGTCGCGGACATCGACCGCAGCCTCTACGACTTCACCTATGGCGAGGAGGGATTCGAGCGCCTCGACGCCGGCATCACGCCCGACATCGTGCGCGAGATCAGCGCCAAGAAGGACGAGCCGCAGTGGATGCTCGACTTGCGCTTAAAGTCCCTCGAGATCTTCAACCGTTTTCCCGACCCGACGTGGGGCCCCTCCATCGAGGGCCTGGACATGGACAACATCGTCACCTACGTCAAGCCCAACACCGACCAAAAGCACGACTGGGAGTCGGTGCCCGACGATATCAAGAACACCTTTGAGCGCCTGGGCATCCCCGATGCCGAGCGTAGCTACCTGGCGGGCGTCGGCGCGCAGTACGACTCCGAGCTCGTCTACCACAACATGCAGGACACGGCGTCCAAGATGGGCATCGTCTACTCCGGCATCGAGGAGGCCCTGCACGATCCGCAGTGGGAGCCGCTCATCCACGAGAAGTTTATGACGCTCATCCCGCCCACCGACCACAAGTTTGCGGCCCTGCATGGTGCCGTGTGGTCGGGCGGCTCGTTTGTCTACGTGCCCAAGGGCACCAAGCTCGATTTTCCGCTGCAGAGCTACTTCCGCCTTAACGCCAAGGGCGCCGGCCAGTTTGAGCACACGCTCATCATTGTCGAGGACGATGCCGATCTGCACTTTATCGAGGGTTGCTCCGCGCCCAAGTACAACGTGGCCAACCTCCACGCAGGCGCTGTGGAGCTCTTTGTAGGCAAGCGCGCACACCTGCGCTATTCAACCATCGAGAACTGGTCCAAGAACATGTACAACCTCAACACCAAGCGTGCGCGCGTGGACGAGGACGGCGACATCGAGTGGATCAGCGGCTCCTTCGGCAGCCACGTGGGCTACCTCTACCCCATGAGCGTGCTCAACGGCCGCCGTGCCCGCTCGAGCTTTACCGGCATCACCTTTGCCGGCGCCGGCCAGAACCTCGATACCGGCTGCAAGGTCGTGCTCAACGCGCCCGAGACCTCGGCAACCGTCGAGACCAAGGGCATCTCCAAGAGCGGCGGCATCCAGACCTTCCGCAGCTCCATCGTGGCCACGCCCAAGGCCGAAGGTTCCAAAGCAACCGTGAGCTGCCAGTCGCTGATGCTCGACGACCAGAGCCGCTCCGATACCATCCCCGCCATGGACATCCGCGCCAAGAATGTCGACATCGGCCACGAGGCCACCATCGGCCGCATCGGCGACGACAAGGTGTTCTACCTGATGAGCCGCGGCATCTCGGAGGAAGAGGCCCGCACCATGATCGTCAACGGCTTTGCCAACCCGGTCTCCAAGGAGCTGCCGCTTGAGTACGCCGTCGAGATGAACAACCTGATCAAGCTCGAGATGGAAGGAGCGATCGGATAATGAAACAGACCACGAACACCGCTGCGACCACGCTCGAGCAGGTCAACGCAATGCCTGCGGCGACTTGGGGTTGGCTCAAGATGAACCAGACCAAGCTCGAGCTTTCCGAAGAGCTTGCCGCCGCTCCCGCCGAGGCCGTTGAGGTCGAGGGCCTGGACGAGCAGTTCCGCGGTGCCGCCGACGCCTTCGACACCGCCATGGACGCTATGGCCGAGCGCTTCCCCGAGCGCCGCGCCTCCGCCCCCGGTGACGCCGCCGATCGCGCCCGCATCACGCCCGAGACCGAGCTCGACGTACCCGCCACCTCTGTCTACCAGGCCGGCGCCATCAAGCTCGAGGAGGAACTCTCCCCCGCCGAGGCCTTCGAGACCGGTATGGGTGAGGCCGCCTACACCTACCTGGCCGACCACGCCACCAAGCGCATCGTCATCGATGTGCCCGCATATCAGCACGCCACGGTTACCGTGCACGTGAGTGGCGTCGACGCTGCAGCCGCCATCGCCGCCATCGACGTCGTCGCCCGCCCGCAGGCAACGCTCGACCTGCAGATCGCTCTGGACTCCCCCGTTGCCGGCGAGGGTGTCGTGGGCTCCGTGCTACGCGTGTGTGCCCACGAGTACGCCACCGTCAACGTGACCTGCACGCAGACACTCGACGACAGCTGGATCGCACTCGACGACGCCGGCCTGTTCCTAGACGAGGGCGCGCGCGTCAACGTGCAGCACACCGTCCTGGGTGCCGGCGCCAGCGCCACCGGCCTTGCCGGCGACCTGCTGGGCGATACCGCCAAGGTGACCATCGATACCGATTACCTGGGCGCCCGCGAGCAGGTGCGCGACTTTAACTACGAGCTGCGCCACCGCGGTCGCAAGACCGAGTGCGAGATTGACGCCAACGGCGTGCTGACCGGCACGTCCAAGAAGGTCTACCGCGGCACCATCGACCTCGTGCACGGCTGCAAAGGTGCCGTCGGCACCGAGCGCGAAACGGTGCTGCTGGCCAACAAGGGCGTCGACAACAAGACCGTTCCCGTCATCCTCTGCGACGAGGACGACGTCGCCGGCAACCACGGCGCCACCATCGGTCACGTCCGTGACGAGCAGCTGTTCTACCTCGCCTGCCGCGGCCTTGACCAAAACGCCGCCGAGGACCTGTTCATCCGCGCCAAGCTGGAGGACGCCGCACTTTCCGCCACTGACGAGCGCACCCGCGCCGCCGTCGTCCGCCTGGGCAACAACCTGATCGACAACTTTGAAGAGGAGCTCGCATGATTGACACCGAGCACGTTAAATGCGATACCTGCACCGCGCCTGAGCCCATGGAGCTCGACGCCAGCGACGAGGCCTCGCGCGGCTGGCCTACCGTCGACATCGAGACCAATCCCTACAAGGCGCAGTTCCCGCTGTTCCAGCAACACCCCGAGATCGCCTTCCTCGATAGTGCCGCCACCGCGCAGCGCCCCGCCTGCGTGCTCGACGCCGAGCGCGACTTCTACCAGCGCATGAACGCCAACCCCCTGCGCGGCCTGTACTCGCTGTCCGTCGAGGCCACCGAGGCCATCGCGAAGGTGCGCCAGCAAATCGCCGACGTCATCGGCGCCGCCCATGCCAACGAGGTCGTCTTCACCCGCAACACGAGCGAGTCGCTCAACCTGGTCGCTAAGAGCTTTGCGCCCACGGTGCTCGAGCCCGGTGACGAGGTCGTCATCACCATCATGGAGCACCACTCCAACCTGATCCCGTGGCAGCAGGTCTGCCGCGAGACCGGCGCCAAGCTCGTCTACCTCTACCCCACCAAGACCGGCCAACTCACCACCGAGGAAGTGCTTGCCAAAGTTGGTCCCAAGACCAAGATTCTGGCCGTGGGTCAGGTCTCTAACGTGCTGGGCGTCGAGAATCCGGTTAAGAACCTAGGCAAGCTCGTACACAAGTACGGCGGCTATCTGGTCGTCGACGGCGCACAGTCGCTGCCGCACATGCCGGTCGATGTGGCCGACCTGGGCGCCGACTTCTTTGCCTTTAGCGCACACAAGGCCATGGGCCCCATGGGCATCGGCGTGCTGTGGGGCAAGAAGGACCTGCTCAACGCCATGCCGCCCATGCTTACCGGCGGTGAGATGATCGACTCGGTCACCGAGCAGGACGCTGTCTGGGCGCCCGTCCCCGAGAAGTTCGAGGCCGGCACGCAGGACGCCGCCGGCATCTTCGCCACGGGCGCGGCGCTTGATTACCTGGTCAACACGGTGGGCTACGAAAACATCCAGGCCCGCGAGCAGGCACTCGTCCACTACCTGATGGGCGAGCTTATGCAGCTCGACTTTGTCCAGATCATCGGCTCCATTTATTGGGACAACCACCACGGCGTCGTCAGCTTTAACGTCAAGGGTATCCACCCGCACGATGTCGCGAGCATCATGGACATGGACGGCGTCTGCATCCGCGCCGGTCACCACTGCGCGCAGCCGCTGCTCACCTGGCTGGGCGTCGAGAACCTCGCCTGCTGCCGCGCCAGCGTGGCCTTCTACAACGACAAGGCCGACATCGACAAGTTCATTGCCGGCCTGCATCACGTTTGGAGCACGTTCAATGGGTAATCTGTACACCTCCACCACGTTTATGGAGCACAACTCGCATCCCGACTACAAGTACGAGATGGATGCCCCCACGCACGAGCACGACGGCATCAACCCCAGCTGCGGTGACGAACTCACCCTGCAGCTGCGTGTCGAGAACGATGTAATCGAGGAGGCCTCGTTTACCGGACACGGCTGCGCCATCAGCCAGGCCAGCGCCGACATCATGGCCGACCTCATCACCGGCGAGACGGTCGAGGAGGCGCGTCGTCTGGCAGGGCTTTTCCTCGCCATGATCCGTGGCGAGCAGCTCTCCGAGGAGGACCTGGAAGACCTGGACGAAGCCGCCCAGCTCCAGGACATCTCGCACATGCCCGCCCGCGTCAAGTGCGCCGAGCTCGCCTGGCGCACCCTCGACGGCATGCTCACAGGACAAAATAATCAGTAATAGTTGTCTCAAATCTAAAGAATTCTGTTGGCCGAATCGCTTAACTTTCGCGATTCGGCCGTTTTCTTTTCTGCCTTTATTTCGAGCCCTCGGCCTGCGCGTCCACCTGCGCATAAGCACGCACAATGCGAGAAACGGTACTTTTGCCAATCCCCGTATACCGCTCAATCTGACGCACCGTAAAACCGGTATCGTGCATTCCAAGAATAACGATATTGCGCTGCGCCGACGGTGCGGCTTTAACCCCGTCGAGCGGAACCCCGAGCCCCTTCGCCAACTTTTCGGCAAAGGCGTGCCGCTCCCACTCCGTCTCTTCCAGATCGGCCATCGCTGCCTCGCCGCCGTCGGGCGTCGAAAGCGAATGGGCAATAAAAGCCTTGGCAGAACCAAATAGCTCAAGCACGCAAGAAGGGTCGGAAAATCCCCTCGTCATATCGTTGTCGTAGGCCCGTAGATACTCGGCAAAGCTGCTCCACGGATAGCGCTCGATTAAGCTAATGCCAGCCTTCTGCGGATTGGCGTGCACAGAGCGAATAGCCTCCATCACCTGCCAGTCGGCATCGAGCGAGCGGCGCTCAAAACGTTCACGAAAGAGGCAGCCTGCGCGCCCAGCGCGCTTATTGAACCGACGAGCATACGTCAACAGCAGCCGCTGCATGGCTGCACTCATTTCGTCCTCGTAATCCAAAAGCACGAGATCCACGTAGTCGCTCATAAGGCACCACGCCACGACCGTCACGCCGGCATCGCGGCAACAGTCGCGCATCAGCTCCAAAAACTCCCACCGGTCGTCATCGGTCTCAAAGATGATCTGTTTTCCGGTGCCACGGGCACAAACATGGTAAAAGCCGGTGACCGTTCTCCAAACGCGCTGCACGGCACCCCCTTCAGCGGAATCAACTTGCGCCTTCCAATACACCACGATTGAAGCGTGCTATCAAAACAAACACGTAAAATGGCATCTGCGCACGGCAAATGGCAGCAAACAACCGGCAAACGGCATCATAGCCACAGGTCAGACAACGCGACTGAGCCAAAAGCTTGAACAGAACCGACGCCCTTAAACGAACCGCGCAGCTGCAAACAGCTTTGTTAAATCGTTTCAATTGAAAGTTCCGCGCTTCTCGCTACGAAAACTGAGCCGTTCACCGAATATTCCGTGCATTTCGCGGTATTATAGGGGCTGCATGTCATGTCCCTTTCGAAGGGTCGCCCGGCAATCGCCAGCCACGACCCCCAGACGGGACGCCAACACGATAGAGAGGAGAGGCATGCAGTACTCACAGGAAGTGGAGAACATGTGCCCCGTTGCCAAGGGTGCATACCACGGCCCCGCACCCATCCCCGAGGAGGGCAAGTGGGTCCAGGCTAAGGAGATTTCCGACATCTCCGGTCTTACGCACGGTGTGGGTTGGTGCGCACCTCAGCAGGGCGCCTGCAAGCTCACGCTGAACGTCAAGGACGGCATCATCGAGGAGGCCCTCGTTGAGACCATCGGCTGCTCGGGCATGACCCACTCTGCCGCCATGGCTTCCGAGATCCTTCCCGGTAAGACCATCCTCGAGGCCCTCAACACCGACCTCGTCTGCGACGCCATCAACGTTGCTATGCGCGAGATCTTCCTGCAGATCGTTTACGGCCGCAGCCAGACCGCGTTCTCCGAGGGCGGCCTGCCCGTGGGCGCCTCCCTCGACGACCTCGGCAAGGGCCTTCGCTCTCAGGTCGGCACCATGTTCGGCACCAAGGCCAAGGGCGCTCGTTACCTCGAGCTCGCCCAGGGCTACGTCACCCGTATGGCTCTCAACGACAAGAACGAGATCATCGCATTCGAGTTCCTGAACCTCGGCAAGTTCACCGACGCCGTCAAGGCCGGCAAGACCCCCGAGGAGGCCATCGCTGGCGCTATGGGCCACTATGGTCAGTGGGAGAACGCTGCCAAGTACATCGACCCGCGCACCGACGAGGAGACTCACTCCGTCGCCAGCGTGTTCCCGGTTCACGAGTAGAAAGGGAGGGAAATAACTATGACTGTTACGTTCGAAGGTTACGAGCGCCGCGCTGACAAGATCAACAAGTGCCTCGCCGACAACGGCATCGCCTCCCTCGAGGAAGCTCTGCAGATCTGCACCGACAAGGGCTTCAACCCGCGTGAGATCGTCAACAACACCCAGTCCATCGCCTTCCAGAACGCCGAGTGGGCCTACACCCTCGGCTGCGCTCTCGCTGTCAAGCGTGGCGCCAAGACCGCTTCTGAGGCTGCCGCCATCATCGGCGAGGGCATCCAGGCCTTCACCGTTCCCGGCTCCGTCGCCGAGGACCGCAAGGTCGGTCTGGGCCACGGCAACCTGGGCGCTATGCTGCTCTCCGACGACACCGAGTGCTTCGCCTTCCTGGCCGGCCACGAGTCCTTCGCTGCCGCTGAGGGCGCTATCGGCCTGGCTCTGAACGCCAACAAGGCTCGTAAGAAGCCGCTGCGCGTTATCCTCAACGGTCTGGGCAAGGACGCTGCTCAGATCATCGCCCGCATCAACGGCTTCACCTATGTGAAGACCCAGTTCGACTACTACACGGGCGAGCTCAAGGTCGTCGAGACCATCCCCTACTCCGATGGTCCCCGCGCTGCCGTTAACTGCTACGGCTCCGACGACGTCCGCGAGGGCGTTGCCATCATGTGGCACGAGAACGTCGACATCTCGATCACCGGTAACTCCACCAACCCCACGCGCTTCCAGCACCCCGTCGCTGGCACCTACAAGAAGGAGCGCCTCGAGGCTGGCAAGAAGTACTTCTCCGTCGCTTCTGGTGGCGGCACTGGCCGTACCCTGCACCCGGACAACATGGGCGCCGGCCCTGCCTCTTACGGCATGACCGACACCATGGGCCGTATGCACTCCGACGCCCAGTTCGCCGGTTCCTCCTCCGTGCCTGCGCACGTCGACATGATGGGTCTCATCGGCATGGGCAACAACCCCATGGTCGGTGCCACCGTCGCCTGCGCTGTCGCCGTCGAGGAGGCCCTCAAGGCCTAATCGCGCCCGCGCGATGCTCATATAGTTGAGCTTTGGAGCCGCTGCCCGCCCGGGTAGCGGCTCTTTTTTGTCCCTCCCTCAGTTGCGGTGAAATAGTTCCTAAACAGCCGCCCCATCCTTCCAAACAGGAACTATTCCACCGCAACTTCTTAGCTGTCCTCCCGGTATACCAGTTGCGAGTAAATACAGACCATCTAACTACTCCAGAAGCCTTGTGAGTCCCTATTTCACCGCACTTATTGAGAAGACGAGATTGGGCGTTAAGGTATCGGTGACGCCCACCTTCCATTTTGGCCCTTTACCGATTTGCCGAGTCTTTGCGGCCCCATTGCCGATCACCCGTGCGACAATGCGCCGGACGAGAAAGGAATCCGATGGAATCGACTGATGTACTGGTAATTGGATCTGGCATTGCAGGCCTTTGCGCCGCCATCGAAGCAGCACGCACGGGTGCAACCGTCACTGTGGCAAGCGCCGGCAAGACTATGAGTGGATCGAGCTTCTTCCCGGGCACCTGGGGCCTCGGCCTTATTGGACCCGTCGACGAAGACGACGAGCAGGACCTCATCGACACCATCCAGACCGTCGGCGGCGGCGTTGCCGACCCTATGCTCGTCCAGACGTTTGTCCACGGTATTCCTCAGGCCATCCAATGGCTCGAGCAGGATCTAGGTGTTGAGCTCCAGCGTCCGCAAAGTGCTGAGAGCGCCCAGCAGAAGCAGTTTATCCCCTGCTTTGACCATAAGACGCGTATGTGGCGCGGCCTCACCCGCAAGCCGCTTGAGGACGCGTGTACGGCCCAAATCGAGTTGCTTGGCATTCGCCTGTTCCCCCGCCACGAACTTATCGACCTTGTTGAGGATGCGAACGGAAAGATTGTCGGCGCAGTGCTCTATGACCGTGCAAACGAGCATCTCGTGCCTATGGCAGCCAAGGCCACTATCATCGCCGCCGGAGGCACGGGCGGACTGTTCGAGCGCAGCCTCACTTCGGCAGACGTGCTCAGCTCCTCGCAGGCCATCGCACTGGCACACGGCGCAACGCTCACTAATATAGAGTTCATGCAGATGATGCCGGGCTTCATCGAGCCCAAGCGCAACCTTGTCTTTAACGAGAAGACCTGGCGCTACGTACATGTAGACCAGCCGGTCGATATCGCCGACGACAAGTTGGACGATCTGCTTGAGCAACGCTCCGGATATGGACCCTTCACTTCGCGCTTGGCCTCCCGCGCTATCGATCTTGCCATCGATCAAGCAGGCGCCGAAGGCCTCGCGCTCCACTACGACTTCCCCCACGAGGACGTCCCTGAGTTTGTGCAGACCTTTGCCACCTGGCTGCAAGACGAGCACGGCATCGCGCCGACCGACGAGATGCGCGTGGCGATGTATGCCCACGCCGCCAACGGCGGTATCAAAATCGACAAGACAGCCTTCACGGGCGTCGAAGGCCTCTATGCCTGCGGCGAGGCGACAGGCGGCATGCACGGCGCCGATCGCATTGGTGGCTTGTCAAGCGCCAACGGCATCGTATTTGGGCGCATCGCGGGCGCATCGGCGGCCCAAGCAGCACAGAATGCACCTGAGGTGGACTCAAAGGCGGATATCGCCCTCCTACAGTATGGCATTGCCGCAACAGACGCCGAACGCCTGACCCGCAGCCTTAAGCACGCGATGAGCACCCATTGCATGATCAACCGCACCGAGACGGGCCTATACGAGGCACTACACGAGCTTGAGGGCTTGAAGACGGAGGCAACGACCTCGAGCACACAGAAAGCCCAGGACAGCGAAGTCGCGGCCCTCGCCCGCTTGCAATCGCAGATTCAACTAGCACAGGAAATGGTCAAAGCCATGCGCGCACGGACCGAAAGCCTCGGATCGCACTATCGAGCAGACTAAATCGATTCTCACTTTGAGTTTGATCACAATTTCTCAACATGCATCGAGCCCCGTAAGCAGGATTCCCGCAAGGAGAACACGATTACGGGGCTTTAAGCGTGTTTTCCCTAAGGGAATCACGGTGTAGATTACTCAAATCCGCGCCCTTTCGGGTTCGACCCCATGAAAGGTCAACAAAAAAGACGGCCAACCGAAGCCAGTCGCTTTAACATACTTTGGTGGGCCGTCAGGGGGTCAGCCTGCTTCGCAGGCGGCCGCTGCGGCGCTTCGCGCCTTGCGCGCTGCGCTGGCAAACGCTCACGCGTTTACTCAGCTCCGCGCCCCGACGGGTTCGAACCCATGCCTTGACAACAAAAAAGCGACCAACCGAAGTCGATCGCTTTCTTTTCTATGGTGGGCCGTCAGGGGTTCGAACCCTGGACCTTGGGATTAAAAGTCCCCTGCTCTGCCAGCTGAGCTAACGGCCCGCGGGTGGCATTGTACCACGGTCTGGGACTATTCCCAACTCCATTGGCCGTTCTGGAAAATCACAACTTCACGTCCATCAGGCGTAATGCCCGTAATATCGATATCGTCCGTGCCAATCATAAAGTCGACATGCGTGCTCGAGACGTTAACGCCATGCTCCAGGAGCTCCTCTTTGGACATGTCGTACCCGCCTTCGATGCATTCAGGGAAACCAACACCCAACGCAAGGTGACAGCTGGCGTTCTCGTCATAGAGCGTGTCATAGAACAGAACGCCGCTTTCGCGGATCGGAGTGTTCTTGGAAATGAGCGCAACCTCACCCAGATGAGCGGCACCTTCATCGGTGTCAATAATGCTCGCGAGCGTCGCCTTGCCCACGCGAGCGTCGTAGTCCACCACGCGGCCGCCCTCGAACTTAATCCAAAAATCGTCAACCTTGTTACCGTGATGAATGAGCGGCATAGCCGAATACACGATACCGTCGGCACGCATACGATCAGGCGAGGTGAAGACCTCTTCGGTGGGGATGTTGGGGAAGAAGGGATGCCCATCGGGCGTCTTGCCCTTGCCGCCGGCCCACTCGTGACCTTTCGTCATGCCAATCGTCAGATTGGTTCCATTTGCCGCGGTGTAATGCAGGTGGTCAAAACGATTGTCGTTCAGGAAACGCAGGTTCTTTTCGAACGCCGCGTCATGAAACTCCCAGTCGCTCTCTGGGTCCTGGCCATCGGCACGAGCGGTGTGCAGAATTGCATTCCACAGCTTATAGATTGCAACCTCATCGGCGTCTCCCGGGAACACCTCGCGCGCCCAAGCCACGACCGGCGCGCCGGCGATGCACCACGGGTTGATGTTGTAGTCCAGTCCACGGCGGAAGACCTTGCACTGCGTGTTCCTTGCCTTGGAAGCCGCGGCGGGCTTGGCGGGATCGATACCCTTGAGAGCTGCAGGGTCCGCACCCTCGATAAAGATAAAGCAGGCACCGTCCTGGGCCAGGGAATCCAACTGCAGGCGCTTCCACTCGGGCGTCTGCTCAAAATAGCTTTTATCGACATGCTCGTACGCAAGCCTTGTCACGGCATCATCGGCCCAAATGACCGTCACGTGACCAGCGCCGGCAGCATAGGCCTCCGCGGCCACCACGCGGGCAAAGGGTGCGCACTCGACCGGAGACTGAACGACAACCTCCTGGCCGGGCTTGACGTTTACGCCCTTGCGGACAACCAGACGCGCATAGTTTTTAATCTTGGGCTCCAGGGCCTTCATACCCTCCAGAGCTTCTTCAACCGTCAGGGCAGCTCGAATCATGTGCCACTCCATCTATCTATAGAACAGTAAAAAGGCGCGCCGCAAAAACGACGCGCCTTATATCTTAGCGATAAGTATGTATGCAAACGCTACTTCTTCTTGGAGTCCTTCTTGTCCTCCTCGGCAGCCGAGCGCTCGATAAGAGCGTTGAGCTTGTTCTCGGACATGCCCTCGGCCTGCGTGCGGTACATGTTGCGCAGGGGACGAATACGAACGAAGTCGTAGATAAAGTCACCCAGAATGATGACATAGGACAAAACGATGCCGACCATCTGGACGGGACTGGATACCGTGCCGCCGGGAGCGAAGTAGAGCGAAGCCCCAATTGCCACGATGAGCACCATGCCGATAGCGAGCACAGCCCACCAGATACGGCGGCGCTTGGTGTAGTCCTCATCCTGCTTGAGAAGGATATTCGACACCGTGTAGATGCGATCCTCGCGGGCGCGCTGCTTGGCCTTGCGGGCGCGTTTTTCCTCCTTGGAAAGGCCTTCCAGGTTTTCGCCCTTCTCGAGCTCTTTACGGCGTGCCTTGGATGATGCCGGCACGACGTGAACAGAGCTCGCTGCCTGACGGGCGGGCTTAGCGGATGCGGCGGACTTGCGCGCAACCCCGGTAACCTCGCGGGATTGCGTGCGCTTGTTCGTGGCGCTACGGGTACTCACTTACGCGTTCTCCTTCATGCTTGTGAACTGGGAGCCCGTGATGATCTGGAAGGCCTCGCGATAGCGCTCGGACGTGCCATCGATGACCTCGGCGGGCAGGTGCGGAGTCTCCCCCGTCATATCCCAGTTGGCCTTGAGCCAATTGCGGACGAATTGCTTGTCGTAGCTGGGCTGGATCTTGCCCTCCTCGTAGCTGGCGGCAGGCCAGAAACGGCTGGAGTCGGGCGTGAGGCACTCGTCGATCAGCGTGACCTTGCCATCGATGACACCGAACTCGAACTTGGTGTCGGCGATGATGATGCCTCGAGTCGCGGCATACTCGGCAGCGGCCTTGTAAATCTTGAGAGACAGGTCGCGAATCTGCGTGGCAATGTCCTCACCCACGATCTCGCAGCAACGCTCGAACGAAATGTTCTCGTCGTGGTCGCCGATCTCGGCCTTCGTGGACGGCGTGAACAGCGGCTCGGGAAGCTTGGAGGCCTCGGTCAGGCCCTCGGGCAGCTGAATGCCGCAGACGGTGCCGTTCTCGTCATAGGTCTTCTTGCCCGAACCGGTCAGATAGCCGCGGACGATGCACTCGATAGGAATCGTCTGGGCCTTCTTGACCAGCATGGCGCGGCCTGCGAGATAGTCACGATACTCGGCAAACTCCTCGGGGAAATCCGCCGGGTCGATGGAGACGAGGTGGTTGGGAACGATGTCGGCAAACTTATCGAACCAGAATGCCGAGATGCGGTTGAGTACCTCTCCCTTAAACGGAATCTCGTCGGGAAGAATGAAGTCGAACGCAGAAATGCGGTCGGTGGCGACCATCAGCAGGTTTTCACCGGCATCATAGATATCACGAACCTTGCCACGGGAATCCGGACGACGCTCCATCGTTGTCACGTGAGTCACTCCTTACCTAAATACGACAGTAATGCGGGTTCTTCCCCGCACGTTTTCGCAAACTCGGAGCGGCAGGGACGAAACCCCTCCTTCACCGAATAGCGAAAAGCTAGTGCTCCATTGTAGTAGATGCCGCGTCCGCCGTGTGCTCGCGAGGCAGATGAATCGTAAAAGTCGTACCCTTTCCAAGCTCCGACTCCACGGATATGTAGCCATGATGACGCTCGACAATCTGCTTGGTCACGGCGAGGCCCACGCCCAGGCCGCCCGCCTCGCGGGCGCGACTGGCGTCGGCACGCCAAAAACGTCCGAAAATACGCGACAGGTCTTCCTTGGCGATTCCAATGCCCGTGTCCGAGACCGCAATATCGACGTGTTTACGGTCACTGAGCACCGACACCACGACCCATCCGCCCTCGGGGGTATAGCGCATGGCATTACTCATGAGGTTGATGACGCATTGCGTGATCATATCGGGATCTGCCTCGACAACGTCATCGTGGCCCTGCGTCTCATCTGCAAAGCGCAAGCGCAGGTCGCGGTCGGCAAACAGGCGCTCCTGGCCGTTCACAATCGAACGCACAAACGGCACCATATCCACCGGCTCCAGGTTGAGCGGCGCGGTACTGTTTTCCATGCGCGACAGGTCGAGCATCTGCTGCACCAGACGGGCCAGACGACGTGTCTCGGATGCGACTGTCTCCAGATGCTCGTCGTCGGTGGGGTACACGCCGTCCTGCATGGCCTCGACCGTTGCAAGCATTGCCATGAGCGGCGTGCGCAGCTCATGAGCCACATCGGAAGTCAGGCGCTTCTCGTGCTTCATGTCCTTCTCGAGTGAGGTGGCCATCTCGTCGAAGGTCTCTCCCAGCTGATCGATTTCATCATCGCCGCGCAAGCCCGTACGAGCGGACAGGTCGCCATCGCGAATCTGCTTGGCGGTGCTGGTAATACGATGAATCGGCTTGGTGAGCATGCGCGACACGAGCGCTCCGATAACGACCGAGATGCAGACGGCCACAACCGCGGCAAGGGCCATGGCGTTAAAGGTCTTCTCTCTGAATGCTGAGTCTGCCCTGGTGAGCAGGGCATCGGAGCCAACCGCCCACAATTTGACCTGACCCACGTGCTCGCCGGAGGACGTCACGATCTCAACGTTGGCAACACTATTGGAATCGGTGGGAGCAGACGAGACTGGGCTGTGCGACGCCCTCTTTCCGCTCGTATCGTCAGTCGTCGCCTGATTTTCGCGCACATCGGCAGTAGCGCTTGCCGAGGGCCACGAGTCGTCGTAGACGATGACGCCCTTTTTATTGACAACCTGCATGCCCAGATCGTCGGACACCAAACTCGATGTCGCGACCGTGCGCAGCTCGCCCGCAGTCCAAGAACCGTTTTCCTCATATGACGTTGCCAACTTATCGGCAGCGGAATTGGCGATTTCGACAATATTGGAGCGCGTGTAATCCGTAAAAACCGTGCCCCATACAACGGAGACTACGCCCACCAGTACCAATACCGTCATGAGCGATGTCAGGGCAAAAGCTAGGGCCATGCGCGAGGGATAGCTCATCGTTGGCCGTGAATCGGAACGAGGCGTGTTCCAACTAGCCTTGGAACCCGCCTCGTTCTCCTGCTTATGCTTTTGCCCGATTTCAAAGCGCGCAGGTGTCATATGTGATTTCCTTTATTTCTCGTCCGACTTATCGGTCTTGGTCGGAGCCTCGAAGCGGTAGCCGACACCGTGAACGGTGTAGAGCCACTTGGGCTTCTTGGGGTCGTCGCCCAGCTTGGCGCGAAGGTTCTTCACGTGGCTGTCGATGGTGCGCTCGTAACCCTCAAAGTCGTAGCCGAGCACTTTCTCGACCAGCTCCATGCGGTTGTAGACGCGGCCGGGGTGACGGGCAAGCGTGGTGAGCAGCTTGAACTCGGAAGCCGTCAGGTCGACTTCCTTGCCCTCGACCAAAATCTTGTGGCCCGAGATGTCAATGACCAGATCGCCAAAGTCGAGCACCTCGACGGCCGGCTCATCGGCCTGGTGGGCACGGCGGAACAAAGCGCGCACGCGCGCGACAAGCTCGCGCGGCGAAAACGGCTTGATCAGGTAGTCGTCGGCTCCGAGCTCGAGGCCGATAATACGGTCCTCGATCTCGCCCTTGGCCGTCAGCATAATGATGGGGACATCCGAGGTATCGCGAATGGTGCGGCAAACGCGCTCGCCGGGAATCTTAGGGAGCATGAGGTCGAGCACGACCAGGTCGAACTGATGCTTCTCGAACTCCTCGATAGCGGACTGGCCGTCGCCCACGCCCACAACCCAATAGCCCTCGCGCTCGAGATAGGCAGCGACAGCGTCACGGATTGCCTTCTCATCCTCGACCAGCAGAATCTTTTTTGCATCTGAAGCCATAACACGGCCCCCCTGTCTCAATTAGCTAAGAACAAGCTCATTTTAACGCACCTGAGCCCACCGGGTATCGCATGGGCGCGATAGCTCGGCGGGCGGTACTCATAGTCACAACGCGCTTATTCCCCTGTCGACGCCTTTTTAACCCCTCGGAGACTAAAGAGAGAACAAGCGAGCGGTAACCGTCTCGGGAATTCCTTGGCTGTTACGCACCGTTGCGTACGTTAAGAACGAGTTCGATTTACCCGCCGTAGCAGGATAATCGCCATACTCCAAGGCTCGGTCGGGCGACAGAAGCGAGCCGTAGGTCTTAGCCGAAGTGTCAATCAAAAAATGCGACGCCTGAACTTTAACCAGGTATTTGTTTTTCCTTCCCGCAGCGCACGCGAGCGGCTCACGCGAAAGGAAGAGGTACGGCCCGCCCTCGTTACCGATATAGGTGCCCATATTGCCCAGGCCACCCACACCGCTATACGTCGCCTCAATGGAGAACACGAAGGTGTCTCCCATATACACGGCCTCGAAAGGCGAAACCGACGAAGGAAGCACCAGCTGAGCTCGCTTCGTGTTGTTGCCGTCAGTCAGGTCGATCGCCGTCATACCGTAATAGACGCCCTCATCATTGTGCACGCGGGGCGAGATGGTCAGGATGCCGTCGCTCACACGCGGGGCGGATGCGAAACGGCCCGTCGACTTCCAAATAGTCTCAGGCTTGGACTCGCTGGGCGACTGACGGTAGCAGTACGAATCGTTACTCGTCTTGGTGCCGCCGGACGAAGGCATCTTATACCAGATGACCGACGACCCATACGCTGTGAAGAGCGGCGGATCGTAGTTTTCGCCGCCGCGGTCGAGCTCGACAGCGTTGCCGGTAAGGGAGGAGCCTGCAAGGTTTTGCGCATAGAGTTTCCAAGACGCATTGGCAAAGTTCATCTCGACCCATGCGAACACGCCATCACCCGCGCGAACGTCGTAAAACGCATAACCGGTTCCCTCAATGGGATCCTCGATAAGTGTGGTAAGCGAGCCATCGCCCAGGTTGAGCACACCAAGCGTATTGGCATGCAGGGCAGAAGCAGGCGCCATCATCGCGGCGGCGTAGTCGCCATCGCAGTAGTACAGCAGCGTGCCCAGCGGCAGCGTCCACGAGGCCGCGGGCTCAAGATCGATATCAACAGCTTCGTACTCATCAGTGATCGAGACAATCTTCGAATCGTCCTTGATAACCTGCGGCTCGCCAGCGGCATCGTCGCTGGTGCCCGTTTTTTTCGAGCAACCGGCCAGTACGGCAGCAGCACCGGTAGCGGCGCCACCCAGCACAAAACCTCGACGCGTTATTCCATTCTTAAAGCGATCAGCGATGCTCATTAGGCGATCTCTGCGCGAGCGGCCTCGATAGCGCGCGTAAGCTGATCGGCGCAAGAGGTCTTTTTCATACCGCAGGTATTACCGGCGAGAACCTCGATTACGCGATCGGCGGGAGCGCCTTCGACCAGCCTGGAGATGGCCTTGAGGTTGCCATCGCAGCCGCCGGTAAACTCGACGCCCAACACCTTGCTGCCATCGTCAGAGAGATTGAGGTGAATATTGCGAGAGCATACACCCTGAGGCTTGTAGTCAAAACTAATCATTGAGATCCCCTCTCAGAAAGAAATTTCAGACGTCTATTATCCCCGCCTGGACCGACTTATTATCGCAAGCACCGATTCAACATCCTACGATGCTTGGACTGGCGGGGGCAAGATTAGCAGTCCGCACCCTGTACGTGGACCATGCGCTTCTCCCGATACATATTGTGGTCGGCGACGCGATATACATCGGCCAGCTTATTTCCAGCCGTCTCGACGGTCGCCACGCCAATCGATGCGCTGACCGTCAGGGTCTCATCGCTTACCGCGGCAAGACCGAGACGAAGATCCTGTTCCAGCCCGAGCGCAGACTCGTTGTCAGTATGGGGGCAAACCAGCAAAAACTCGTCGCCGCCAACGCGCATCGGCAGGTAATCCGCACCAGCCACCCGCCGCAGCACGGACGCCGTCCGTCGCAGCAGTTCATCCCCCATCTCGTGACCATAAATGTCGTTGGTCCGCTTGAGATAATTACAGTCCACCATAATCACGCTCACTGGCAAGTCCTCGTTTACCAGGCTATCTCCACGCGATTCCAGATAGTTGCGGTTGCGAAGCCCCGTCAGTTTATCTTGGTATGACAGCTCCTCGGCATGCTTGATCATCGATATGTTGTGCGTCGCCACGACGACCGACTCCAGCCGGCCTTGCTCATCGCGATGCTGGGGGACAACCTGTAGCGAGTACCAAGCACCTCGACAATCTCGCACCTCGGCAGCCAAGTACGGTACGCCCTCCATACGTTCACGAAGCGTACTTATATCTACGAGTCCCACAACCGCTTCGCGGCTTTCGGGGCTCACGATATCCCGGCAGACCGTGTCCATAAAGTCATATGCCTCGTTGTGCTCGGCAAATATCTTCGCTATCGCCGGCGACATATTGATTCCCTCGATCTCGAGGGTGTCGAGATGCAAAAGGAGGGTCGAATCGTGATGGCGCTTATGGCATTGATAATGCCGAGCTATTTATCCTTTTCGACCAAATTGCGGTGGTCAACGATATTTCGAGCCAACAGTACCACGACCCAAAACGCAAGGCACACCAAGACGCCGGCGGCGACAAATGAAATCCTGTCAGACATGACCTCAGATTTGGGATATAGCGCAAACAGGCGGTAGTCCTTATATGCCGCACGCACGGCGTACCATTTGTCTCCTCGATATTCGATGGGCGTCAGGCCGTCGTCTTTCCACTCAACCCCTGCGCTGGTGAGGAGTCGGGCGAGCGACACGTCAGCATCGGCACTGTTGGATGAGACAATCTCCGCATCCTCCATAACAAGCACCGTGGGGCCCTGGTGGAAGGTGCTGTTCGAAAGCACGTCGGCTATGGCATATGAATAGTCGTCCGCCGTATCGGAAACAAGTGAGCGGTATGCCAGGGCAACGCCGTCGCCATACGGGACAGCGCAGACGGCAAAAACGACACCACGGCGCTCAACGACAGTTGAGTAGGACACTTTGGAACCTTGATACATCGATGCGACCGGCGAACAGGCCAGCTCCTCTCGCCACAACATGAGCGGATCGCGACCATCGATGTCGTAGTGGGCAGCCATATGGCCATCGCAGTCCATGACCATCAACCCCGAAAGGTTCTCGGCATGGACAAATTGCTCGATAAGGTCGTTGTTGACCTCAACGCGATCAGAGGACAGGAACGTCGCAAACGATTCGACCGCGGCGAGCAAATCGTGTGTCGTCTCGATTTTTCTCCCCTGTTCGTAGCGGTCATATTTTTCGCAAGCGTTTTCCAAAAACACCATGGTTTCTTGACCAAACCCAAGCGTTTTTTCGAGGCAGCGATGGGTTCCAACCGCATACAACAGGCCTAATAAGACAGCGCTGACAATAACGCCGACAGCCATGACGGTCAGAGTCTTTCGACGCAAGCGGTGCTTGTCATTTGTCATGATTCCGCTCCTTGCCCGCCCGTCGTCGCCCCCGCCTTGTAATTGTCCACAATACGGTCAATCGTGCCGTCTCGATCCATGTCGAACAGCGCGGTATTGAGGTTTTTGACGCACTCCCCCTCATAGGCAACATCAAATGCAACGCCCAGGTCAACCGTCATAACGTTGTCGGCAAACACACGATAAACGCCGGGATACTGGGCGACGAGTCGATCAAGCGATTGAACGTCCGCCATCCAACAGTCGACATACCCTTTGGCGAGGGCGGCTTTGCAGAGCTCGGCAGAACCATATGATTTGATTTGCACGTCCGGCGAGATTTCCAGATCCCCTGCGAGCAATCGGCGTTCGCTCACCGAACCCGCAATCACCGCGATGGTCTTGCTTCCATCGAGATGCGCCAAGGAATTGATGCCACTCGTTTTCTTGGCGGCAACCGAGACCGTCACGGTTAGATACGGCTCGGTCCAGCAATACTTATCCTCGCGATAACAGGGAGAATAATCACACCACAGGCAATCGATATCACCGTTTTTGAGCAGCCGGTCGCGATCGTTCCAGTCAATATCGACAAACTGTGGCTTGATCCCCACGCGTTTGCAGGCCTCGCGGGCGATGTCGATATCGATACCGGCGTAATCGCCCGTGGTATCGACATACACATAGGGGTCGTTATCCGTAACGCCGATTTTGAGTACCGGGAGATCTTTGTCGGCTTCATTCGAGGAGGAAGAACTGCTTCGAACGGTATACGTCAGGGCGCCCGCACAGACGGCAACAAGGAGTATGAACACGAGCGAGACGATGGCGGCCCGCTTGATGCGTCTGGGCACGTGCCTCCTTTCATCGAAACAGCAGTGAGAGTTCATTTTATTACCGGGGGCTTATACGACAGTAAAAAAGCGCCTCGCCCGAGACGGGCAAGGCGCCAAAGGTTGAAATGCGTCCGCAAGCGGTCGAATTAGGTTAACCCTACTCGAAGCTTAGCTGCTCCAGGCGGTCGAAGACCGTATCGATGCGGGTGAGGAAGTCCCACGGATCAAAGATCTCATCGAGTTTCTCCTGGCTGACGGTGCAGCGCGGATCGGCCTCGAGACGCTCCTTAAAGGTGGGGCCGGAGACACAATCCTGCACCTCGTGCCAGATGGCCATGGCGTTTTCCTGCACGATGGCATAGGCATCCTCGCGGGTGATGCCCGTATCGACGAGGGCCAGCAGGACCTTGGAGGAGAAGATGAGGCCGCGAGTCTTGTTGAGATTGGCCATCATGCGGGCCGGATACAGCTGCAGGCCGTCGATAACGCGGATAAGGCATTGGAACATGTGGTCGAGCGCGATGAAGCTATCGGCCTGGGCGACACGCTCGGCGGAAGAGTGCGAAATGTCGCGCTCGTGCCACAGGGCAACGTTGTCAAAGGCGACCTGAGCGTTGGACTTCACGACGCGCGACAGGCCGCAGACCTTCTCCATGGTGATGGGGTTGCGCTTGTGCGGCATGGCGGAGCTGCCCTTTTGGCCCTTGCGGAAGGGCTCCTCGGCCTCGAGCGTATCGGTCTTCTGCAGGTTGCGGACCTCGGTCGCGATGCGCTCGCAGGTGGCCGCCGTAGTGGCAAGCACGCCGGCAAGGTAGGCGTGGTGATCGCGGCTGATGACCTGTGTGGACAGCGGATCGTGGACCAGGCCCAGGTGTTCGCAAACGTACTCCTCGACGAACGGCTCGATGGAGCTGTAGGTGCCGACGGCACCGGAGATGGCACCGAAGGCAACGTTCTTGCGAGCGTCCTCAAGACGATCGAGATCGCGCTTGAGCTCCCATGCCCAAGAGCCAAACTTCATACCGAAGGTCATCGGCTCGGCATGGATGCCATGGGTGCGGCCGGCGCAGAGCGTATTGCGCTCCTCGAAGGCACGACGCTTGCAGATCACGCCGAGCTTCTTGACGTCCTCGATAATCAGGTCACACGCCTGAGTAAGCTGATAGCACAGAGCCGTATCACCCAGGTCGGAGCTGGTCATACCGTAGTGAACCCAGCGGCTAGGCTTGGGCTCGCCCTCGGGAACATCGGCGTCGATGTACTCCTTCATGTTGGTCAGGAAGGCGATGACATCATGGCGCGTGACCTCCTCGATCTCGTCAACCTTCGCCTTCTCAAAGTTGGCGTGGTCGCGAATCCACTGGGCCTCTTCTTTGGAAATACCGATCTTGCCGAGCTCCGCCTGAGCCTCGCAGGCCAGGACCTCAATCTCCTGCCAAATGGCGTACTTGTTCTCGAGGGAGAAGATGTGTCCCATCTCCGGGCGGGTATAGCGATCGATCATAGCGGCTCCTTTTTGGTTATTGGCACGTTGGTCGTAACCCAACCATTGTACCGTGCGCGGGTGCAAGTATGGGCAGTAGGCATTAACCTAACATTTTGGAATTGGAGCGGCCATGAAGACGTCCGTGTATTTGCGAAGCAAATTCGCACCGGCTTCAGGCGAGCCCCTCGGCCTCACGAAGCCGCGGAGGAAGACTTTGTTGAATTGGCCGTCCCGAGGTCTTCCGCGCTCGGTGGAGCGGGCAACGGGACGTCTGCGTATTTGCTTCGCAAATACGCACCGGCTGCGGTCGCCTATCGGCGACCTTGCCTGCTCGCTATAAACGCTTCGCGTTTATTTAACGCTCGCACCCTGGCGGGTTCGAGTCCCGGCACTTTATTGAAAAAGGCACGGTAACGAAACGTTACCGTGCCTGAAATTCGAATGGAGCGGGCAACGGGACTCGAACCCGCGAGTGTCAGCTTGGGAAGCTGATGCCTTACCACTTGGCGATGCCCGCAATTGCGCATTGGGATAAATTAAATGCTTGGATAGTATATACCGAGCATTTCAAGGGGGCAATATGAATGCGGCGTGTTATCACTATGCAATCGCGCAAGATCGGAAGAGCGTCGTGTAGGGAAAGAGTGTAGATCTCGGTGGTCGCC
>CALBUZ010000068.1 GCA_937969105.1 uncultured Collinsella sp. | reverse complement strand
TTACCTACACAGTGACCGAGTCCGGTAGCGCCCCTGGCGTGACCAACGACGCCAACGCCACGCGCAAGGTTTCCTACACCGTGACTGACGACGGTGCCGGACATCTAAGTGTCGTGCGCGACGGCGACGACGGTGCGGACTTCACGTTCACCAACACCTACGGCGTGGCACCCACCGATTCTTCCGTTACCGATCAGGTCAAGACGGTCAAGCGTCTGACCGGACGCGACCTTGCAGCTGGAGAGTTCACGTTTGAGCTGCTCGAGGACGGCGTGACTGTCGCTCATGGCACCAACGACGCCAACGGCAACGTTACGCTGAGCCCGATCCGCTACGAGGCGCCCGGCACGCACACGTACACGCTGCGCGAAGCTTGCCCCAACGCGCTCGGCCTGTACAAGGGCGTCACCTATGACGGCACGACCTACACCGTCGTGACCACCGTCTCTGACAACGGCGACGGCACGCTGACCGCGACGCACAAGCTCGAGGGAACCACCGAGTCGGCTGGCTTTACCAACAAGTATCATGCCATGCCCACGCAGGTCTCCATCGGCGCCATCAAGGTGCTCGAGGGACGCGAGCTCAAGAAGGACGAGTTTAGCTTTAAGCTCGTTGGCGAGGACGCCGAGTCCACCGTCACCAACGATGCCGACGGCAAGATTAGCTTCGACAAGTTTGAGTACGACGAGCCTGGTACGTACGTCTACACCATCAGCGAGGTCAAGGGCGACGAGGCCGGTATGACCTACGACAAGTCCGTCTTTACCGCGACCGTCAATGTGGTCGATGACGGCGAGGGCAACCTCAAGGCGAACATCGCCTTTACCAAGGGCGACAAGAGCGTCGAGGGTATCGTGTTCAACAACACGTACAAGAAGCCCGAGACGCCCGTGCCGACGCCCGGTCCCGGCACGCCCAAGACCGTGACGAACATCGTCAAGACGGTCAAGGGTTTCCTGCCCACCACGGGTGACCAGCAAGCAGCCGCACTGCTCATGGCGTTCGTCATCGCCATGGCCGGCGTCGGAGCTCTGGTCTGGGGTATCCGTAAGCGCTAGGCACGCTGGCAGCGCCCGGGGCCAAAAGGCCCCGGGCGGCCGGCGGGGAGCCAGAACATAGCCCCCACCCCCCCACCCCCAGCCGCCACGGAGACGTCTCCCTTCTCCGTGGCGGCACTTTTGTGCGTAGGGGGCCGCCACGAAAGGGGCCCATCTACTACGTTTAGGCTGCTATCCTCAACCATGGCGAACAACGCAAAAACAAAACCGCAGGTAAAACGCCTGCGGTTTTTCATGAAACGCGGCTATGGTCAGGGGTATCGGGTCAAACGTAGTAGATGGGCCGATTTCGTGGCGAGCGCCATCGACTGCCACCTTCGGGGATGGAGGAAAACGGGTCCTTTTGCCCTGTCCATCTTGAGTCGCACCCATTTTCCTGCGAAAACCCTCGTGTCTCAACTTTGGTGAGACATTTGTCTCACGCTCAAAACCAAATCTGGAACGTGTGTCACCTGCCCAAATTGTGTCTCATTCCGTAACTTTAGGCTGATGCAAGGTTTGAGCCTGCGAGAAGGGAGACGCGATGAGTAGGTACACGAGGGGCCTCCTGTCGGTGATACTGGCCGTAGTGCTGGTACTGCCGGCCGCAGCATTTGCCATGCTGCCCGAGGCCAACGCCAGGTCCAGCACCGGAATGGACGGACCGACGGTGAGCAATAAGATAGTCGATCCTGACACCACCAGCCGTTGGCAATACTGGGCGTCGGGCGGCGAGCAGGATCAGACGACACGTTATGTAGGCCGAATCTGGACGGACAAGACGGTCGAGCCCGCAGAGGACGAAAAGTCTGACTTTGTGACGACGCTTTCCACGATCTCTTCGACCTCTGATACAACGTCGCTGGTCACTAAACCGCTCGATATCGTTCTCGTGCTCGATGCCTCCGGTTCGATGAGTGACGATATGGGCGAAGGGTCCACTACGCGCATCAATGCACTCAAGTCCGCCGCGAACAGTTTTATCGATACCATTGTCGAGCAAAACAAGAGCATCAATGATAAGAACAAACGGCATCAGGTTGCCATCGTTAAGTTCGCGGGCAAGAAGAAGGACGAAATCGGCAACGATACGTATCGCGAAAATGGAAACAAGTACAACTACTCGCAGACCATGAAGGGGCTGACGCCGTGTGTCGGTGTTGACGCAACGAGCCTTAAGGAAACGGTCAACTCCATCGAGCCTAACGGCGCCACGCAGGCTGATTACGGCCTTGAGCTTGCTCGCGACATGTCGGGCCGCACGGATGCCCAGAAAGTCGTCGTGTTTTTTACCGACGGATCGCCTACGAACTACAGTGGCTTTAGCTCTACGGTTGCCGACAAAGCCATAGCCGCCGCCAAGACCATGAAAGATAAAGGCGCCACCATCTACACCATCGGCATCTTTAGCGGTGCGAACCCGGATCAGGCCATTAACAAGGCAAGCAAAGAAAACAGGTTCATGCACGCCGTGTCGAGCAACTATCCAAACGCCACGTCCTACAAAACCAATGAGCTTGGTAAACGCGCCGAGAATTCCGACTTCTACAAGGCTGCGTCGAACGCCGATGAGCTCAAGAAGGTTTTTGATGATATCTCGAGCACTATCACCTCGGGCAAGGGCTATCCCACCCAGACAGAGGATGGCTATGCTAACAAGTCCGGTTACATCACCTTTAGTGATGAGCTGGGCGACTTCATGCAGGTCGATGAGTTTATCAGCGCTCAGATTAATGGCGAAACCATTGACAAGGTGACCAAGACCACCAAGGGCAATGTGGACACATATGAGTTTTCGGGTATTGCCAAGGACCTGGTCATCACCGTCGCGCGTTCTGACAACGCGCAGCAGGGCGATATCGTGACTGTCAAGATTCCCGCATCGCTGATTCCGTTGATTAACTATCACGTGGACATGGAAAAGGGGATTTTTGAGCACACGTCGCTCAATGACATCAAGCCTATTCAGATTAAATACACTTCGAGCGTCAAGGACGACGCGCGTAACAACCTGTTTACACCAGATAAGGTAGACGGGCTCAAGGACTATATCGACGCGCACAAGGGTGCCGACAACCAGACGGTCTACTTCCTGGCCAACAAGTGGTCGGGCGGCGAGCTGGGCGATGTTGTCGCCGAGTTTGAGCCCTCCGATACCAACAGCTACTATTACTTCCAAAAGGTCACGCCTATCTACACGGACGAGGCATGCACCCAGCGCACGACGGTAAAGCCGCAGGGCAACGACGTCTATTACTACAAGGACGAGTTTGTGGCAAAGGACGCAAGCGGCAAGCCGAAGGACGACTACGCCGTTGTGACATTTAAGGGGCACGAGATCGCCAACTACGACGGCGCTCTGGTCAAAGAGGACGGCTACTGGTCCTTTAACAAGGGAACCGCGCGCCTTGCCTATATCGACCAGCTGCATACCACCAAGGACGATGTGGAGGTAGGCGGCAACAAGACCGAGACCGCGCGCGACGTGCTTAACCCCACGTGGAATGACCTTTCTTCCGTTGCGTCTTCTACGCGCGTGTATTCGCATCTGGGCAACAACGGCAAGATCAGCTTTGACATGACGCCGGCAACGGTGGATACCAAGGCGAAGTTTGGCCTGACCAAGGTGCTCGAGGGCCGCGACTGGACGGATGAAGATAAGTTTGAGTTTGTCCTGACGTCCGAGGGCGACGCCCCGATGCCCGCGACCGTGACCACGACTGCGACCACGACTGTGACCAATGCCGTTCTGGATGATAAGGGCAAGGCCGCTATCAGCTTCGGCGAGATTACCTATGACAAGCCCGGCACGTATGTCTACAAGGTCAGCGAGAAGAATGCTGGTCAAACCATTGATGGCATCACCTACAGCGATAACGTTGCCACGTTCAAGGTGACCGTGGCGGTTAATGCCGCGGGTGGGCTTAAGGCTGACGTTGAAAAGATCTCGGGCGAGACCGAGTTCAAGAACATCTATAGCGCCAAGACGGAAACCCCGCTGACTCTTGAGGCTACCAAGACGCTCGCGGGGCGCCCGATGGCCGATGACGAATTCAAGTTCACATTGAGCTATGCGGGGCACGACGAGGACCTGCTAAATGCAACCAACAAGAGTGGCAAGGTTGAGTTTGGTCCGCTGACGTACACGACCAAGTCGCTTGCCAAGCTGGTCGAGGAGGACAAGGCATCGTTTGACGCCAACTCGGACAAGCCTACATGGACCATTCATTACATCGCTGCCGAGCAGACCGGCGAGCTGCCCGCGGGCGTGAGCGCTGCCGCGGCGGCAATTGACGCGTATGTGACCGTCGTCGATAACGGCGATGGTACCCTGACGGCGACGGCTGTCTACGGCGACGCCGGCAACGAGTTCGAGAACGCTTACACTGCCGCGCCCGTCGAGGCATCGCTCGTGGGCAAGAAGAATCTGCAGGTTCCTGATGGCTTGAGCCCGGCTGACATCGCCGGCAAGTTCACTTTTACCGTGACCGGCGAAGATGGCGCGCCCATGCCTACGAACACGAGCGTGACCAATGATGCCAAGGGCAAGGTCGACTTTGGCAAGATTGCCTTTACGCTCGACGACCTTAACAAGGCCCTGGGCGAGAAGCCCGAGAAGCGCGAGCACACCTTTACCTACACCGTGACCGAGTCCGGCAGGGTCGACGGCGTGACCAACGATGCCAACCTGTCGCGCGAGGTTTCCTTCACTGTGGCTGATGACGGCAAGGGTAAACTGAGCGTATCCCGCAAGCCAAGCGGCGATGTGGCATTTACGTTCACCAATACCTATAGCGTGAGCCAGAACGATTCCAGCGTCACCGACCAGATCACCGCAACCAAGCGTCTGACCGGACGCGACCTTAAGGCCGGTGAGTTCGAGTTTGAGCTTGTCGAGGGTAACGATATCGTCGCCACCGGCACCAATGCGGCTGACGGCACGATCACCATGGACAAAATCACTTACGATAAGCCCGGTATCCACACCTACACGCTGCGTGAGAAGCTCCCCAACGAGGCGGGGCTGAGCAATGGGATCACGTACGATAAGACGAGCTACACCATCAAGACGAGTGTCATCGACAACGGCGACGGCACGCTTAAGGTGACCCATACGCTCGAGGGTGACCACGCGGCACGCTTTGAGAACAAGTACAATACCGCGCCGAACGAGTCCAGCGTCACCGACCAGGTCACCGCGACCAAGGTCCTGACCGGGCGCGTCCTCAAGGCCGGCGAGTTCCGCTTTGAGCTCGCCGAGGGCGATAGCGTGGTCGCCACCGGCACCAACAATGCCGACGGCAAGATCGTGATGAGCCCCATCGAGTACACCGCTGCCGGCAAGCACACCTATACGCTGCGCGAGGTCAAGGGCAAAGCTGGCGGTATCACCTACAGCGATGCTGAGTACACCATCGAGACCACCATCACCGACAAGGGCGACGGCACACTCAGTGCCACGCATGTTCTGAAGGACGTCAAGGTTGCCGAGTTCAAGAACTCCTACAACGTGACCCCCGAGAGCTCCAGCGTCACCGACCAGGTCAAGGCGACCAAGTCCCTGACCGGCCGCGATATGGCTGAGGGCGAGTTCTCCTTCGAGCTCGTCGAAGACGGCAAGGTCGTCGCCACTGGCACCAATGCGGCTGACGGCAAGATCGTCATGGACAAAATCACTTACGATAAGCCTGGCAATCACACCTACACGCTGCGTGAGAAGCTCCCCAACGAGGCGGGGCTGAGCAATGGGATCACGTACGATAAGACGAGCTACACCATCGAGACGACCATCACCGACAACGGCGACGGCACGCTCGAGGCGAAGCATGTCCTGGAGGGCGCCGACGAGGCGAAGTTCAACAACAGCTACAAGCCGAATCCTGACGAGTTCAGCGTCACCGACCAGATCACCGCGACCAAGTCCCTGACCGGGCGCGACCTCAAGGCCGGCGAGTTCTCCTTCAAGCTCGTCGAGGGCGAGGGCGAGGACGCCAAGGTCGTCGCCACCGGCAAGAACGCCGCCGACGGCACGATTACGATGAGCCCCGTGAAGTACACCAAGGCCGGCAAGCACACCTACACGCTGCGTGAGGTCAACGGCGGAACCACCAGCAAGGGCGTCACCTACAGCGATGCCGAGTTCACCATCGAGACCACCATTACCGACAACGGCGACGGTACGCTCAGTGCCACACATGTCCTGAAGGGCACCGAGCCCGCCGAGTTCAAGAACTCCTACAGTGTGACCCCGATCGACGCAGAGCTCGACTTTGACCTGAGCAAGGCTATCGACGGCCGCGACTGGACGGATGCAGACGAGTTCAGCTTTACCATCACCGCTTCCGAGGGCGCCCCGCTGCCCGATCCCGCAACCGTAACCGTGAGCAAGAAGGACGCGGAGGATGGCATCGCCGCCATCAAGTTCGGCAAGATCCACTACACGGCTGCCGGAACCTACAAGTACGAGATCCGCGAGAACGCGGGCAGCGCGGCCGGTATGACGTATGACGCGCATGCCGCGACCGCCGAAGTGACCGTGACCGAGGACGGCGAGGGCAACCTGATCGCCAACGTCACCAAGAAGGAAAACGGGCGCTTTACCAACATGTACCGCACTGAGCTCGATTACGCCGCTGCCGGCGGCCTCAAGCTCAGCAAGAGTCTCTCCGGACGTCCCATGACCGAGGGCCAGTTCACCTTTACCGTGACGCCTGCCGACGAGGCTTCGGCCAACGCGCTCGGCCTGCATGAGGGTGCCAACAACTTCCAGTCCCCTGCAGTGGCAGAGGGAACGGTCGGCCTGATTGACATTCTGGCCGGCAAGGAGGTCAAGTTTACGCAGGCTGATGCCGGTAAGACCTTCACGTACGCCGTGGCCGAGAAGAATGACGGCCAGCCCGGTTACACCTATGACGACGCCGAGCGCACCGTGACGATTGCCGTTTCCGACGATGGTGCCGGTGCGCTCACCGCCACCACGACTGTCTCTGGCGGATCCGAGGGCACGCTGCCCACCGAGTACAAGACCGGTGCCGGCGCGGTCGAGAGCGCCGTGGTTCCGTTCGTCAACAGCTATAACGCCACGACCGATGCGCCTGGTGGTGCCGCCGCTCAGGTCGTCGCCACCAAGACTCTGGCCGGACGTCCACTGGCCGACGGCGAGTTCTGCTTTGGCATCGCCTATGCGGGCGAGAAGGATGCCATCGAGGGCACGTGGGCGACCAACGTTAACGGTCAGGTGAGCTTTGGAACGCTGCATTACACTACCGAGATGCTTGCAAATCTGGTAAACGCCAACCGCGCTATTCGCACCGACACGGACGGCAAGCTTGCGTGGACCATCAACTACACGGCGTTTGAGTACACGTCCCCGCTCGCAGCAAAGGGCATAACCGCCGCGAAGCCGAGCTTTAGCTTTAAGGTCATCGTCGTCGATAACGGCGACGGCACCCTGACGGCGAAGCCTGACTACGGTGGCACCGAGCCCGTGTTCGAGAACGTCTATGGCGCCGAGGCCGTCGATGCCGCACTTGCCGGCACCAAGAAGCTCCAGACTGCCGAGGGCCTGACCCCGGCCGACATCACGGGTAAGTTCACCTTTACCGTGACCGCCGATGAGGCGGGCGCCCCGATGCCCGAGCGCACGACCGCAACCAACGACGCGGCCGGCAACGTGGACTTTGGCAAGATCCACTTTACGCTCGAGGACCTCAACCGCGCCCTGGGCGTGACGACCGATGCGACCGATAGGGCCGAGGCAGACGAGGCTGACGAAGCCGAGGCCGACAAGGCAGAGGCTGATGAGGCCGACGTCGACGCTGATGCCAACGCCGACGAGTCCAGCGGCGAGTCCGAGCCCGCAGTCCCCACCGCCCCGCGCTCGCATACCTTTACCTACACAGTGACCGAGTCCGGTAGCGCCCCTGGCGTGACCAACGACGCCAACGCCACGCGCAAGGTTTCCTAC
>CALBUZ010000067.1 GCA_937969105.1 uncultured Collinsella sp. | reverse complement strand
ATTGGCGATATGTCTGCCGATATGGCGGTGGCAGATGCGAAATCAGGGCATTTCGTGACTCTCAACACTTACACGTTTTCCGAAACAGAAGGGGTTTTGGGGGATGTATGGCAATACGGCTACAAGGTGATAGATCTGGCTACCCGTAGCATCAACGGGACAGAAGCGTTGCTAGCTGCCGGCGGATTGGGAGAGGCGGACGTGGCGACTCTCAATAAGGCGATGGCGCAGTGTTATGCCTTGCGTGCATTTTCGGCTTTCCAACTGGTGAATATTTTTGGGCTTCCTTACGGAACGGACAATGATGAACATGGCGGTCTGGTTATCGTGGAGGAGAAGCCGATAGAGTTGCGTGCCAAGGTGTCGCGCAGTTCCGTGAAAGCCACGTACGAGTGGATTTTGCGTGATGTTGAAAAAGCGGTGAATACGCCGAATGTGGTGGGCAGGGATGTGCAGAAATATTTTAATGGCGCAGCAGTCAAGGCATTAGAGGCAAGGGTGAACCTGTACATGGGCAAATACGGAAAAGCGAAAGAGGCTGCAGCCGAGGCGTTGAAGTTGCGGAATGCTGCTCCGGTGGAAGACGAGGCATACGTGGGCATGTGGAAGTCGACCGCTATATCGGGCGAGGATATTTTTACCATAGCCAAGAGTTCGGATGACAATCTTTCAGCAAACAGTCTGAACACGTTGTATGGAAGTTACGGTGGCGCATTGACGAAACGGGCTGTCGGTCTGTTTGCGAAAGGGGATATCCGTGCACAATTGGTCGGTGATGGAAAAAATCCGAGACGTCCTATGAAGTTTCCCGGTATTGCCGGAGCTGATGCGGTGAACAATATTCCGGTGTTCCGCGTATCGGAGATGTACCTTATCATGGCAGAAGCGGCAGCACAGTCGGGTGATGTATCCGGTGCCCGAAAGGAACTCTTGAATACGGCGAAACGCAATCCGGCAATCCGGACAGAGGATGACCTTCCCGGTACGAAGGAGGCGCTTCTTGCCTTTATCGCAGAGGAACGCCATGCCGTCCATGAAGATCACGCGGTCGGCCACGTCGCGGGCGAAGGCCATCTCATGCGTGACGATGATCATGGTCATGTGCTGCTCGGAAAGCGAGCGGATGACCTTCAGAACCTCGCCGGTCAGCTCCGGGTCGAGGGCGGAGGTCGGCTCGTCGAAGCAGAGGATGTCCGGCTGCAGCGCCAGCGCCCGCGCGATGGCCACGCGCTGCTGCTGGCCGCCGGAGAGCTGGTGCGGGTAGAGGTCCATTTTCTCCTTCAGCCCCACCTGCGTGAGCAGCTCCTCCGCATGCGCGGCGATCTGTGCGTGGATCTGCCTTTTGCGGGCCTTGTAGTCCGGCTGCTCTTTGGCCAGCAGCTCGCTGGCAAGCATGACGTTCTGCCGGGCCGTGTATTGCGGGAACAGATTGAAATTCTGAAACACGAGGCCGAAATGCAGCCGCTTGCGGCGGATCTCGCTCTCTTTCTGCGTGTTGGGGTCCGCCGCGTCGAAGAGCGTCTCGCCGTTTACCGCGATCTGCCCCTCGTCGGGGACGGTCAGGAAATTGAGGCAGCGCAGCAGCGTCGTCTTGCCGCTGCCGGACGAGCCGATGATGGCGATGGTCTCGCCCTTTTCCAGTGAAAAGTCGACGCCCCGCAAAACGACGGTATGCGCGTCAAAGCTTTTTTTGAGATTTCTGACTTCCAGAACTGACATGCCGCCGCCTCCTTACGCCTTGAAATAGTCGAGTTTCTTTTCCAGCTTGCCGAGCGCCAGCGTCAGAACACCGGAGAAGATCAGATAATAAATGCCCGTGAAGAACAGCGGCCAGATCGCGCCGGAGATGCCCTGCGTGCCCTTCAGGAATGCCTGACCGGCCCAGATGATCTCCTGCAGGGCGATGATGCGGGAGAGCGACGTGTCCTTGACCAGCGTGATGATCTCGTTGCCCATCGCCGGCAGAATACGCTTGGCGACCTGCGGCATCACGATATACAGAAACGTCTGCATGCGCGAATAGCCCAGCACCTCGGCTGCCTCGTATTGACCGCGCGGAATGGACTGCAAGCCCGAGCGATAGATCTCGGCAAAGTAGCCGGCGTAGTTGATGATGAACGCCACGACGCATGCCGTCCATTTGGAATCGGGCGTGAGCGAGATGCCGAACACGTAGTACGGGGCAAAGTAGATGGCAAACATCTGTAGCATGAGCGGCGTGCCGCGCATCACCGAAATATAGATACGCGCGATCCAACGGAGCGGCGCAATTTTGCTCATGCGCATGAACGCCACGGGGATTCCCAGCGGAATCGACCCCAGCAGCGTCAGCACAAACAGCTGCAAACTGACCAAGAATCCCTGGCCAAGCATCTGCATCATGACCTGAATAGACAACCCAAGCTCTCTTTCACAGCAACAGAACAGCGAACCCAATACTAAAGCGGGTTTTCCAGGTGCCCGAGTTTGCCGTGAAAGAGGAGCGCCGCGTACTAAATGTACGCAAGCGACGGTTTGAACGGCAAAATCGGGTGCCTGGGAAAGCCGCTATTTCAAAACCCAGTTGTCGAAGGAAAGACCGTAATCTGCATATTTATCGCACAGGTCCTTGACCGTGCCGTCCTCGTAGAGTGCCTTGAGCGACTCGGTCACGGCATCGGCGGACTTGGTGTCGCCCTTCTTAAAGCCAACGGCGTAGTGCTCGCTAGACAGCGGCTTGTCGAGCTGCGTATAGGCATCGGGCTTGGCGGCAAGCTGATATTGAGCGATCGAGAGATCACAGGCAACGGCATCGACCGCGCCACTCTCGAGCTGCATAAACGCCGTGTTGTACTCGCCGATGGTATCGAGCGTGGCAAACGTCGCGGCCAAATCCTTCTGGTCGCCCTCGAGTACATCCTGAGCGGCGGAATCAGTCTGGGTGATCACGGTCTTGCCGGCAAGATCGTCCCAGCTCTTGATACCCGCGTCCTTCTTGACCACGAGCACTTGCTCGTTAAGCATGTACGGCTCGGAGAACGTGTAGTCGTCCTCGCGGCCCTCCATGGTAAAGCCGTTCCAGATGCAGTTGATGGCACCCGAGTTGAGCAGCGTGTCCTTGGCATCCCAGTCGATAGCCTCATACTCAACGTCCCAGCCTTGCTTGTCGGCAACGGCCTTGGCAAGGTCGAGGTCAAAGCCCGTGTACTCGCCATCGTCGCCCACAAAACCGTACGGAGGATAGGACTTGTCAAAGCCCACGACGAGCTTCTTGGACTCCGCAGCGCCCTTCACGTCCTTGGCTGCGGCAGAGCCAGCAGCGGAGCCCTTGCCGGCACCACCGCCGCAACCGACAAGACCAAGGCCAAGCACCGTGGCAAGCGAGCCGGCTAGACCAACAAACTGACGACGAGACATATCGGTATTCATGGTATCCCCCTTGATAGCACTTTAGTTAGGTAAAGTGAGTCATGTAACGTTCAGAATCATACACTTTAGCGTGATAGAGCACAAGGCGAGTTTGCCCGCCGCGTGAGGGGTGCGGGGGTTAAGTTTCCTGCTCTACAGTCCTGCTCACGACGGAGGCCACATTAAGTGGCCTCCTGTTCGTGCGGAACTCGCGATAA
>CALBUZ010000066.1 GCA_937969105.1 uncultured Collinsella sp. | reverse complement strand
AAGAAGCCCGAGGAGGCCACCGACGAGCACCCCGAGCAGAACCGCCACACCAAGGGCAGCTGGTACTACGTCTGGAAGGGCGAGTACGAGATCATGGAGTGCTTCCCGGAGTACCTGCCCAACACGTATCTGAACTACTACCTGCAGCAGAAGGAGTTCGTCGAGCATTCCAACCCCGAGCGCACCCGTGCTAACGAGGTTGAGGAGACGCGTGAGAAGAACCTCTTTGATGGTATCGATCACTACGAGAAGACGGGCGAGATCGACGAGAGCACGTTCTATGCGGGTAGCCACGGCGACTGGATTGCCGACCTGGCCATCGCTCTGAAGAACGACACCAAGCAGCGTTTCCTGGTCATTTGCGAGAACAAGGGCGCTATCCCCAACATGCCCTACGACGCTATGGTCGAGCTGCCTGCCTACATTGGCAAGAACGGCCCCGAGGTCATCAGTCGCGACAACATTCCGCTGTTCCAGCAGGGCCTCATGATGCAGCAGCTGAACTCCGAGAAGCTCATTGTCGAGGCTACGATCGAGGGCTCGTACGAGAAGGCGCTTAAGGCCTTTACGCTCAACAAGACCGTGCCGTCGATGAAGGTCGCCAAGGAGGTTCTCGACGACATGATCGAGGCCAACAAGGGTTACTGGCCCGAGCTTAAGTAAAAGCAACAGGGTCGCTGACCGCATACCTGGAGCAATGCCCCGTCCACGTGATTGCGTGGGCGGGGCATTGTCATTTGGTAACGCGTTTTATCAAATATGGCTTTTATCTGCGGTAATGTTCTATTTCACCGCTGGGGGTGACATTTTATACCGCCTGCCGAACCGTGTGGAGGCCTAACAACCTTTTAGCTCAGTGTTGTGCGTGTAGCAATTTCGCCCGGCCTCGCCTCCGGGCTGCCATGTGAGAGGGGATCTTATGGCACGACTGCACGTAATGGAACGCAGCCACGCTCAAGCCGTCATGGACGACCTGCACGATGCGCTCGGACGCCGTCTGGCGGTGAGTTCGCTCGTCCCGTGCCCCGTTGAGTTTACGGCGGCGCTCGTCAACCTGTGCTCCACCCAGAGCTGCGGCAAGTGCACGCCCTGTCGCGTGGGCCTGAGCGCGCTGAGCGACCTGCTCGCCGATGTGCTCGAGGGCCGCGCCGACGAGTCCACGCTCAATCTGATCGAGCGCACCGCCCGCACCATCTACCTTTCGAGCGACTGCGCCATCGGCTACGAGGCCGGCGCCATGGCACTCACGGCCATTCGCGGTTTCCGCGACGATTTTGAGCACCACATCCGCGAGCACTCCTGTGGCTTTGACCGCGAAGCCCGCGTCCCGTGCGTCTCGGGCTGCCCGGCGCACGTCGACATTCCCGGTTACATTTCGCTGGTCGAGGCCGGCCGCTATGCCGATGCTGTCAAGGTCATTCGCAAGAACAACCCGCTGCCGCTCGTTTGCGGCCTGGTGTGCGAGCATCCCTGTGAGATGCACTGCCGTCGCGGCATGGTCGACGATCCCATGAACATCCTTGCCCTCAAGCGTTTTGCCGTTGAGCACAGCGACCTCAACGATTACAAGCCCAGCGTGGCCGACAATACCGGCAAGCGCATCGCCGTGATTGGCGGCGGTCCGGCCGGCCTTTCCTGCGCCTACTACCTGGCCGTGATGGGCCATAAGGTGACCATCTTTGAGCAGCGCCACCACCTGGGCGGCATGCTGCGCTATGGCATTCCCAGCTACCGTCTGCCGCGCGAGCGCCTACAGGCCGAGATCGACTGGATCTTGAGCGCTGGCATCGATGTGGAACTCGACCACTCCGTCAACGGCGAGGAGCTTGCCCGCCTGCGCGACGAGTTCGATGCCGTCTACCTGGCCATCGGTGCCCACAGCGATAAGAAGCTCGGCCTTCCGGGCGAAGAGGCGCCCGGCGTGGAATCGGCCGTCAAGATGCTGCGCGCCATCGGCGACGACGCGCTGCCCGACCTGAGCGGCCAGCGCGTGTGCGTCATCGGCGGCGGCAATGTGGCCATGGACGTGGCGCGCTCCGCCGTGCGCTGCGGTGCCGAAAAGGTGAGCATCGTCTACCGCCGCCGCATCTGCGACATGACGGCCCAGGATGCCGAGATCGCCGGTGCCCAGGCCGAGGGCTGCGGGGTTCTGGAGCTCACCGCACCTCTCGCTATCGAGACGGGTGAGGAAGGCCGCGTGACTGGCCTGCGCGTGCAGCCGCAGATTATCGGCGAGCCCCGTCGTGGGCGCCCGGCCCCGCGTGCCGCCGCCACGCCCGAGCGCGTCATTCCCTGCGAGCGCGTGTTTGTGGCCATTGGCCAGGACATCGATTCCAAGCCGTTTGAGGACATGGGCATCGCCTGTAAGTGGGGCTGCGTGGTCACCGATTCGGATGGCGCCGTGCCTAACTTCGATGGCCTCTTTAGCGGCGGCGACTGCCAGACCGGTCCTGCCACCGTCATCCGTGCCATCAACGCCGGCCGCGTTGCTTCGGCAAATATCGACCGCTACCTGGGCTTCGACCACAAGATCAAGCTCGACGTGGAGCTGCCGACCGTGCAGTTTAAGGGCAAGCACGAGTGCGGCCGCTGCGAGCTGGGCGAGCGCGAGGCCGGCGAGCGCATCCACGATTGGAATCTGGTTGAGCAAGGTCTCACCGAGGAGGAGGCACGCCAAGAGGCAAGCCGCTGCCTGCGTTGCGACCACTTTGGATTTGGCGCGTTCCGTGGAGGGAGGAACCTGGAATGGTAGAGCCCAACAACCCCACTGTCAGCGACAACACCGAAAGCGGAGCACTCAACATGGTTAAGCTCACTATCGACAATTGCGAGGTCGTGGTGCCCGAGCACACCACGATCCTGGACGCGGCCAAGTCCGTCGGCATCCAGATTCCCACCCTGTGCTACCTGCGCGATCTAAACGAGATCGGCGGTTGCCGCGTGTGCGTGGTCGAGGTTGAGGGCTGCGACCAGCTGGTTGCCGCCTGCAACAACTACGTGCTCGACGGCATGGTGGTCCGCACCAACAGCCCCAAAGCCCGCGAGGCACGTCGTACCAACGTGCAGCTGCTGCTGTCCCAGCACGATTCGCGCTGTACGAGCTGCGTACGCAGTGGTAACTGCAACCTGCAGACCATCGCCAACGACTTGGGCATCTTCTATCTGCCGTACGAGCAGCACCTGGCGCGCGAGGGCTGGGACTTCGATTTCCCCATCATCCGCGATAACGACAAGTGCATCAAATGCATGCGCTGCATCAAGGTGTGCGAGAGCGTGCAGGGCTTAGGGATTTGGGACCTGACCAACCGCGCCACGCATACCGCCGTGGGCACCCGCGGGCGTGCGCCGATCGGCAAGACCGATTGCGTCGCGTGCGGTCAGTGCATCACGCATTGCCCGACGGGCGCTCTGCGCGAGCGTGACGATACCGAGACCGTGTTCGATGCTCTCGCCGATCCCGACAAGATTGTGCTGGTGCAGATTGCGCCGGCCGTGCGTAGCGCCTGGGGCGAGGAGCTCGGTATTCCGCGCGAGGAGGCTACCGTTGAGCGCCTGGCTTGCGCACTGCGCCGCGTTGGCTTTGAGTACGTGTTCGACACCGATTTCTCGGCCGACCTCACCATTATGGAGGAGGGCTCCGAGCTGCTCGAGCGCCTGGGTAAGGCCGCCAAGGGCGAGGACGACAGCCGCGGTTGGCCCATGTTTACGAGCTGCTGCCCGGGCTGGGTACGCTTTGTGAAGGCACGTTACCCCGAGTTTGTCGACAGCCTGTCCACGTCAAAGTCGCCGCAGCAGATGTTCGGCGCCATCGCCAAGACCTACTATGCCAAGGTGCTGGGCGTGGAGCCCGAGCGCCTGTTTGTGGTGTCCGTTATGCCGTGCACGGCCAAGAAGGCCGAGTGCGCGCTGCCGAGCATGGTGGGCGAGGACGGCACGCCCGATGTGGACGTTGCGCTGACGGTGCGCGAGATGGTGCGCATGATCCGCGCGAACCACGTGAGCGTCGACACGCTGGTTGAGGAGCCACTCGATACGCCGCTGGGCTTTGGCACGGGTGCGGGTGTGATCTTTGGTGCCACGGGCGGCGTGATGGAGGCCGCCGTGCGCTCGGCCTATTACCTGGTGACGGGCAAGAACAAGAACCCCGACGCCGACTTCTTTACCGATGTGCGCGGACTTGACGGCTGGAAGGAGGCCGTGGCCGAAATCGATGGCACCAAGGTGCGCGTCGCCGTGGCACACGGGCTGGGCAACGCCGCCCGCCTGCTCGACGCAATTCGCGACGGCCGCGTGAACTATGACTTCGTTGAGGTCATGGCATGCCCGGGCGGCTGCGTCGGCGGCGGCGGTCAGCCCATCCACGACGGCTGCGAGCTGGCAGCCGAGCGCGGTCAGGTGCTGTGGGGCCTGGATGCCGCTGCGGACATTCGCTTCTCGCACGAGAATCCCGATGTTCAGGCGTGCTACCGCGAGTTCTTGGGCGAGCCGCTCTCGCCGCTGGCCGAGGAGCTGCTGCATACCGACCATCACGCATGGACGATGCCTAACGAGGGGACGTGCTAGCGATGCGCGCGTTTGATGTTGAGATGTCGCGCCGGGGGTTTGCCTCGGCGCTCGCCGCGGGCGCCCTGTCGCTTGCGCTCGCGGGCTGTGGCGGCGGGGCTGCCGGTGCCGGGTCCGCCGCGGGCTCGGCTGCCACGGACGGCGCCGGTGCTGCCGCAGAGCCGGTCGAGGTGCACGTCGCCTCGCTCAAGGGCCCGACGTCGATCGGTCTGGTGCAGTTTATGGACCAGGCTGCTGATGGCGAGACGGACAATGAGTTCGACTTTGCGATCAACGCCGCCGCCGACGAGATCGTGCCCAAGGTCATTCAGGGCGATATCGACATTGCCCTGGTGCCGGCCAACGTGGCGAGCGTGCTCTACAACAAGACCGAGGGCGCGGTGCAGGTCATCGACATCAACACGCTGGGCGTGCTGAACGTGGTGACGGGCGACGCGAGTGTGACCTCGTTTGGCGATCTGGCGGGCCATACCGTCTATATGACGGGCAAGGGCACCACGCCGGAGTACGTCATGAACTACCTGCTGGAGCGCGCGGGCCTGACCGGCCAGGTGACGCTCGAGTTTAAGAGCGAGCCCACCGAGGTGCTGTCGGCCCTGCTTGCCGACCCGTCCGCCGTGGGCGTGCTGCCAGAGCCGTTCAAGACCGCTGCCATCGCAAAGAGCGAAGGCAAGCTGTCGGCGCCGGTGAGCCTGACCGATGTGTGGGACGAGCTGGCGGGTGACACGGGCTCGCGCTTGCTGACGGGCGTGACCGTGGTGCGCCGCGCGTTCGCCGAGGAACATCCCGAGGCCGTGGCGGAGTTCTTGAGCTGCCATGCGGCGAGCGTTAAGGCTGTCAATGCGGCGCCGGCAGACTGGGCGCAGGCCGTGGTCGATGCGGGTATCGTGGACAACGCCAAGATTGCCGAGAAGGCGATTCCCGGGTGCATGCTTGTCTGCCAGACGGGCAAGGATATGAAGGCGGCACTTAGCGGGTATCTGCAGGTACTGTCTGACGCGGACGCGAGCGCCGTGGGTGGTAAACTTCCGGCTGACGATTTCTACTACTTGGAGTAGCCCGTGCGTGCGTTTGCTCGACACATGACAGAGCGTATGAAGGCGGTGGCGGCAGCAGGTGTCGTCGCCGCCTTTTGGCTTGCCGCGTGGATGCTGGTGGCGGCGCTGGTGGCGCAGCCACTGATCTTGCCGGGGCCGGGTGCTGTTGCCTTGGCGCTGCTGCGCCTGGTGTGCGATGGCGGTACCTGGGCGATTTTGGCGGGCTCGGGCGCGCGGATACTGGGCGGGCTGGTGCTTGCCGCGGTGTGTGGTGGCGTGCTTGCCGGGATTTCGTCACATTCGCGGGCGTTTGCGCACCTGGTGGCTCCGGCGCTGTCGTTTGTAAAGGCGACGCCGGTCGCCTGCGTGGTGGTCCTGCTGCTTATTTGGTTGGGATCGGCGCGCGTGAGCATCGCCGCTGTCTTTTTGATGGCGCTGCCGGGCGTGTATTTTTCGCTGGCCGAGGGGCTGGCTCAGGTGAATAAACCGCTGGAGCAGATGTTTCGTCTGCATGGCGTGCGGGGCTGGCGACTGTTTTGTGCCCACACCTGGCGCGAAGTCCTGCCGTTTGTGCTTTCGTGCGCCCGCGCTGTGATCGGCATGAGCTGGAAGGCCGGCGTGGCGGCGGAGCT
>CALBUZ010000065.1 GCA_937969105.1 uncultured Collinsella sp. | reverse complement strand
ACGTGTGCTCTTCCGATCTGACACGCTGTACTTTGGCGGCGGCACCCCGGCATTGCTGGTGCCCGCGCAGGCGGCGGCTTTCTTCTGAGTCACCCGCATCGTCTTGCGCATCTTCGCGAGCTCGGGGCCTTCCGGCGCGGCGCCGTCGGGGTTCGGGTCCATGAGCACGTGGTACACCTCCCGCGCTATGTAGCGCTTCAGGCAGCGGACCGCCTCCCGCCGGGACTTCCCCTCGGAGGTCCGCCTCGCCACGTACCTCCTCGTCCTCTCGTCGTACGCCATGCGCTTGATCGCGATCTCGTAGAGCGCCCAGTTCGCCTGCCGGTTGCCGCCGCGGTTGAGCCTGTGCCGGTCCGTCTTCCCGCTCGACGCGGGGATCGGGGAGGCGCCGCACATCATCGAGAACGCCGCCTCGCCCTTCAGCCTGCCGGGGTTGTCGCCGGCGGCCACGACCAGGGCGGCGGCGGTCGTGGTGCCGCAGCCCTCGACGCCGAGCAGCGCGGGCGCGTTCGCCTCCAGCAGCGCGCGGATGCGCTCGTCGAGGGACTCGACCTGGCTGCGGGCCTCCTTCCAGACCGCCGCGACGGACCGCAGCGAGGCCAGCACGCTCTCCTCGAGCGCGTCGCCCGCCTTCCTCCCGCGCGCGAGCAGCGGCATGAGGTCCTTCGGCCGCTCGCGGCCCCTGAACCGCTCCCTCAGGGCGCTCGGGGCCGTCGTGAGCATCGACTTCGCGCAGGCCACGCAGGACGTGGACGTCGCGACGGCCAGCCTGCGCGCGACGTAGAGCTGGCGCACCGCCTCGACCCAGCCGTCCTGCGACTTCGGCACGGAGCAGCCCCTCCCGGACGCCGCCTTGCGCGCCGCGCGCTCGGCGTCCAGCGGGTCGCTCTTCCCCTCGCCGGGCCTCACCTTGTCCCTCTTGGGCCTGAACACCTCGACGACGTTGTACCCGAGCTCCACGAGCCTCCTCGTCAGCCCGGCCCCGTACGATGCCGTGCCCTCGACGCCGACGACCATGCAGCTCCCCGGGTCGCCTATCGCCTCCGCCAGCCTGTCGTAGCCCTCGGGGTCGGCCCCGAAGCTCCCGCTCCAGATCTTCCTCCCGAGGCCGTCGAGCAGGCACAGGACATGCACGTCCTTGTGCGTGTCGACGCCCGCGATGACCGTTTCGCCTTCCATTTTCGCTCCCCTCGGTCTGCCGCCTGCTCCGCGCCCGGGTCTCCCAGACATTGCACTGACGGGAGCGCTACAATCCAATTGGCTTGTCCGATTGTCCGCGCTCATGCTCCTATTAGGTCATGGCAGGACTCCGGGACGCGGATGCCGGGGCGAGACAGGTCGGATTTGAGGACGGCCGAAGAGGCGTCAGCAGGTCAGTGGGTCATCGTCCCGGCATTCAGCATCAGGGTAGCGCTGCGACGCGGAAATCGCGCGCCGTTGCCGCGCCCCGCAGTGCCCGCTTCCCCCGAGAACAATTATCAGTGCAGGTGGACAGCCTGCGGTTTTCGCGAAATACGTGGTATGGTCGAGGGGTCGGGGTTAAACGTAGTAGATGGGCCGGTTTCGTGGCGGCGGCATCGCAGGCGGCCGACCGAGGGCGCCCGGAAGTGAGCAAGCAGGCTATTCGCAAGTGAAAACTACTGCCATGAAAAAGAAAACAGGCCAGACATATTGCCTAACCTGTTGAAAAACCTGGTGGGCCCTCCGGGATTCGAACCCAGAACCCAGGGATTATGAGTCCCCTGCGCTAACCGTTGCGCCAAGAGCCCTTATAAAGTGGCACTTACAGTTGGGGTGGCAGAACAGCCTCCAACGCATTGAACCACGTCGTGAAATACTACCATGCACGCGACGCCCATTCAACGCACGATCTTGTCGACCACGAGGATCATGGTGCCGCCTTTGACCTTGTGTGCCTATATGAAAAAAGGCCCCAACTTGCGTTGGAGCCTCATTCAATGCTCGGGTGGAGACGAGGGGGATCGAACCCCTGACCTCTTGACTGCCAGTCAAGCGCTCTCCCAGCTGAGCTACGCCCCCGTGCGAAGAAGTACTATACGGGAACTCCCCCGCCGATGCAAGGACAATTTTGGAAAAACTTTCCGGAGGCGCGGGCGCCGCTGGGACGAGAGCGCGGCGCGGACTCGAGGGCAAGGGACCCGCGATGCCGGATCCGGCCCGCGGGGCGCGCCCCGCGGGGGGCGGCGCTGCCGCCGCCCTCCTCCCCGGCGCCCCCAGGGCATCTCGGGTTCCGCCGCTCGCCGGTTTTCGCTTCCACCCCACGGGCCGCCATCCGCCCAACGACCATCCCGCCGGCGCCGGGCCCATTATCGGGGCCAATCGCGCTCCCGCCGACCCGGCGATTTTAAAACCATGCCGGTTTACGGGGCCAGGCCGGGAACCCCCGAGCATGCCGTAATCGGTAAAATCAAAACCGCAGGTAGACGACTTGCGCATTCAGCGAAATGCAGGGTATGGACGGCCGGTCCGGGTCCAGCCCCGTAATCCGGCATGGTTTTGAAATGATACTAATTCACTAGCAGGAAAACTAGGTCGTTCTAGCGCCTTGTCGCCGGCTAATTTCCGAGTTCCAACCAGTTGCACAGAACATTTGCTCGCAGTCGCGTCTCGGCGCGCTTCATTGCCTCGGATTTGGCTTTATATCGAATCCCCAAACGACTGCAGACGCTTTTGACTATGGCGTCTAG
>CALBUZ010000064.1 GCA_937969105.1 uncultured Collinsella sp. | reverse complement strand
GCGCAGGTTAGCGCCGAGACCGACGGCGACGCGGGCGGCAGCGCGTGAATAGCCGAGGCCCAAGGCGAGCGAGGCGAGTGCGCACAGCAGCATGAGCGCACCCTGCAGCATGATGTAGGGGACGTCGCGCCCCGGCACGCCCACATCGATGATGTTGGCCATGATGACCGGGATAAACAGTTCGAGCACCGTCTCGACCGACACAAAGAACACGCCGAGGATGGCATCGCGACGGTATGCCCCTAGATAGGAAAACAGTATTTTGAGATTGCGCACGCAGGTTCAACCCCCATCAAACGTTGTTCGCAAACGCACGTATTATTGCGCGCCGAATAATGGTGTCAAGTATTCCGAAATCGTTTTCTGCAAGGTTAGCGCCGGCGGCGAGTTCTCGTGATGTGTGTCCATATTCACTCGGAATAATGGTGCGCGAGACTTTTTCGCTCCGGCGTCAACACAAACCTTGACTCTACAATCGTTATAGGGTTTTCACTACACTGGTACCTAAACGAACCAAGCCAGAAAGCCCTGCCCATGGAACACGACCTCACACGCGGCAATGTCCTTAAGACCATCGCGGTCTTTGCCCTGCCCTATATGCTCTCGTACTTTTTGCAGATGCTCTACGGCATGGCCGACCTGTACATGATGGGGCAGTTTAGCGGCGCTGCCGGCATCACCGCCGTGGGCAATGGCGCGCAGACGCTCTATATCATTACCGTGACGCTTGTGGGCCTGGCCATGGGAACGACGGTCATCGTCGGCCACGCCGTGGGCTCGCGCCGCTTCGACCGCGCCGAGACCGCCATCGGCAATACCATCACGCTGTTTATGGGCGTCTCGGTGGTACTGGCCGTCATCTTGTTTGCACTATGCCCGCAGGTTGTGGCGCTCATTGGCACGCCGCCCGAGGCGGTCGAAGGCACCGCCGCCTACCTGCGTATCTGCTTTGTCGGCATTCCGTTTATCGCCGCATACAACATTCTCTCGGCCATCTTTCGCGGCCTGGGCGATTCGCGCTCGCCCATGTACGTGATTGGCGTGGCGTGCATCATCAACATCGCGCTCGACTTTCTATTTATCGGCCACATGGGGCTCGGCCCCGTAGGCGCGGCGCTCGGCACGGTAACCGCCCAGACGGCAAGCGTTGCCCTCGCACTCGTGTGGCTCAAGAGTCGCCGCACGAACATCCACGTTAAGCGCAGCGACCTGCGCCCCCAGCCCGAGGTGCTCAGCAGCATTCTAAAGATCGGCGTGCCCGTAGCTGTGCAGGACGGCTGCATCCAGGTGGCGTTTATGTTTATCACCGTCATCGCCAACCACCGCGGCCTGGTCGACGCCGCCGCCGTGGGCCTGGTCGAGAAGATGATCAGCTTTTTGTTCATTGTGCCGAGCTCCATGGGCGCCACCGTCAGCGCGCTCACGGCGCAAAATGCCGGCGCGGGCAAGGGCGACCGCGCGCGTCAGGTGCTCAAAGATGCCATGACCATCTCGGTGGTGTACGGCTGCCTGATCACGGCGCTGATGTGGCTGGTGGCGCCGGCGCTTATCGGCTTTTTTGCCAAGGACCCCGCGGTGGTCGCGGCCGGTACCGGCTATATGCACAGTTATATTTTCGACGCAATCTTTGCCGGCATCCACATTTGCTTTAGCGGCTTTTTCGCTGCGTATGGCAAGAGCTACATCGGCTTTGCGCACAACGTGCTGGCGGTGGCGCTCATTCGCGTGCCCGGTGCCTGGCTGCTGTCGAACGCCTATTCCGATACGTTGTTTCCCATGGGCATCGCCTCGCCGTGCGGGTCAATTTTGTCGGCGGTCATTTGCGTGGTGGCATTTACCGTGCTCAACCGGCGCGGGGCTTTTGACAAGTTGATGGCGTAGCGGGGCAACGCGAAATCGCCCTCATCGATGACATCATCAGCGATGATCCGGCAACCTACGTGACGCTGATCACGGTGCCGGTTACCCCGTCCAAATAAGAACCGCCCGGAAAGCATCGTGCTTCCGGGCGGTTCTTCAATTTGACTATTGATGCCTTAAGCCTGGGGCACCTGACCAGTAGCCAAGATCTGCTCGAGCGCGTCCTCATCCAGCACGGGCACACCCAGCTGCTCGGCCTTGGTAAGTTTGGAACCCGCTTTGGGGCCGGCGACCAGATAGCTCGTCTTCTTTGAAACACTGCCCGAAACCTTGGCACCGAGCACCTTGAGCGCCGCACCCGCCTCGTCGCGGGTGCGGTTGACGAGCGTGCCGGTGAGCACGAAGGTCAGACCCGCGAGTGGCTGTGCGTCGGCGAGCTCGCCTGCCACGCCAGCGTCGGCTGCGGCTTGCGCGTGCGCGGCGCCCAAGTCGACCTCGAGCGAAAGGCCCGCTTGGCGCAGACGTTCCAGCACGGCAAGGTTCTCGGGCACGGCCAGGAACTGCTTGACGCTCGCCGCAATCTTGGGACCGATGCCCTCGCACTCGGCGATGTCCTCTTCGCTCGCCAAGATGAGCTTGTCGATCGACAGGAATCGCTCGGCGATGACCTCGCCCACGCTCTTGCCCACGTGGCGGATGCCCAGGGCAAACAGCACGCGACCGAGCGGCTGGCTCTTGGACTTGTTGAGCTCGGCGATGATTTTCTCAGCCGTCTTGAGGCCCACCGGAATAGGATCGCCCTTCTTGACGCCCTTTTTGCTGTTGGAGCTGGCATAGGTGCGCCCTGTGTCCAGTCCGGCGATGTCATCAACCGTGAGCTGGTAGAAGTCCGCGACGTCGTGAATCAGGCCGGCGACGATCATCTTGTCGACGATCTCGTCGCCCAGGCCGTCGACGTCCATGCAGCCACGGCTCACCCAGTGGAGCAGGCGCTCCTTGAGCTGTGCGGGGCAGTCGATGGAGACGCAGCGGTAGGCAACCTCGCCGTCCTCGTGGACCACGGGGCTACCGCACACGGGGCAGACCTCGGGCATGCGCCAGTCGACCGAATCGGCTGGACGCTTGTCGAGCACCGGACCCACGACCTCAGGAATTACATCACCCGCCTTGTGCACGATGATGGTGTCGCCCTCGCGCACGTTTTTGCGACGGATCTCGTCGATGTTGTGCAGTGTGGCGCGCGCGATGGTGGAGCCGGCGACCGTCACCGGGTCGAACTCGGCGACCGGCGTGAGCACACCGGTGCGGCCCACCTGGATGCGAATCTCGCGCAGGACGGTCTGCTTTTCCTCGGGCGGGAACTTAAAGGCAATGGCCCAGCGCGGTGCGCGGGCGGTAAAGCCCAGGTCAAGCTGCTGCTGGAAGCTATCGACCTTTACGACCACGCCATCGATGTCATAGTCCAGGCCACCGCGATGTTCGAGCGCCTGGGCACAGAACTCGTGGACTTCGGCCGGCGTGGCGCAACGGGCCACGTTGGGGTTGACGCTAAAGCCGGCGCTGCGCAGCCAGTCGAGGAACTCGCGCTGGCTGTGAACGTGCAGCGGATCGGTATCGGCGATGGCATAGATAAAGGTGGCCAGGTCGCGGCGCGCCGTGACCTTGGGGTCCTTTTGGCGCAGGCTGCCGGCGGCGGCGTTGCGCGGGTTGGCGAAGGGGTCGCGCCCCTCGGCATCGGCCTCGTCGTTCAGACGAACAAAGCTGCCCTTGGGCATATAGACCTCGCCGCGCACCTCGATGGTGCGCTCGCGGTCGGCGCCCATGTGGGCGAGCGCCGGCTCGGACAGGTGCATGGGCACGTCCTTGATGGTACGCACGTTGAGCGACACGTCCTCGCCCGTGGTGCCGTCGCCACGCGTGGCCGCACGTACGAAGGTGCCGTTTTGGTAGGTAAGCGCCACGCCCAGACCGTCGATCTTAAGCTCGCAGGTATAGGTGGCGCTACCGGCACCGAGGGCATCCTCAGTGCGCTGGAGCCATGCGTCGAGCTCGTCCAAATCCATGGCATCGTCCATGGAATACATGCGCGCCATGTGCGTGACCGGCGTAAACTGCTCGCTCACGTAGCCGCCCACGCGCTGGGTATAGCTGTCGGGCGTCACCAGGTCGGGGTAGGTCGCCTCGATTTCCTGCAGCTCAACAAGCATTTTGTCAAAGGCGGCGTCCGTGATCTCGGGTGCATCGAGCATGTAGTAGCGATAGGCGTGGTAGTCGAGCTCGTGGCGCAGCTCGGCCGCGCGCGCTGCCGCCTGGGCACGGGCATCGGCCGGTGCAGCGGCATCCGCACTCGCGGGCGTTTCGGTATCGATGTCCACGCCGTCACCAAACAGGCTCGATTGCTCCATAGCGGCACTCCTTCGCTCGATTTCAAACGGATACTAGAGTACCACCGGTCACCATGGCGCCGAATAGCCCTTTCGAACCGCACCGAATCGGCAGCCGACGGACCGGGGCTGATCCGGCGATCAAACCATGCCCTTGCCATTTCTAAATGATCCGTTTTCCTCCGTCCCCAACGGATCAATAAGTAGAGAGGGGCTGTCCCGCGTTGATGGGACAGCCCCTCTGGCATCGGTATGTGCGATACGGCTCGTTAGTAGCCCTGGCCGTAGCCCTGGCCCTGCTGGCCCAGCAGCTCCTCCAGATACTGGCGCAACTGCTCGTCAGTAATGCCGCCGTTGCCGGTGTCGGTCGCGCTGTCGTCCTGCTGCTGGCTCTGCAGCTCCTCGTCAGAGCCCAGCTCAACCGTGACCTTCTTCTCTTCCTTGCCGCGCATGAGCGTGATCTCGACCTTCTCGCCCACCTCGTGGCTGCGCAGAGCGATGATCAGGCCATCGGCGCTCGTAATCTCATCGTCGCCCAGCTTGGTAATGACATCGCCCTCTTGGATGCCGGCCTTGGCAGCGGGACCGTCCTCGACGACGCTTGCCACGTAGGCGCCGCTATCGGTGCTGAGCTTGTTGGTACGGGCATTGAGCGCATTGACGCTCGAAAGCGTGGCGCCCAGGTACGGATGAACCGGCGTCTTGCCATCGATGATCTGGTCGGCAATGTTCTTGGCATAGTTGACCGGAATGGCAAAGCCCACGCCCGAGCTGGAGCCCGAATAGCTCTCGATGAGCGAGTTGATACCCACGAGCTCGCCGTTGTCGTTGACGAGCGCGCCGCCGGAGTTGCCCGGGTTGATGGCAGCATCGGTCTGGATCATGTTGGCGTAGATGGTGTTGCCGCTGGTAGAGCTCATGGCCGTGGAGCGATAGAGCGCCGACACGATGCCCGTGGAGACGGACTGCTCGTTGCCGAACGGCGAGCCGATCGCCATGACCCACTCGCCCACGTTGAGCTTGGAGGAGTCGCCGATCTCGATCGGGGTGAGCTTGGAGGCGTCAGCATCCTTGAGCTTGATGACGGCGAGGTCGCTCGAGGCATCGTTGCCCACGAACTCAGCCTCGTAGGTGGTGCCGTCGTCCATGGTCACCACGTACTGGTCGTAGCCGTCGACCACGTGGTTGTTGGTGAGGATGTGGCCCTCGGTATCGAGCACCACGCCCGAACCGACGCTGCCCGAGCTATCCGACTCATCGGCAGACTGCGAAAGCGAGCCATTCTGGCTACCGCTCGAAGTGGCGGTGATGGAAACGACGGAAGGCAGGGCCTTGGCAGAAACGGCCTCGGCCAGCGTGGTGTCCTCGGAGTCGATGGTGATCTTTTGCGTCGATGAACCCGAAGCACCCGCCGTCACGGCATTCTTTCCGCCGCCAATATTGAGCGTGCCACTCATAATGAGCGCGATGACCAGCAGAGCGCCGCACGCACAGCCGGCGAGTGCCGTAATAAAGATCGGCAGCTTTTTGGTCTTGGTCTTGACCACCGTGTGCTTATTTACAACCTGCTGGCTGCCTAGCGGCTGGCCGGTCTGCGTGTCGTAAGCCTGCACGTAGGGAATGTTGCCGTCGGCAGGCGTCGACTCCACCTGCACACGCGGCTGCTGCTGGGTCTCGCCAGCGCTGCCCGCATCCTGGGGACGCTGGGAATCGTTCTCGCTCATGGCTGCGATCCTTTCGTCAAATAACCAAAGGCCCGCCAAACATGTGGCGGGCCATCATTGTTCACGTTGATTTGTACCCCAAGCTGGGCAGTCCCGAGCACTAGATGCCAAGATTTCAGCTTTGCTTAAGTAATGACATGCTTATAAGCCAATTCGTTTTATGCCGTCATGTCTATTCAATATAACAGTCGATAGCAAAATTATATGTTGAATCGTTAATAAAGTCCGTAATCGTCGCACCCATGCCTGATCCGCACGTCCATTTATCCTTCTCCGCGTCGTATGGCGTTGGCCCCCACCCCGTTTCATATGATGCTTCGCTTTCTGTGAAGTAGTTCATCACATATTTATCTTTCTGCATGAGCGCATACCAAGCGTTTGCGTACATCACAAGCGGATCGATTTGGACTATCGAGTACTTTCCGGAACGAATCTCAATTTCTGTTTTATCGTTATAATAAGCGACTGTGAGCTCAATCTTGGCAAGCAGCGGCAACGTTTCATCTGATTCCCTCTGGATTGTTATGACATCACCGGCCATAGCGTCGGCAGACACAGTTTTGCTCTCTGGCGTGAAAATAGTCTCTCTGCTTCTTGTTCGCGTTTTTTCATTGCCATTTTCATCGGTATACTTGATTATATACTCATAGTCGCAGCTTATGCGCTCGCTCAAGGGCGCCCTCACCTCCAAGGTGAACGATGGCGAGATGATCGTTCTTGACAAGATCGCCCTGACCGCGCCGAAGACCCGCGAGGTCGCCAAGAACC
>CALBUZ010000063.1 GCA_937969105.1 uncultured Collinsella sp. | reverse complement strand
CGTGAGGACATTGAGTTTCTTTCTGCACTCCAAGACGAGCTGAACACGCAGCCGCATCAATGCCAGGCAGATCCGCGCTTTTGGGTTGTCATGACGCACAGATATCGCCCGGTATGCGATGGATACGACAGCGTTGACCGTGTGGCGATACTCGATGACAGCTCCGAAGTCATTGAATACATGACGCCAGACGAAGCCGTTCGAGCCGCTCTTGAAGATGGAACCGAAGATATGGGCTGTCTAGGTTCGATGTATTACGTTGACCGTTGGTGCCGTGACAACTGCAAGCGCGCGCATTCACAGACAAAGGAATAGTCCATCGCGGAAAACACCATGTTTCTGACGCTCCGTGCAGCTCAAGAGCACATCCAGCGGAACGGCTATCACTACACAGACCCTCACACCTATGGCATGACCGCATGGCGTTCACCTCAAGTCGAACGGCTTTACGAGATCTTGCATGAGGTCGATTTCTCGCAACTGCTGGAGGTGGCGAGCGATGACCAACAAGGATAGCCGCGTTTTGCGCCTGCTCGAACCGCAGGGCGAGCCCGACATCATCGAATGCGACGGAAGGCTGTACGTACCCGACAAAGAGTGCGAGTTCATCCCGGAGGAATTCGAAACCCGTTGGGACGATGAAAACCAGTGCTTGCGGATTGAGAAGCCTTCTGATGATTGCGGCTGTTTCACGTGCTCTGAATGCGGGGAAGATCTGATGTTCGACTGGGATGGCGCATACAGCTGGTTTGATTCCGAATACCCGTACAAGCCAATCGGATTGAAATTCTGCCCTGGATGCCGCGCAAGGGTTCTGTTCCCGCATCCATGGCTTGATAAGGAGGTAGACAGATGATCTGCATCGTTGGGACTAGGGGAAGCGGTAAGACGGCTGAGCTTTTAAAGTTCTCCGCTGATTCTGGCATCCCTATTGCCGTTCATGATTCAAACAGGGCAACCAGCCTCCACATGCTCATGGATATGCTCGATATCGATGCTCCCGATCCGGTTGTCATCGGTAACGGCGTTTATGGAGGACGTCCATCCTGCTCTTTGGCGATGGAGCGCGGAAAAGACGGTTTGGCTCCGGTTCTCGTTGATGGTCTGGAATCCTTTTTCGGCGCTATGGGATTACGTGCCGATGTGGTGACCGTCAACGCCGATGCTCTGAATATCGATTTTGAACTTGCCGCAAAAGCAAATCCAAGTCTGCTCAATTACCTCCGTTACCGTCGGGAAATTAGGAAAGGCGGCAAGGAATGAGCGGAGAGGAAGATCGCCAGAAGATTGTATCCGCGCTCAGGCGTACGGCAAATGACAGCCTTGCCGGCATGAGCTTTCAGAAGCGCCTGGCTGAAATCTGCAAAGCGGAAGACTCGTCCTGGCGCGGAACGATGCGAAGGGTCGCAGACCTCGCGGAACGGAAGACGTGCCGCTATGTCAGGACTGACCATTGCACCATGCGTTGCAGCGTGTGCGGTCGCGAGGTCGAGAGGTTTCATCCCGAGCATAGGTTTTGCGTGAAGTGCGGCTCCTATATCGTACCCGAGCCGTGGACAAGGAGTTTTAGGCCGGCTGATTTTGAATCCGACAACACAGAGGAAGGTCGATAAGTAATGGCAGCATACGTCAAGCGAGTCGGCGATCTGACTGAGCCTGTGGAGCTCAGCGCCGCGCAGGTTGCTGAGAAGATGGCCCGAACGGTCGATTCTGAGTTCGACCCAGTGATCAAGCCTTCGCATTATGCGGGGCACACCGGCATCGATTGCAAGGCGGCGATGGAGTCGATGCTTGGAACAGAAGCGTACGTGTCCCATATGCAGGCATGCGCGTTCAAGTACATATGGCGATGGCGTGACAAGAACGGCATTGAAGACCTCAAGAAGGCACGAGAGTGCATCGACAACATGATCCGTGCGATTGAAGGTGATGGGCAATGACCACCGTGAAGCTCAACTTCGAGCTCGAGGATAAAAAGCCCAACGTCAAGACTGCTGATGTCGAGGAAGCGGCCAAGCGGTTCACGACCTCGCTGCTCTTCCTGATTCGCGCGTTCGGCGTGAGCGGCGTGTCGGTGAAGATCGTGGGGGATGACGGCGATGAGTAAGTACGGAAAGTATCACGTCCTGGATAACCTCTGCACGGTCTCACAGGACATGAGTAAGCGCATCCTGACGTGCGAGCGGCGCGGTCGCAGCAACGTGATGGTCAGCTACGAAGACATGGTCATGTGGTCTGACATCGTGTCTGACGCCATCGAGGTCATCAGCGAGAAGGGCGAGAAAGATGATTGAGAGTCCGGGCCATGCCCTCAACCGCATCATTACGGACTTTGGCGAGGCGTTCACATCCGCGTTGCGTGGAAAGGGAAACTTCCACTATGAGGTTTCGCGCGCGATGAACCGTGCGCATAGGGAATGGGTCAAGTTCGAGAAGCGTTGCGTGAAGTATAGCGACCCTAAATGGCAGCGCCGGTATACAAAGGCGCTCAAGCGGTCGCGCAGGAACATCGCCTATCTGAAGCGCACCGGCAGGTGCCGGTGATGGGCATCGAGGTTAAGCGCGACGCCAAAGGCGTTTGGTACGCGCAGCCCTATCTGGGAACGACTCCGGAGGGCAAGCAGATCAGGCCGCGCCGCAGCTTTCCCGAAGCCGCCACGCGTGCCCAGGCACAGGAATTGGCGAACCGATGGCTTTCCGATATCTCCGCTGGCGGCAAGGTGCAGAGCGTCGTTATCTCCGATTTGCTGTACGCCTACATCGACGAGCGCCGCGCGAAGGGCGTGAGCCCTTACACGGTGAAGCGCTGGAAACTGTTCACGCGAAGCTATGTGGGCAGGTATCTAAAGGGCAAGTCGGTACTCGACCTTGGCGTGATGGAGTTCAACGACTTCGAGACGCGCCTGCTGCTGCCGAAGGATAAGCGCGGTCAGGGTCTGTCGCGAAACACGGTGCGCAGCGTGCATTTCTTCCTTCGCGGCGCATACAACCACTGGGTCAAGGCCGGGGTGTGCGAGACCAACCCGCTCTTCTACGTCGAGCCGCCGCATGAGGACAAGCACGAGGCCGTTGCGCTCGACGAGTGGGATTACCCGGGTCTGGACGAAGCGATTACGACCGCGCTGCATCCAGATGAGCCCACGGAAAAGACCATGAGGGTAGCTGCGTATGCTTTCGCCGCATGGCTCGCGCTGCACACCGGGATGCGCGTCGGCGAGGTGTGCGCGATGCGCAGGAGGGATGTGTCGAAGCGCATGGGATACCTCCACGTCTGCGGCAAGATCGTCGAGCTTGACGGCGGCGGCGTCGAGCGCGTGGACGTGACCAAGGGTCGCAAGAGCCGGAACGTCTCCATGACCGAGCGTGAGTTTGAGACGATCTTCGGCTTTATCGAGCTTCAGGACGGCTTTGCGGACGGGTTCACGCCGAGTATGCCGCTAGTGTCCTTTGACGGCTTCTTCATGCGTCCCACGACCGTCTCAAGGGCTTTCAGCCGCTTGCGCGGCCGTCTTGGGCTGCCGAAGGGATGCACCTTCCACAGCCTTCGACATACGCACGCCACGTGGCTTCTCGCCAACGGCGCGAACCTCAAGGACATCGCCGAGCGCTTCGGGCATGCGAACGAAGCCACGACGCTCAAGCTCTACGCCCACGCGATGCCCGGACGCGACCAGAGAGCCGCCGAGGTGTTCGACAAGTTCACAAGATCGGAAGAGCGTCGTGTAGGGAAAGAGTGTAGATCTCGGTGGTCGCCGTATCATTAAAAAAAAAAAAA
>CALBUZ010000062.1 GCA_937969105.1 uncultured Collinsella sp. | reverse complement strand
TGCTACGACGTCATCTACAAGTGCCTCGAGGACCTCGACGCTGCCCGCATCGGTATGCTCAAGCCCACCGAGGTCGAGGTCTCCACGGGTTCCGCGACCGTTCTGGACACCTTCAAGGTGCCCAAGGTCGGTATCGCCGCCGGTGTCCGCGTCGAAGAGGGCGAGATCGCCGCGACCGATTCCGTACGCCTGGTGCGCGACGGTATCGTGGTTTTCAACGGCAAGATCGCCTCGATGCGCCACTACAAGGACGAGGCCAAGAGCCTCAAGAGCGGCTCCGAGGGCGGTATTGGCCTGGAGAACTTCCAGGACATCAAGCCTGGCGACACCATTGAGGGCTACCGCATCGACCAGGTTGCCCGTACCGAGTAGGGGGTAGCGCTATGAAGCAAACGCAGGCAACCCGCCGTCTGGGCGAGCAGCTTCGCGAGAAGCTCGGTTATATCCTGCTCTTTGAGGTTTCCGATCCGCGTCTCGACCTGGTCACCCTGACCGCGGTCGAGGTCGCGGTGGACCGTTCGTTCGCGCGCGTGTACGTGTCGTGCGACGCGAGCCGCTACGAGGAGGTCATGGAGGCGCTTGCCAGCGCCAAGGGCCGCATCCGTAGCCTGTTGGCCCGCTCGCTCGATTGGCGCGTCACGCCCGAGCTCGATTTTCGCATCGATCGCTCGACCGATGAGGCCGAGCGCATCACGCGTGCGCTGGAAAACGTTCCCGCCACGCTTGCGATCGAAAAGGACGAGGACGGCTATCCAATAGCGGATGCCGCCCAGGAGGCAGCTTTAGATGAGTAATTCCGCCGACCTCGCATCGTGCGAGTCTGCAGATATTCAGCGACGCATCCTCGAGCTCATCGAGGGTGCGTCCTCCATTGCGATTTCGGGACATACGTCTCCCGATGGTGACGCCCTGGGCTCCGTGCTGGGTCTGGGCTTATCGCTTATGAAGTTTTTCCCCAACAAGGACATTGCCCTGCTGCTGGCAGACGATGACCCGGTTCCGCGCATCTACCGCTTTATGGAGGGCGCCGACCGTCTGGTGCCGGCATCTGCGTATACCGGCAATCCGGATCTGTTCATCTCGGTGGACGTGCCGGTCGTCGAGCGTCTGAACAACTCCGCCGAGGTGCTCCGCCGCTCGTCGCATGTGGTGTGCTTCGATCACCATCCGGCGCGCGAGGAATTTGCCGAGCTGAGCCTGAGGTGCGTCGGCGCCGCGGCCTGCGCCATGATCATCGACCGCTTTTTGGACAATTGCGGCATTGTGGCTCGCAACGGTGTCGCGACCTGCCTGCTGTGCGGCCTGGTGACCGATACCGGTCGTTTTCAGTACCAAAACGCCGATGCTGCTGCGTTCCATGCCGCCTCGCGCCTGGTCGCGCACGGTGCCGATCCGGCGCGCGTCGCGCTCGAGGTCTACCAGAGCATGCGCGTAGAGTTCTTGCATCTCAAGTCCATCGTTATGGGTCGTATCAAGACCGTGGCGCACGGTCGCGTGGCATATAGTTATGCGTACCAGAGCGACCTCGAGGCCTGCGGCGTCACTTCGGATGAGTGCGACGGTCTGGTCGATGTGGTGCGTTCAGTGATGGGCGTTGAGGTCTGCCTGTTCCTAAAGGGCATCGAGGGCGATACCAAGGTGCGCGGCAACCTGCGCTCCAAGGGTGACCTCGATGTGTCCGAGATCGCTGCCAACTTTGGCGGTGGCGGGCATCATGCCGCCGCCGGCTTTTCCAACAACGGAACGATTCGCGAGACGCTCGCCGTGGCACTTCCCATGCTGGCCGAGCTGGTGGGGGAGGATCCCGCTTCGGTGACCGTCGAGCTCTAACTTTTTGGATGGTACATGGCTCGTCGTACGCCTTCTCAATTGAATATGCTGCTCGCCGTCGATAAGCCGGTGGGCTGCACGTCCCACGA
>CALBUZ010000061.1 GCA_937969105.1 uncultured Collinsella sp. | reverse complement strand
TGTTGCAGTGCGGTAAGCCTCCGCGCGCCGATGTTGAGGCTCGCCGAGTCGTCGGTTCGCGAGTTGAGCGAGTCAATTCAAGAACATGGCGTTTTGCAGCCACTGTTGGTTCGCAAGCATGGAAACGGCTATGAAATTATTGCCGGTGAGCGTCGTTACCAGGCATCGAAACTTGCTGGCCTTGAAGAATTGCCGGTCATCATTAAGGAAGTTAATGATGAGGAAATGCTCGCTCTAGCACTTATCGAGAATCTTCAGCGTTCTGATTTGAATCCAGTCGAGGAGGCGAAGGGTTATCGTCAGCTCATTGATGCCAGTGGGATGACGCAGGAGGCGTTATCAAAGGCTGTCAGTAAGTCTCGTTCCGCAATTACAAATTCACTTCGTTTGCTAGATCTTCCCGGAGTCGTACAGCAGATGATTTTCGAAGGCAAGCTTACAGCCGGTCATGCGAGAGCGATTCTTGCAGTTCCATATGAAGATGCCAGGATTCGACTTGCTGAGAAGGTTGTTGCAGAAGGCCTTTCCGTCAGAGCGACAGAAAAACTTGCTCCGTTGTTTTCTGCCGGAGAAACACCTAAGGCTCCGAGGCCAGCAACACCTCAGTCATTCAAAAAGGCTGCTCGAGTCCTTCGTCAAGTTTTCAACACGAATGTACGTGTGAAGAGCTCGCGTGGCAAGAATAAAATTGAAATTGAGTTCAAAGATGAAGAAGAGCTCTCCCGTATCCTTGGCGAAATGATTCAATTTGGGCAGGGGGATCAGGATGAAGAGTAAGGTTCTCACGGTCGTTGCGTTGGCAACCACCGTCGCCGCTGGTGCTTTTGCGGGTTATAAGATTGCGACAGATGATGAACTGCGCGGCCGACTGCTGCGCGGAGCTCAGGATATTGTCGATACATCTAAGAAGAAAATGGATGTAATGACCGAAGATGTCGCTATGCGCACTGCTCAGGTGACTAAGAATCCCAAGATTAACCAAGAGTGGGTTAACCATCAATGGGAAAATGTTGGTTATTAGGTACCTAACAATTACTTGCCTGTTTTGAAGGGGTCCTTGTCTGATACATGAGACAAGGACCCCTTATTTTGGCTAAAACTAAGCTTACATAAATCAAATTCAGTAGCATGAAAACAAATGAAACAGCCCCGGTTGCATTATCTGCAACCGGGGCTGTTGATGTTTCACATGAAACGTTATGGGGCGCAGACTCCCCTATGCGTTCTTCTGGACCTTGAAACGTTGCTTCAGCTGACCGCAGGCGGCATCAATATCATTGCCGCGAGAATTACGGATCGTGGTCTCGATGCCACGAGACTCAAGGCGGCGCTGAAGATCCTCAACCTTATGAATCGGAGACGGCTTGAGCGGGCTACCCTCAATGTCGTTAAGCTGAATCAGGTTGACGTGACACAGCGTTCCCTCGCAGAAGTCGCAAAGCGCCTGCATCTCAGGGTTTGTGTCATTGACGCCTTCGATCATGGCGTACTCATAGGTTGGACGGCGGCCCGTCTTTTCGGTGTAGAGCTGCAGTGCCTCATGAAGGCGCAGGAGCGTGTACTTCTTGACGCCAGGCATAAGCTTGTTGCGCGTGGACTGGATAGCGGAGTGCAAGGAAACGGCAAGCGTGAACTGCTCGGGGATGTCGGCAAATTTGCGAATACCGGGAATAACGCCGCTGGTAGAGACGGTGAGGTGACGAGCGCCGATACCGATGCCATCGGGGTCGTTGAGGATGCGCAGCGCCTTGAGAACCTCGTCGTAGTTGGCAAACGGCTCACCCTGGCCCATGAAGACAACGCTCGTGGCACGCTCACCAAAGTCGTTGGAGACATGAAGCACCTGGTCAACGATCTCTTGAGCGGTCAGAGAGCGCTTGAGGCCGTTCAGACCGGTAGCGCAAAAAGCGCAGCCCATGCCACAACCTGCCTGGGTGGAAACGCAGACAGAAAGCTTGTTACGACGGGGCATACCGACAGTCTCGACGGAAATGCCGTCGTGGTACTCGAGCAGATACTTGCGAGAGCCATCTTTAGAAACCTGCTTGGTGAGCTCAGTCGGCGTGTCAAAGGCAAAAGCCTCTTTAAGCTGCTCGCGGAAAGCCTTGGGAAGGTTGGTCATATCGTCAAACGAACAAACGTTCTTTTCAAAGACCCATTCGATGAGCTGCTTCGCGCGGAAGGCGGGCTGGCCGAGTTCTGCCACGAGCTCGCGAATATCGTT
>CALBUZ010000060.1 GCA_937969105.1 uncultured Collinsella sp. | reverse complement strand
CCGCACCTGGGCCCTCCCACAAGCCCGCCGAGCCCGCGCTCGACCCCGCGCCCAGGCCCGTGGACATGGACGACCTCGCCCGCGAGCTCTTCCAGGCTGCTGACCCGATCTCCAAGCTCAGGAGCCTCACGAGAAGGGTCGAGCACGCCGAGCGCCGCGCGGACGAGGGGCAGGCCGCCCGGCCAGACGCCATCTCGAGCTACCTTGCCCGTGGGCTTCGCGAAGCCGGCATCTTGGACGCAGACGCTCGCTGGCCCGAGCTCTCCGTCATCAGGACCAACAGAAGCCACACGTTCTACCTTCGCGCATCCGACTCCTCAGTTGCCTGGGGAGACATGCTGCGCGTCCTGGCCGTCGAGGGCGCGCTCAACCGCGCGCTGTTCGCGTGGGAGCACTTCGTCGAGCACGCCGACGGCGACATGGACCGCGCAGACGTCACGCTCGAGGACTGCTATCGCTTCAACCAGGCGCTCGCGGGCTCCATCACCGCGCAGCTCGGCGCCGAGCCCATCGCCTGCGCGAGCATGAGCGACATGCTCGGCGAGTGGGGCGTGAGGCAGACGATCGCGGCGGGCATCGAGACGTTCAGGCTCCCCTTGCGCCTCTCGGCGCGCTTCCGCGTGAACCTCATGGGCGGGGACGCCGCAATCGTGGCCTCGTTCGTGCCGGCAGGCGCCCAGCCCGCCTCCGTGTGGTCCTCAGGGCTCGACCGCATCTTGCCGGCCTCGCACCAGATGCGCGAGCGCATGGCGACCGACTACGCCCTGCGCTGCGCCCTGCGGCTGGCCGCACACGCCTTCCGTAGCTCCAGGCGCCTGTGCCACGTCTTCGTAGCCGTCTGCCTGGAGACGCCGTCGCGTCACGCCTGTCTCGTCTCGGGAGACGTCAGCCGCGAGGCGCTTCGCGAGCACGACCTGTCCGAGGACTTCGACGCCCGCAGGCTCGCCCGCGAGCTGGGCATCCGCTTCTCGACGGAGAACGAGTCGCTCGTCGCGATCGAGCAGGGCTTCGAGCTCGACTCGGAGCGCTTCTGCCCCAGCGGCCGCTATGAGACGGTCGACCTCTCCGGCAGGGTCCTGCCGAGCTTTGAGGCAAGCCTGCTCGGGGCCGAGCACGTCTGCGACCTCTCCATCAACGAGAGCGCCCGCCGCGCCACCAAGGCCCAGGAGGTCGTCCGCGAGCTTGGCGGCTCCACGGAGCGCTCCGTGCGCCGTATCCTGCGCCTCACCGAGAACGACCCGGACCTCACGGTGCGCGAGGCCGGCCGTCGCACGGCGGGACGGCTCATCGACGGCACGCTCTCCGGAGACGATGCGATCGCCTTTGTCGACGACTTCGTGGAGGGAGACGAGCTCTCCCGCTCCTGCGACCAGGCCATGGAGCTGCTCCAGCAGGGCAGCTATGCCGAGGCCATCGAGGTGCTCACGGACATGCTCGCCCCCATCGACTCGCTCGACACCTATGCGGACGCGGGCGACGACACCTGGCGCCAGTTCATGAGCTATGTCTCGCGCACGCTTTACAACCGGCTGCTCGCCCGTCCCGGCGAGCGCACGCACCTCGTGCCGGACGCCTACTACGGCGCGCAGCTGCTCATGTCGAGCGCCCTTCTCGCCCAGGGGCGCACGGCCGAGGCACTCGGCTTTGCCCGCCGCGCCCAGGACCTCGACCCGCTCGACATGGCCAGCGTGCTGCGGATCGTGCGCTGCCACGAGCTCGAGGGCGACCTCGACGCGGCGGCATCCGAGCTCAGGCGCTGGCTCGACGTTGCCTTTGACCCGCAGGGGATTGGCGTGGGCTACTACCGCCTTGCCTTCATCGAGTGGAAGCGCGGACGCACCGACGTGGCGGACGCCTGCTACCAGAAGGCTGCCGTGAGCCGCGCCGCGTGCACTGGCGCCGCGGCGTTCGAGCTGCACACGATGCGCGCGCTCGGCGGCACGGAGCCCGTCGAGCCGGCAAGCGTCGACGAGACGCTCGAAGCCGCCGGCGTTCCCCTCGCGCCCACGGAGCGCGTCATCGGCGTGCTCGTTGAGGCCGCGCAGGCGTCAACCGACGCCGAGGTCTTCCCCGTGGCTCGCAGCTTTGCCACGCTGCTCGGCGCGCTCACGGGAGACGACGTCATGAACGGCGTCGTTGACTCGATCGAGCACGAGCCGGACCGCTAGCGAGCCGGGCCACCAGAGAAAAGCCCGCACAAGAAAAGGAGGGCGCCGGGAAACGTGTCCCCGGCGCCCTCCCCCTGCGCACCAGCCCTGCCGCTAGCCCAGGCGCTGCACGCCCTTGACCTTGCCCTCGCGGTCGATGAACATGATGGCAAACGCGACAAACAGCAGCAAGCTCGCCACGACGATGGCGTGCAGGCCCATGCGCTCAATACACCAGTTGCCCAACACGGCGCCAAACACAAAGGTAAAGATCACGCCAAAGTACAGCAGGCCGTTTTCCAAAAAGCCGCGCCTGTGGGTGATGATGTAATCGTCCACGTTTTGCAGCGCGTTGCGCAGGTTACCGATGCACATGGTCGTAGCGATGCCGTGACCATGGATCTTGCGGAAGCTCTCGACCTGCATACCGCAGGCAAACGAGGTGAGGCAGTTGGCGAGCAGGTTGTAACCGCCACCGGGGATAAAGCTCACGCCCATCAAGATGACGGCTTCAAAGAACACCGTCACTTGGCGCCAGTGGATCACGCTGCCAAACCGCTCGTGTACCAGATCGGCAAGCATAATACCCACGGCAAACGACACCACAGGGAAGAAGTAGCGCCCCGCAAGTGCCCAGTTGCCCTCCGAGATGCTCACGCCCACGAGCAGGATGTTGCCCGTCTGTGCGTTGGCGAAAACATGGTCGCGCCCAATGTACGAATACACGTCCATAAAGCCACCGGCGAGCGCCAAGATGATGCCCAGCTCAATAGACTCCGATATCTGTTTGGCACGCTGCATCGTCGTGCATCCTCCTTGTTGACGACTCTCTCGTGCGTTGGCGGAAACATAGCCGCCGTTCATACTGTAACCCATTGACAACATGGCGTGCGCGCGAGACGGCTTCCCCAGCGCGCAGATACACAGTCTGGAAACAAACGGCGGGCTCGGCGCCGACGCCCGACGCCTCGTGTACTCCACCAGTCTTTTTAGCCCCGTCCCAAAAAGACTGGTTACAATTACGTGCAGCATACTAACAATGGGAGGAATCGTGGCAAAAAAGCCCCAGGACGCTCAGCACAACCAGCACGGCAAGCATGCCCAGCGCGGCCAGCAGCAAAAGCGCGGTGGCAAGGCCCAGAGCGGCCACGCCACTCATACCCCGGCAGCGCCCTCACGCCCCTGGCGCCCGGGCCGCGATAAGTTCCTCCCCGTCAGCCGCGCCGACATGGATGCGCGCGGCTGGGACCAGTGCGACTTTGTCTACATCTGCGGCGACGCCTACGTGGACCACCCCAGCTTTGGCATGGCCATCGTCAGCCGCGTCCTCGACGCGCACGGCTACAAGGTGGGCATCATCTGCCAGCCCGACTGGACCGACCCCGCCAGCATCACCGTGCTCGGCGAGCCGCGCCTGGGCTTTTTGGTCAGCGCCGGCAACATGGACTCCATGGTCAACCACTATTCGGTAACCAAGCACCGCCGCCACACCGACGCCTATACTCCCGGTGGCGAGGAGGGTCGCCGTCCCAACCGAGCCGTCACGGTCTACGGCAACCTTATCCGCCAGACGTTCAAGGATGCCCCCATCATCATCGGCGGCATCGAGGCGAGCCTACGCCGTCTGGCCCACTATGACTACTGGCAGGACAAGCTCAAGCGCTCGGTACTGCTCGACTCGGGCGCCGACATCCTCATCTACGGCATGGGCGAGCACGCGATTGTCGAGATTGCCGACGCGCTCGACGCGGGGCTGCCCGTCGATCAGATCACCTATATCAACGGCACCGTCTACCGCACGGGTTCGCTCGACGAGGTCTACGACTACGACCTGCTGCCCAGCTGGGACGACCTTACCGCCGACAAGCTCAACTACGCACGCAGCTTCAATGTGCAGCAGCAGAATATGGACCCCATCACCGGACACCGCCTGGTAGAGCCCTACCCCAACAGCGTCTATGTGGTGCAGAACCCGCCATCGGCGACGCTCACCACCGACGAGATGGACGAGGTGGCCGAGCTCCCCTACGCACGCGATTGGCATCCCGACTACGACGCGGCGGGCGGCGTGCCAGCCTTTGCGGAGATCAAGTTTTCCATTAGCTCCAACCGTGGCTGTTTTGGTGAGTGCTCATTTTGCGCCCTCACCTTCCACCAGGGCCGTGTGCTGCAGATGCGCAGCCACGATTCGATCATGCGCGAGGCCGAGCTGCTCACGCGCGATCCCGAGTTTAAGGGCTACATCAACGACGTGGGAGGGCCGACGGCCAACTTTAGCCGCCCTGCCTGCGACAAGCAGCTCAAGCACGGCGTGTGCAAGAACAAGCGCTGCCTGTGGCCGAGCGTGTGCAAGAACATGGTAGTCGACGAGAGCGGCTACACGCAGCTGCTGCGCGACCTGCGTCAGCTGCCGGGCGTCAAGAAGGTTTTCGTGCGCAGCGGCATCCGCTTTGACTACACCATGGCCGACGCCTCGGACGAGTTTTTGCGCGAGCTGCTGGAGCACCATGTCTCGGGCCAGCTGCGCGTAGCGCCCGAGCACGTGAGCGACGCGGTGCTGTCCGTGATGGGCAAGCCGAGCCGAGCCGTCTACGATGCGTTCTGCCGTAAATTTGAACGCTTGAACCGCGAATACGGACTCAAGCAGTACGTGGTGCCGTACCTAATCTCGAGCCACCCCGGCTCGACCATGAAGGAAGCCGTGGACCTCGCCGAGGCCGTACGCGACATGGGCTACATGCCCGAGCAGGTGCAGGACTTCTACCCCACCCCGTCCACCATGTCGACCTGCATGTACTACACCGGCGTGGATCCGCGCACCATGGAGCCGATCTACGTGGCGCGCGACCCGCACGAGAAGGCCATGCAACGTGCGCTCATCCAATATCGCAAGCCCGAGAACTACAAACTCGTGCGCGAGGCGCTGGAAAAAGCCGGCCGCCGCGATCTGATTGGCTACACCAAGCATTGCCTGATTCGTCCCGTGCCGCCGCGCCCGGGCGAGACATCTGCTGGCGGTGGGCATGGAGCCGGCAAGAAGGGCGGCAAGCCGCACGGTGGCGCCGGCAAGGGGCCCAAGGGCAGCAAGGGGCACAGCGGCATGTCGCGCGCACAGAACACTGCCGGTCGCAATCGCGCGGCCCAGGGGCGTCAGGGCGCCAACGGAGGCGGACGCCGCAACTAGGGCAGCGGTGCGCTCGCTGCGTCCAGCCCACACGCGTGGCGCAGCGAACGCATCGCCTCTACCAGTACGAAACCGGCGATGGCAACCGTGACCGCCACGTCGAGCGGCGTGTTCACAAACCAGAGCAACGTCATGAGATACGACCCGGCATTAAAGGCAAAGTGCAGCAGGATCGTGTAGCGGAGCTTTCCAGTGGTCACAAGCACCCAACCAAAGATGAGGCCGGCGGCACCCGCGTAGCAACCCTGCACCCAGTTCATGTGCATAAAACCGAAGATTGCCGCCTGCAGCACGATAGCCGCAGCGATGCCCCAGGTACTCGGGGCCGCCCAGGGCACCATGGCGCCGTCCTGCGCGCTCGCACGACGCCGGCGCCTCCAAAGTGAGCGGCACTGCGGATTAAACGCTCGGAGCGAAAACTCAAAAATAATGCCGCGCACCAGCAGCTCTTCACAAAATGGGGCGCCGAGCACCGTAGTCAGGACGGCGAGATAGCTGGTGTCGCCCATGCCTGTTTCCTCGACAAGCTCGCTGTAGTCGGCCGCGGCCTCGGGCAACAGCGACAGCACGGCGTCGGTCACGTAGCCAACGACCACCTGCAGGGCAAGGCCAATCACGATAACGCAGGCGATGCGTTTCCACGCCCCACGCGCTCCCCCGCCGAGCGGGTGCTCGCTTTGCCGGCGTGCCATAAACGAACGCGGCCACAGATAACGCCACCACAGCAGCGCCATCAAAAACGACGCCATCTGCGCGGCAGCCTGAAGCAATTGAATGTCGAGGTCATCGATCGAAAAACCCATGAACACCGACGCGACGCCCAGAGCGGAAAACAAAACCACGCTCAGGGCAATATCGGCAGCAACGACGCCAAAACAGGCAAGCGCCCAAATCATCGCATTGAGCATGCCAACCTCCTCCCGACGACTAGTCATTGGGGACGTTCTTTAACGACTAGTTGCTGGGGACAGTCTTTGCCAAAGGCCCCGTTGGGCGAGATGTCGAACGGGAAGGTGCCACAGCGATTGAATGCGGCGATAAACATGCGGATGGCGTTAGACGGCGTGGTACCTACGAGCTGGGTTGCCGCCGCGAAGGCTGCCTTCTCCTCGGGCAAGACCTTCGCGACTACGGGGGTCATGTGTTCTGCCATGGCGCTTCCTTTTTGAAACGACGGTAGTGCGGATAGATGCGGGCCACGCGGCTGGGCGACGGGCTGTGAAGGCAACCCGATTGGCCCGCATCCGGAGTTTGTTTCTGCGGCGTTGGTATTACTTAGTATTCCTAAGTATTACCCCGGTGTTAGAATACCACACTCGACCCCATGGGGACGTAGGAAAACGAATCATTTTGTTGCTGAGTTAGTTTTTAGAGCGTGATGATGCCCGAGATATCGAGGGCCTGAGCGTCGGAGACGTCATGTGTGGCGAGCAAGAGCGTGCGGCCGTCGAGCAGGTCGAGCACGACCTTGGTCGTCGCATCGCGCGCGGCGGCATCCAGGCCGGTAAAGGGCTCGTCAAGAATCACCGCGCCGCCCGGGCACAACAGGGCTCGAGCGATCTCGACGCGACGGCGCTGCCCGCCCGAAAGCTCGGCCACGCGAGCATCCACATCGACTCCCGGCACCAGCAGGCGCAGCAATGCCGCGGCGCTCGAAGCATCCACACGCGCATCGGCGCACACCAGCACGTTATCCAGCGCCGAGGCGGACTCGGCCAAGCGTGCATCCTGAAACACCATCGAGCACGGCGAGCACTCCCCCGCTGCCAACGAAAGCAGCGTCGACTTGCCCATGCCCGAAGCGCCCATCACACAGATACGCCCACCCGCGGGCACGTTGAGCGCCAGACCGTCCAGCGCCGGCGCCCAGGGCGCGCGATCGCCCGCGGCAAGCGCAAGCTCCGCTGCAGCGCCATCGCCAGCAGAGCCGCCCGCACGCCCGCGCAGTCCATGCCCATGTGCCCGCACGGCCGCGCGCCACGCCACGGGTCCCGAAACCCGCAGCAGCCACACCAGCACGCGCTCACACGCCCACGAGGCGGCAACGACCAGCACGGTCCACGCCAGCAGATCAGCCGTCTCAATCAAAAGCTTAGCCTGATAGATGCGCTCGCCCACGGTGCCCACCGCCATGCCGATCAGCTCCGCCGCCACGCCGGCCTTCCAGCTCATGCCGATCACAGCGCGGGCGCACGAAAGCACAAACGGCAGGACTTC
>CALBUZ010000059.1 GCA_937969105.1 uncultured Collinsella sp. | reverse complement strand
CCATCGCGCCGAGAGTACTGCGGGGTCAGCCCGTGGGAGGCCAGGGCGCCGCTGACCGGTGGACGGCACCGAGCCGTCATCGAGACTGAAGAAGGGGGAGGCCTCGCGGTCTCCCCCTTTTTTGTTTAAGCCAGATCTAACAAACTCGCTGTGTTTTATGACCCTCGTTTGTCGCATCTTCCGTTAACGGGCTACAATAACTTAGTCTGTGCAATATGGAGGTGAACATGGCTGAAGCTGGTATCGGCGTTGATATCGTCGAGATTTCCCGCATGAAATCAATCCTTGAAAAGACGCCGTCGTTTGCTCGGCGTGTGTTTACCGAAGAAGAGTGCGCATATTGCGACGCTTCATCGCGTCCTGCGGCGCACTATGCGAGCCGTTTTGCTTCTCGTGAAGCGGTTCTCAAGGCTCTTGGTACGGGCTTTAGCCAGGGCGTCGGCCGCAAAGACGTCTCGGTAACGCGTGATAACCTCGGAAAGCCTAAAGCAGTGCTTTCAGGTCGAGCGCTCGAGATTGCTCGAGAGTTGGGTGTCGTTGAAGTTGCACTATCTATTACCTTGACGGGTGATTTGGCCGTAGCCAATGCCATTGCGATCACCGAGGATGCTCGACCTAAGCCTAAGGAAGAAAAGGTGAGCACCAAGGAACGCGTTGCACAAACGTTTAAAGAGGCTCGCTCGGTTTTAGATGAGCTTGAGCAACTGCAAAATTCAGCTTTAACGGAGCACCTGGGCGATGCTTCGCGAGATACGCTAGGAGCATAGATGAAACCGGTTTTGAGTACCGAGGAAGTCGTTCGTCTCGAGGATATTATCGAACGTGAAGGAACTTCGAAGGCCGAGCTTATGGAACTGGCGGGTGAGTTTGCTGCTACTGAAATTCTAAAACTCAATCCCGATCGCGTCCTTGTTCTGGTCGGTTTTGGCAACAACGGTGGCGACGGCTGGGTCGCGGCTGATATCTTGAGTCATAAGGGCGTTGACGTGGATATCGTGTCTCCGGTTGAGCCGGATGAGATTCCTGCTGCTCTGGCTCGCCATGTTGCCCGCCGTACCGCCGGTCGTGACGTACATGTGTGCGTCGGTCCCTCACGAGATGAGCTTGAGGTTTTGATCGATAAGGCCGACGTTGTTGTTGACGCTATTTTTGGTACCGGTTTCCACGGTGACCTGCGTGCACCGTTTTCCATCTGGATTCCGACGGTTAACGACTGTGCCGACCATGTGGTGTCCATCGATGTTCCTTCGGGTCTGAATGCCGAGACCGGTGTTGTCGACGACGACTGCATCCGTGCCGAGCGTACCGTCACGATGATCACTCCCAAGATTGGCCTCTACAGCGCTGATGGCCCAGAATACGCCGGTGATCTGGTGTGCGGTAGCCTCTATGATCGCCTTGATGAGGTCATCGATGATGTCGACCATGCCGCCGAGATTGTCGAGCCCGGTGACCTGGTGGATTTCTTTGCTCCGCTGCCCACGAATATCGATAAGTATTCTCGCGGTTCCGTCCTTATTGTTGCCGGCTCGGCGCAGTATCCTGGCGCTGCCATTATGGCTGCCAAGTCTGCTGCCCGTGCGGGTGCCGGCTATGTGGCTGTCGCGACGCCCGATGCGTGTGCCAATCTTATTCGTATGGCACTTCCCTCGATTCCTGTTTTTGCTATTCCGTCCGATTCCCGCGGCTCTTTTGGTGCCGCTGCCCGTATGACCGTGTGCGAGATTGCAAAGAAGTACAGCTGCGTACTGTGCGGTCCCGGCATGACGACGTCTGCCGGCGCCATGCAGGTGGTTTCGGGCTTGTTGGAGCTTGATGTGCCGCTAATCCTTGATGCCGATGCGCTCAACTGCCTTTCTAAGATTGCCATCGACGGTATCGATAGCAACCCTGAGATGTACCGCCGCGAGCAGCCGCTCGTCATGACGCCGCACTATCGCGAGCTTTCGCGCTTGGTTGCCGGTGACGAGGTTAACGATCTGGGGACTGCAATTGCGGCAGCGCAGAAGGTTGTCTGGGCTGCTGGCTCCGACAATCTCGTGGTTATTGCCAAGGGGCCGACGACGGCTATCTGTGGCGTTGAGCGCGTGCTTTTGCCGCTCTCGGGTCCGGCGTCGTTGGCGACTGCCGGTTCGGGCGATGTTCTTGCGGGCATTTTGGCTGGCACACTGGCTACCATGCGTGATGAGATGGATCGCTGGGAGCTGCTGTATTCGTATGCTGTTGCGCTTCACAGTTACGCGGGTTTTGCCGCGGCGACGGAGTATGGTGAGAAGAGTGTTATTGCGACCGATCTGATCGACTTGATCGGTCCTGCCATGGAATTGGCGGCAAAGGATGCACTCGATGATCTGGGAATCATGGACGAAGGGTCGGATGACTAATCATGAATAAAGCCGATTTGACGCGCTGGTCCTGGGTTGAGATTGACCGAGGGGCGCTTCGCCGCAACACGAGGGCTTACAAGAACCTGCTCGATCCGCGTCAGCGACTGTGCTGCGTGGTCAAGGCCGATGCCTATGGCCATGGTGCCGTCGAGTGCGCCAAAATCATGTACTCGGCCGGAGCTGACATGTTCGCGGTGGCAACGGTCAACGAGGGTGTTGAGCTTCGACAGGGCGGGATCACGAAACCCATCCTCATCCTAAGCGAGCCGCCTATCGAGGTTATCCCCACACTGCTTGAGTTTGACATTATGCCTTCGGTCTATACGTCCGATTTCGCCCTTGCCTATGGCGAGTGCGCTGTCGCGGCAGGCAAGGTTGGCAAGTACCATCTAGCCATCGAGACGGGCATGAACCGCATCGGTGTTCACTACACGCAGGTGCTCGACTTTGTTCGCGGTATTAGCTTCCATCGCGGTATCCAGTGTGATGGCGTCTTTACGCACTTCGCAACGGCCGATGAGCCTGGCGGTTGGGACTATAAGCTGCAGTGCCAGCGCTTTACCGAGGCCGTTCAAGCCATTAAGGACGCGGGCTTTGAGTGCGGTATCGTGCACTGTGCCAATACGCCGTCCTCGATGCTCGATCCCTCGATGCATTTTGATATGATTCGCGCCGGCATCGGTCTATATGGCCTGCAGCCGTGCGAGCTGAGCAGCCGCGTGATGCAGCTGGACCCTGTCATGAGCGTTCATGCGCGCGTGACGCGTGTGGCACATCCTGCAATGGGCGAAGGCGTGGGCTACGGATTTACCTATCGCGTGCCGCGCACACGCGTTCAGATTTGCACGCTGCCGATTGGATATGCCGACGGTCTTTCGCGTACGCTCTCCAATCGTATGGACGTGCTGTATCGCGGTGAACGTGTGCGTCAGGTGGGTAACATCTGCATGGACCAGTTTATGGTCGCCATCCAGTCCAATCCGGCGCATGAGATTCCCGAGGCCGAGTATGGCGACGAGATGATCATTGTCGGCCGCGACGGTGATGCCGAGATCACCATGGATGAGATGGCGCGCCTGCGTGGCACGATTAACTACGAGGTTGCTTGCGGCTTTGGCATGCGTCTCGACAAGGTCTACGTGTAGGAGCCACTATGGGTGTCATGCACATCCCCGGACATAGTCACCAGGCGCCGCGCGAGGTTGCGCTCGAGGAGATTGAGGCTGTTCTAGGCGACTGTCATCTCTGCCAGCTCTATCAGTCGCGCCATAACATCGTGTTTGGCGTGGGAAACCCCCACGCCCGCGTAATGTTTATCGGTGAGGCGCCGGGGCGTAACGAGGATCTGCAAGGCGAACCGTTTGTGGGGGCGGCGGGCGAGGATCTCAACGGCATTCTGTCGCTGGCTGGCCTCAAGCGCGAAGACGTCTACATTGCCAACGTGCTCAAGTGTCGCCCACCGGGAAATCGCAATCCTCGGCCCGAGGAAGTGCTGGCCTGTTCGCCGTTTTTGCGTGAGCAGATTCGAAGCATTTGGCCCGATATCATCGTGACGCTCGGTAACCCCGCGACGCACTTTGTGCTTAAGACCGAGATTGGCATCACCAAGCTGCGCGGCAGGTTCCATCAGATGGGGCATTTTGTGGTGATGCCCACGTTCCATCCGGCGGCGGCGCTGCGTAATCCGGCGTGGCAGGAGCTGCTGGAGGAAGACTTTAAGATGCTGGGCGACTATCTGGAGCGGCATCCCGCGCCAGAGGGTGCCTCGGAATAATAAGGAGCATATATGTCCCTGGAACGCCTGGGGGTAGGTATTTATAAAACGGCTTGCTCTGCCGATACGGAGCATTTTGGCGAGCTGGTCGCGCCGTGCCTGGAAGATGGTGATGTGCTGATCTTGACCGGCGGCTTGGGTGTGGGCAAAACCCACTTTACCAAGGGCGTTTCGCGTGGTCTGGGCGACGGCCATATGGTCACGAGCCCCACATTCGCACTCATGGCTGTTCATGACCAGGGGCGTATTCCGCTGTTTCACTTTGACCTGTACCGTCTAGAGCATGCTTACGAGCTCGAGGATACGGGCATTTTCGATGTACTGGGCTATGAGGGTGCCTGTCTGCTGGAGTGGGGCGAACAGTTCCAGGACGAACTTACAGACGAGTATCTTTCGGTAACGCTTAAGCGTGATGAGAACGATAGCGACGTGCGAACGGTAACGCTCGAGGCGCACGGCGAGCGCGCAGCGGAGCTTTCCGATTTGATTGATAAGGCTGTACAAGATGAGCTTGCATAACGATTACGCGCTGGTGGTGGCGCTCGATACTTCGACCGATATGCTTGCCTGCGCGGCAAGCTGGATTGATGGGCAGACGGGCGAGACGAAGCTCGTGAGTGGCGACCATATGTGTCGCCGTCACGCCAACGTTGAGCTCGTGAATACTGTTGATGGCGTGCTGGCTCAAGCCGGTCTGGATCGCAGCGATGTTGGTTGCTACGTGGTCGGCCGCGGCCCGGGGTCGTTTACGGGTGTGCGCATCGGCATCTCCACTGCCAAGGGCCTCGCGCGCGGTGCCAATGTTCCGCTGCTGGGCGTGTCGACGCTCGACGCTTGCGCTTGGACGGCGTGGAAGGCTGGCGTGCGCGGCAAGCTTGGTATCTTGGCCGATGCTATGCGCGGCGAGGTATATCCGGCGCTGTATATGCTGGTCGATGAGGGTCCCGAGCGTCAATTTGAGCGCGAACATGTGGTCAAGGCCGCCGTGGCGCTCGATGAGTGGCGCCAAGCGGCGGACTGGGACCAGGTTCAGCTGACCGGTGATGGTCTCGTGCGCTATGGCAAGCTGCTGGGTGAGGACGAGACCGCCCGCTGCGTGGAGCGCGACCTGTGGTGGCCTTCGGGCGAGGGGTTGCTGCTCGCACACGCTGCGGGTGACGGCGATCCGGCCCGCGTCCTGCCGATTTACACGCGCCTTTCGGATGCCGAGGAAAACGAGCGCAAGCGTCTTGGTCTTGCCGAGAGTGCGCAGAGCGAAATTACGGGCGTCGCCGATGAGCTCGCCGGTCGTCATCTGCAGTTCCGTCCCATGGGCGCGGCGGATGCCGAGGGCGCGAGCGCGCTGGAGGCTGCCTGCTTTGAAGGTGCCGGACACGAGGCGTGGACGCCGGGCATGTTCTTGTCCGAACTGGGCGAGGATGTCGCTGCGCCGCGTAGCTGGTGGGTGGCACACGACGATGGCAAGCTGCTGGGCCTTGCCGGCGGTATGGTCGTGGACGGTGATGTACAGATTCTGGATGTCGCCGTCGACCCGGCACATCGCCGTGAGGGCATTGCCCGCAAGCTGCTGTCGCACGTGAGCTACGATGCCCAGATGCTCGGCTGCACCACGGCTTCGCTCGAGGTCGAGGACGGTAACGAGGGGGCGATCGCGCTTTATAACGCTCTGGGCTTTACCGAGGCTGGCCGTCGCCGCGGTTACTACGGTGTTGGCAAAGATGCCATCGTCATGACGGCGCCGCTGCCCTTGGTGCTCCCGGTCGACAACGCTTCGCCCGAGCCGACGGCGGCTGAGCGGCGTGTATGGCCGCTACCTGCACCCGAGCGCACCGTTGAGGAGCGCGCCGAAATTGAGCGTCGCCGCCTGGTGCTTGCCATCGAGAGCTCGTGCGATGAGACGGCTGTGGCGATTATCGATGCGGACGGTAATATGCTGGCCAATCAGGTTTCGACGCAGATCGATTTTCATGCCCGTTTTGGCGGCGTAGTGCCCGAGATCGCTTCGCGCAAGCACGTTGAGGTTATCGTGAGCGTCGTGGACGCGGCGCTCGAGGATGCCGCGGCATCGCTTGGTTTTGAGGGCGGAGCCATCGCGCCGAGCGAACTCGCCGCTGTTGGCGTGACACAGGGTCCGGGCCTGGTGGGTGCTCTGGTGGTGGGTGTCGCCTTCGCCAAGGGCTTTGCCTATGCCGCCGGTAAACCGCTCGTGTGCGTCAACCATCTGGAGGGTCATCTGTTCGCCAATCTGCTGGCGCAGCCCGATCTCAAGCCGCCGTTTATCTTCACGCTCGTCTCGGGCGGTCATACCATGCTTGTTCACGTCAAGGCGTGGGGCGACTACGAGGTGCTCGGCGAGACGCTCGACGACGCCGTGGGTGAGGCCTTTGACAAGGTGGCTAAGGCGCTGGGTTTGGGCTATCCCGGCGGCCCCATCATTTCCAAACTGGCCGAGACGGGCAATCCCCGCGCGATTGACTTCCCCCGTGCGCTCAATAGTAGGGGAGACTATCGATTCTCGCTTTCGGGCCTTAAGACGGCGGTGACGCTCTACATCGAGCAGGAGACCAAGGCCGGGCGCACGATTCATCTGCCCGACCTGGCGGCTTCGTTTGAGGCCGCAGTCTTTGACGTTCAGTACAAGAAGGCTAAGAACGCGCTGCATGCCACCGGATGCAAGGAATATTGCATCGGCGGCGGCGTCTCGGCTAATCCGCATCTGCGCGAGATGATGATCAAGAAGCTCGGGCGCCAGGGCATCCGCGTGACGGTGCCGCCTCTCTCGGCATGCACCGACAACGCCGCCATGATCGCGGAGGTCGCCCGCCGTAAATTCGACCGAGGAGAAATCTCGCCGTTCGACGTCGACGCCGATCCGAACATGACGCTGTAGTCGTACGGGTGTGGTCCCCGGCCCTGACCGGCCCAGCGGCCGTATATGAACTTTCCTGCTCTACAGTCCTGCTCACGACGGAGGCCACATTAAGTGGCCTCCTGTTCGTGCGGAACTCGCGATAAAGTTCATATACGGCCGCTGGGCCGGTCAGGGCCGGGGACCTTTCTGTATCGATATAGCTTCTGAGCTGGTTTGGC
>CALBUZ010000058.1 GCA_937969105.1 uncultured Collinsella sp. | reverse complement strand
AGCCGGATGAGATTCCTGCTGCTCTGGCACGTCATGTTGCTCGTCGTACTGCCGGCCGCGATGTGCACGTTTGCGTCGGCCCCTCGCGTGACGAACTCGAGGTTTTGATCGATAAGGCCGATGTTGTTGTCGATGCCATTTTTGGTACCGGTTTCCACGGGAATCTGCGTGCGCCGTTCTCCATCTGGATTCCTACGGTCAATGAATGCGCCGATTGTGTCGTATCCATTGATGTCCCCTCGGGCCTGAATGCCGAGACGGGCGTTGTTGATGACGACTGCATTCGTGCCGAGCATACGGTGACGATGATTGCGCCCAAGATTGGTCTGTATAGCGCTGATGGCCCTGAGTATGCTGGCGATTTGATCTGCGGCAATCTTTACGACCGTCTTGACGAGGTCATCGATGATGTCGACCACGCCGCCGAGATTGTCGAGCCCGGTGACTTAGTTGATTACTTTGCTCCACTACCTACGAATATCGATAAGTATTCCCGTGGCTCTGTGCTTATTGTCGCCGGTTCTGCGCAATATCCTGGTGCTGCCATTATGGCGGCCAAGTCTGCAGCTCGCGCGGGTGCTGGTTACGTGGCAGTCGCGGCTCCTGACGCCTGCGCCAATCTTATTCGCATGGCACTTCCTTCGATTCCCGTCTTTGCTATTCCGTCTGATTCCCGCGGCTCCTTTGGCGCCGCTGCGCGCATGACTGTGTGCGAGATTGCAAAGAAGTACAGCTGTGTACTGTGCGGTCCCGGTATGACGACATCTGCCGGCGCTATGCAGGTGGTTTCGGGCTTGCTCGAGCTTGATGTGCCGCTTATTTTGGACGCCGATGCACTCAACTGCCTTGCTAAGATTGCCATTGACGGTATTGATAGTAATCCCGAGATGTATCGTCGCGAGCAGCCGTTGGTTATGACGCCGCACTATCGTGAGCTTTCGCGTCTGGTTGCCGGTGACGAGGTGAACGACCTTGGTACCGCGATTGCGGCCGCGCAGAAGGTTGTCTGGGCTGCAGGCTCCGACAATCTGGTGGTCATTGCCAAGGGGCCGACGACGGCTATCTGTGGCGTTGAGCGTGTGCTGCTGCCGCTCTCGGGTCCGGCTTCTCTGGCAACTGCCGGTTCGGGTGATGTTCTCGCGGGTATTTTGGCCGGCACGCTTGCCACCATGCGCGACGAGATGGATCGTTGGGAGTTGCTGTATTCGTACGCCGTCGCACTTCACAGCTACGCCGGTTTTGCCGCGGCGACGGAGTATGGTGAGAAGAGCGTCATCGCGACCGATCTTATCGACTTGATCGGTCCTGCCATGGAACTGGCGGCAAAGGATGCGCTCGAAGATCTGGGAATCATGGACGAAGGGTCGGATGACTAATCATGAATAAAGCCGATTTGACGCGCTGGTCCTGGGTCGAGATCGACCGCGGGGCGCTCCGTCGCAACACGAGGGCCTATAAGAACTTGCTGAATCCACGTCAGCGCCTGTGCTGCGTGGTCAAGGCCGATGCTTATGGTCATGGAGCTGTTGAGTGCGCCAAGATCATGTATTCGGCCGGTGCCGACATGTTTGCCGTGGCGACGGTTAACGAGGGCGTTGAGCTCCGACAGGGCGGGATTACGAAACCCATCCTCATCCTGAGCGAGCCGCCTATCGAAGCCATTCCGACGTTGCTCGAGTTTGATATCATGCCCTCGGTCTATACGTCTGACTTTGCTCTTGCGTATGGCGAATGTGCCGTCGCGGCGGGCAAAGTGGGCAAGTATCATCTCGCCATCGAGACGGGCATGAATCGTATCGGTGTGCATTACACACAGGTTATCGACTTTGTGAAGAGCATCGATTTTCATCGTGGCCTTGCTTGCGAGGGCGTCTTTACGCATTTTGCTACCGCCGACGAGCCCGATGGATGGGACTACAAGCTCCAATGCAAACGTTTTGATGAAGCCGTTCGTTCGCTTAAGGACGCGGGATTCGATTGCGGAATCGTGCATTGCGACAATACTCCTGCCTCTATTCTCGATCGCGATACGCATTATGACATGATTCGTGC
>CALBUZ010000057.1 GCA_937969105.1 uncultured Collinsella sp. | reverse complement strand
GCCCTCAGATAACTTGCGGTGGAATACGGACTGTTTTGGCCAAAAAAGCCGTCAAACAGTCCGCATTTCACCGCAACTGCAAGAGGAGCCGTGTTGGTTTGGCTAGGTTCGGGTGCTGTCCGTGCCGTGGGGTAAAATCGTTCAGTCAGAACACGAACCCGCATCGGAGCTCATCACATGGCATTCGTCCATCTGCACAACCACACTGTTTTCTCCATGCTCGACGGCGCAACCCGTATCCAGGATATGGTTAACCGTGCCGTTGAGCTGGGCATGCCCGCCGTGGCCATTACCGACCACGGCTACATGTATGGCGTGCCCGACTTGGCGCTGGCCTGCGACGCCGTCAACCACAACACGCCCGAGTACAAAACCTGGAGCCACGACAAGGCCTTCTTGGAAAAGGACCGCCGCGACGAGCTGGTGGAGCCCGATCCCGAGGCAAACCCGCGCGAGCATGCCCAGTATGTTAAGGACATGGCCATGTGGGATGAGAAGGGCAATATCGACGAGCTCAAGCCGCCTCTGGTCATCAAGCCCATCTTTGGCTGCGAGGTCTACTTTACGCCGGACGAGACGCTCGCCCGCGACCACAAGCCCGAGCTCTACCACATGATCCTTCTGGCTAAGGACCAGGAGGGCTACGTCAACCTGATGCAGACGGTCTCCGAGGCCGCCGTGCAGGGCTTTTACTACAAGCCGCGCGTGACGCTCGACAACCTGCGCCGCCACGCCAAGGGCATGATCTGCACGAGTGCCTGTATCGCGGGCATCATCCCCAAATACATCGACCGCGGCGACATGGAAGGCGCCATCAAGTGGGCCGAGACCTTCCGCGACACCTTCGACCCCGGTGACTTTTACATCGAGATCCAGGAACACGGCATTACCACCGATAACGGCCTGACCGACGAGCAGATGGACCGCACGCTCATCGATATCGCCAAGCAGGTGGGCGTCAAGGTCATCGCCACCAACGACTTCCACTACCTGCGCCGCGAGGACGCGCCCGTGCAGGACGTCATCATGTGCATCGGCATGAACGCCAAGGTCGACGACCCCAACCGCATGCGCATGACCGGCTCGGAGTTTTACATGAAGACCGAGGAGGAGATGCGGGCGATGTTCCCGTATTGCCCCGAGGCCTGCGACAACACGCTCGAGATCGCCGACAAGTGCTACGTTGAGCTGGACTGGGACTCCATCATCCTGCCGCGCTTCCCGTTGCTCGATCCCGGCGAGACGCACGAGAGCCAGTTCCGCCGCGAGTGCGAGAAGGGCCTGCGCCAGCACTACGGCGACGACTGGGCCACGCGCGAGATCGGTGGCGTCAACATCAAAGAGCGCTTTGAGTACGAATACAAGGTCATCTGCGACAAGGGCTTTGCTGCCTACTTCTTGATCGTTGCCGAGTACGTGCAATGGGCCAAGGACAACGGCATCGGCGTCGGCCCCGGCCGTGGCTCGGCCGCCGGCGCTATCGTCGCCTACGCCATGAACATCACCGCGTTCGACCCGCTCGAGAACGGCCTGATGTTCGAGAGGTTCCTGTCCCCGCAGCGTACCGAGATGCCCGATATCGATATGGACTTCGACGACGAGCGGCGCCTCGAGGTCGTGGAGCACGTTCGCCAGCTCTACGGCCCCGAGAAGGTCACCCACGTCATCACCTACTCGACCATCAAGGCCAAGCAGGCCATCAACGACGCCGCGCGCGTCTTGGACTACCCGGTCTACATGGGCCAGCGCCTGTCCAAGATGGTCTCGAGCGACCCCAAGGTCAAGCTCAAGCAGGTACTCGAAAAACAACCCGGCAAAGAGGATCTGTTTAACCCGGATTTTGCCGAGGCCTATAAAAAGGACGACGACGCCCGCCGCATCATCGACACGGCGCTCTCGATCGAGGGCCTCACCCGTGGCGAGGGCGTGCACGCGTGCGCCGTTCTGATCTGCCGCGACCCCGTCAACGAGCACGTGCCCACCAAGCTCGACACCAAGGGCGGCGTCGAGATTACCCAGTACGAGGGCCATACCGTTGCCGACATGGGCCTGCTCAAGATGGACTTCCTGGGCCTGCGTACGCTGACGGTTATCTCCAAGGCAAAGGCCAACATCAAAAAGAACTTCGGCATCGACATCAAAGAGGAAGATATTCCCTTTGACGATCCCGAGATCTTTAAGCTCATGGGTTCCGGCCACACCGCCGGCGTCTTCCAGGTCGAGTCCGCCGGCATGACGGCCACGATCAAGAACATGAAGCCCACCGAGTACAAGCACGTCGTAGCATTGATCGCCCTGTACCGCCCGGGCCCGCTGGGCGCCGGCATGGTTTCGTCCTACATCAACCGTATGAACGGCAAGGAGCCGGCCGTCTCCTACGACGACCGTCTGGACGACATCCTGGGCGAAACCTACGGCACCATGGTCTACCAGGAGCAGGTTATGCTCATCTCCGTCGAGATGTGCGGCTTCTCCAAGGGCGAATCGGACTCGCGTATCCGTAAGCCCGTGGCTAAGAAGAAGATTAAGCTGCTCACGTCGACGGTGCTCCACTGGGAGGATGGCTCGGACGAGACCACCTACGACCACTGGATGAACGGCGCTATCAAGAACAACTACACGCGCGAGGTTGCCCAGAAGATTTGGGACGATGTTCTCGAGTTCGCATCCTACGCCTTCAACAAGTCGCACTCCGCCGGCTACGCCATTCTGGTTATGCAGACGGCATGGCTCAAGGCGCACTATCCGCACGAGTACATGGCGGCCGTTCTGACGTCCTACACGGGCAAGACCGACAAGATCGTGCACTACGTCTCGGCATGCCGTCACGACGGTATCCCCGTGCTTTCGCCAGATGTCAACGAGTCCGGTACCGAGTTCACGGCTACCAAGGAGGGCGTGCGCTTTGGTCTGGCCGGCATCCGCGGCGTGGGCACCGGCGTGGCACAGGCGATTATCGCCGAGCGCGAGGCGGGCGGCCCGTTTAAGACGTTGCATGACTTTGTCGAGCGCGTGGACTCGAGCCAGGCCAACCGTCGCGTGATCGAATCGCTCATCAAGGCAGGCGCCTTCGACTCCACGGGCTATCCGCGCCGCCAGATGATGCACTTTGTGGACAAGAACAACCCCGAGAACATCATCGATGCCGCCGTGAAGCGCCAGAAGGATCGCGCAAGCGGCCAGACGTCGTTCTTCGATATGTTTGGCGACGTTGAGGGCTCGGGCTTTGAGGTCAGCGTGCCCGATCCGGATGGCCAGGAGTGGGACCGCCACCTTAAGCTGAGCCAGGAGAAAGAGGTTCTGGGCATCTATGTCTCGGACCATCCGCTGCGCCCGTTTGAGTATGCGCTAGCCAAGGCGCGCGACTTTTCGTTCTCGCAGATCGACACCGGCTACGAAGTTCAGAATCCTACGGGCGGCACCATCAACCAGGAGATTCCCGAGGGTAAGGCGCTGTGGTGGGCCGGTATGGTCTCGAGTGTGTCCAAGCGCGTGACCAAAAACGGTGACCCCATGGGCATCGTGCAGCTCGAGGACATGGAAGGCGAGGCCACCGTCGTCGTGTTCCCCAAGACCTACAAGGAGGCCGAGGGGTACCTGTACGGCGAGGTCGATCCCGAGACCGGTGCACAGCTGTCCGATGCGTTTGTGCGCATTAAGGGCAAGCTCGAGCGCTCGGACCGCGGCGACCAGATCATCGCGCAGGAGATTGTGCCGCTGGAGCTCAACGAGGAGAACAACAAGCCCAAGGTGTTTGAGGTCATGGTGCCCAACAGCCGCTTTAGCCAGGGCAATATGGCGCGTCTTGCCACGGTGTTCACCACCAACCCGGGCGGCGACCGTGTGGAGATCTTTATCGAGCAGGTGGACGGGCGCGTGCTGCGTGCCGAGGTACCTGCTAAGGTCAACGCGCGCTCGATTCCGCTGCTAGCCGAGGCCAAGGCCATCGTCGGCAACCAAGGCCGCGTGACGGTTATCTAAAATGATTTTGCTGGGGTAGCTAATTTGGGACGGGGCTATTTTAGCTACCCTTTGGCTGACGGCGGATGAGTCGGGGTCGGAATACATCTCAACCGACATATGGGGGTAGCTAAAATAGCCCCGTCCCAAATTAGCTACCCTGTGTGGATTGGAGGAAGTGATGGCACAGGGGACGTTTGTGCAGGCGCTCCGGAAAGAGGCGGCGCTGAGCGGCACCTTTATGAAGGGCCGCTCGCTCATGCTCAACGGCGCCGTGCTGTCGATCGAGGACAGCGGCTCGCGCTTCTCCAAAAACGTGACGGTTGAGGGTGCAGTGCGCGGCTCGCGCGGCGACCTGTACAAGACGCACGTGGCGCTCGACATGGACGAGCACGAGGTGATCGACTACGACTGCGATTGCCCCGCTGCCTATCGCTACCCCGGCATGTGCAAGCACGCCATCGCTACAGCGCTGGCGTATCTGGACGCCAGCGGCATTGAGCCTGTTGAGGGGCTGCGCACGCCGGTTCGCACGTTTACGGCGCAGCCGAAACAGCCCGCGCACACCGCGCCCAAAGTGCCGGCGGTCAACCCTAACTTTCCCTTCCCGGCGCCTGTCCCCACGAGCCCGAGCCTCATGAAGGCGCTCTCCGATCTTTCGGACGCGCGCATGGATGAGTTGGCGGGCATGCGCCGCAAGCTCGCCGGCACTGTCGACCCCGATGCCCCCAAGGCGGTGTTGGAGCCCTCGCTGGTGCCGTACTACAATCCGCTGTTTGCCGACCGCTTTAGCTGGGCGCTCGAGCTTCGCATCCGCTGCGGCTCGGTGTCCTACGTGGTCAAGGACATCGACGGCATGGCCGCCGCCTACGTGCGCGGCGGCACGTTCTCGTACGGCAAAAAGCTCACATTCCTCCATGCGCCCGAGGCCTTCGACGAGGTTTCGGTGCGTCTGCTCGACCTTGTTGTGGCAACGGTTGTGTATCTGAGCGACATCACGAGTTCGCGTTCGGCGTCGTACGATTTTGCACGCAGCGGCTTTGTCGCCGAGCGCCAGCTGCCGCTGTCCGAGCATGACATCGTATACATGCTGGACTTGCTGCGTGGCCGGACCATCTCCTTTGAGCCCGCCTGGTCGCGGGGAACGACGACGCATCGTTCCTACGAGGTGGCGGTTGAGTTGTCTCCGGTGGGGGAGGACGAGGCCTCGGCAAAACAACCGCCGCTCCTTGCCGCCAAGATCGCGCCGGCGGCCGGTGGCAGCTACGACCTGCGCCTGCCCGCCGATATGTACTGCTTTGCCTCGGGCGACGTTGCCTATCTGGTCGACACGCACCGCGCGCGCCGCGCCGATGCGGCGTTTGCCCAACATGCCGCACCGTTTCTGTCGCGTCTGCTGCCCTGTCGCACGCCGGTCCACATCGCCGCCGAGCAGGTGGGCGAATTCTGCCGCATGGCACTGCCCGTGCTGCGCGAATACACCGACCTCACCGCTCCCGCCGTGCTCGACACCGTGGCGCCCGAGCCGAGCTTTGCCATGGCAATCGGTGTCGACGACGGGCTCGTGACCTGCAAGATTACGGTTGCCTACGGTGATTGGTCGGCAGATCTCTTTAGCCTGGGTGCTCCGGGAAGCCCCTTCGAAGAACAGCGCCCGGGCGTGCCGCCGCGCGACGAGATAGCAGAGTTTCGCGTTATGGATACGGCGGCTCTGTATTTCGACTTTTACGAGGGCGGCCTGGCGTTTGAGGAGCGCGACGACGAGAGCCTGTTCCACTTGCTGACCGAGGGCCTGTCTGCCCTGTCCGAGCTGGGCGAGGTCATGCTCAGCGACCGCCTACGCCAGATCTCGGTGCGCCCTGCGCCCAAGCTTTCGGTGCGCGCGACCGTCAAGAGCAACCTGCTCGATGTCGAACTGGGCGCGAGCGGGCTTTCGGCGGCCGACCTTGCCATCTATCTGGACTCGTACAAGCGCCACCAGACGTTTGCGCGTCTTACGTCGGGCGACATCATTCGCCTGGACGAGGGAGCGCGCGCCGCGTTTGGCCTTGCCGAGGATCTGGGGGTCGATGCCGTCGACCTGCTCGACGGCGTGTCGTTTCCCGCGTCGAGTACCCTGTTTGTCGACAGCATGCTCGCGCGCACGCCGGCGCTTGAGGCCGATCGCGACGCCGCGTTCCGCCGCACCGTCGAGCGCCTGGACACGCTCGGCAAGATGGACTTTACGGTGCCGGTCTCGCTCAAAGCCACACTGCGCGGCTATCAGGTCGACGGCTACCAGTGGCTCGGCTCGCTCGAGCACCTGGGCCTCGGCGGTATCTTGGCCGACGATATGGGCCTGGGCAAAACGCTGCAGATGATCGCACATATCCTGGCGCGCGTGGAAGTCGGGGACGCCAAGCCCACGCTCGTGGTGTGCCCTGCGTCGCTCGTGTATAACTGGACTGCCGAGCTGGAACGCTTTGCGCCTTCGCTCGATGTGTGTGCCATTGTGGGCGCCAAAGCGCAGCGCCGCGTGCAGATAGCCGGCGTGGCCGAGCATAACGTGGTCGTGACGTCGTATGACCTCATGCGCCGCGATATCGACGAGTATGCCGAGCAGGACTTTGCCCGCGTTGTGCTCGACGAGGCCCAGTACATTAAAAACCCGCTCACGCAGGTAGCGCGCGCCGCCAAGCGCCTGCCGGCCGGTGTGCGCTTTGCCCTGACGGGCACGCCCATCGAAAACCGCCTGTCCGAGCTCTGGAGCATCTTCGACTTTTTGATGCCGGGCCTGCTTGGCACGCGCGAGTCGTTTGCCAAGCGCTTCGAAAGCCCGGTCGAGCATGCCGAGGGCGACAGCGCCGCTCGCCTGCAGGCGCTCGTGTCGCCGTTTGTGCTGCGTCGCGTCAAGGAAGACGTGGTGGCCGATCTGCCCGAGAAGATCGAGGACACCGTCATGGCACAACTCACCGGCGAGCAGCGCAAGCTCTACCTGGCCAACCAGGACCGCATCGCCCAGCAGGTGCAGCACCGCGAGGCATCCGAGTTTAAGAAGGACAAGCTCAAGGTGCTCGCCGAGCTCACCAAGCTGCGCCAGATTTGCTGCGACCCGCATCTACACTACGAGGACTACAAGGCGGGGAGCGCCAAGCTCGACGCTTGCATGGAGCTCGTGCACGGCGCACTCGACGGCGGACATCGCATCCTGTTGTTCAGCCAGTTTACGGGTATGCTCGATATCATTGGCAAGCGCCTGGCCAAGGAGGACATCGGCTTTCTTAAGCTCACGGGCGCTTCGTCCAAGGAGAGCCGTGCCAAGATGGTCGCGCAGTTCCAGGCGGGCGAGGTGCCGGTGTTTCTGATCTCGCTCAAGGCGGGCGGCGTGGGCCTCAACCTGACGGCGGCCGATGTGGTCATTCACTACGACCCGTGGTGGAACGTGGCGGCGCAGGACCAAGCGACTGACCGCGCACATCGTATTGGCCAGCAGCATACCGTGACCGTGTACAAGCTCATCGCCAAGGACACGATCGAGGAACGCATTATGCAGATGCAGGAGTCCAAACGTGACCTGGTCAACAGCGTACTCGGCGGCGACGGCATCTCGTCGGCGCTGTTTACCCGCGAGGATGTTCTGGCGCTGCTCGGCGGTGACGGGCGTTAACCCGCTCGGGTGAGGCCGCCAGGGCGGATAGCGCACGTTGCCCCATCGTCTCCGCTCGTTATGTGTTCATTTGCCATGCCGTGGATGGTTCGCCTGCCTTTGGGCATAAGAACCTCAAGAACATCGGCACATCAGCAAAGGAGAACATCATGGCGAAATTCTTTAAGGACCCCGATGGCAAGCTCATTGCCGCCCTTGGCAACGACGTTGCAACCCCTGCCGGTTGCACGGAGCTGACCGCGAACACCGAGGATGCGGCGCACGAAAAGCACGTGCCGGTCGTTGAGAGCGAGCGCGACGGTCACGTGATCCGTGCGCGCGTGGGCTCGGTCGAGCATCCTATGGTGCCCGAGCACTACATCGAGTGGATCGCCCTTGAGGCCGAGGGTCGTCTGGAGGTCCATTACCTCCAGCCCGGCATGAAGCCCGCGACGTTTTTTGCCGGCGGCTCTAAGACCGGTACCGTCTATGCCTATTGCAACCTGCACGGGCTGTGGTCCGCGACGTTCTAGGAGCGCGCCCCCGCTCGGGGTATCATAGCTAGCATATGCACATGCGAGCGCCGACTGCATCATGCGGCCGGCGCTTTTACTACGACAACGATGGTTTACGACGGAAAGGGCTGAGCCATGAAGCTCGCACTTGCACAGATCGATATGCGCCTGGGTGATATTGAGGGCATTTGCGGTCGCATCGAGGACCAGGCGCGTTTGGCCCACGAGCGCGGGGCGCGCGTGCTGTGCGTCCCGGCTCCGCTCTTTATGGGAGCCCTGCCCGGCGGCCTGGTGGGCGCTGCCGACTTTGAGCACGACATGCTTGCCGGCTTGACCGGCGTCGCCGAGCGTATCCAAGAGCTCGATATGATCTGCATCGTGCCCGCAGCGGTTTCGTTTGAGGGCCAGCCCCTGCTCGACTATATGATGCTCAAGGACGGCCATGTGGTGCCGGCCCGTTCGAGCATTGCCCTGCAGCGCGGTGGGAACGGCGATGCCCGTTGGGCGCCGCCGGTGTTTGACGTGGACGGCGTGCGCATCGCCGTGATCTTCGACTTGGACCGCGAGCTCGAGATGCTGCCGACTGGTGTCGACCTCATTGCCTATTTCCAGTTCAACGCGTTTGATATGACCGACCGCGAGAGCGCTGCGATCGCCGCCGTGCGCAGCGGAGCCTACCGCAAGATCGCCTCCAAGCGCAGCGTATGGTTTGCCTGCATGGCGCCGGTCGGTGCCTATGACGAGTCGGTGTATACCGGCGGCTCGTTTGTGCTCGACGACTGCGGCCGCGTGGTGGCCCAGGCGCCGTGCTTTGAGGAGAGCCTGCTGGTTCAGGAGATCCAGCGCGGTGTGATGCTCGATGCCTTGGAGGACCACGAGCTGCCCGAGTTTCGTTCCGAGGAGTGGTTGTGGCAGGCGCTGGTGCTCGCTGTGCGCGATAACGCCCGCGCCCGCGGTACGTCGCGCGCCGTGGTGGCGCTCGAGGGTGACTTGCCGTCGTCCCTGCTGGCGGCGCTGGCCGTCGACGCTCTGGGCCCGCGCAATGTGATTGGCCTGGTGCTGGGGCGCAACCGTATCTTTACGCCGGCGCAGGAGGAGGCCGAGGCTGCTCGCTGTACCGCCGTTCGCGCCATTGCCGAGCGCCTGCACATTCGCACCGTCGAGCGCGATGCGCCGGATGCCGCGCGTGTGCTCGACCGCGATGTGTCGGCGGGCGACGCCGAGCGCCTGCGCTCTCGCACGCTGGGCCTCATGCTGGAGGATACGGCGCTCGAGCTGGGTGCGATGGCGCTGAGCCCGCTGTCCAAAACCGAGTACGCGCTGGCGGCGCCCGCGCTTTGCGGTGGCTACCAGGGCGATTATGCGCCCTTTGGCGACGTATATCTGTCGACGCTCGAGTTTGTGGCGCGCGTGCGCAACCGTACGTCTGCCGTGGTGCCGCAGGAGCTCGTGACGCTCAACGCGGTGGAGGATTGCATGGAGCGCGTACTGGCGCAAGCGCTCTCGACGCTTGACGGTCCGGTCGACATGCTCGACCGCGCGGCGCAGCTACTCGGTGGGCTCGAGCCGGGCGAGGTCGATGGCACGCTCGAGGCGCACGTGGATCGCAACCGACCCTTCGACGACATCCCAATGGCCGCCGGCAAGCCCGAGGCTTGCTCGCTGCTGCTGATGCTCGTGCGCCAGGGAGAGGCGGCTCGCCGCCAGCTGCCGATGGCGCCGATCGTCTCGGCCCGTTCGTTTGTCGAGCGTGCCTGGCCGTACATGCTCGCGTGGTCCGACCTGGGGCTGAGCGGCAAGGAACGCATGACGGTCGATGCGCTGGCGCGCGCCGAGGTGAACCGCTTTGCCGACGAGGATACAAGCGAGCGCATGCGTGGCGAGATGATGGGCATACTGGGTGACCTTTTGGGTATTTCGCCCGAGCAGATGGAGGAGCTGCGCTCCGAGGACGGCCAGCGCCGCCTGCACGAGGGCATGAAGAAGTTTGAGGGCGAGGTCCAGGACGCCATCGATAAGATGATGGGCGGCCAGGGCGGCCCGCAGGGTGGACCCCAGGGCGGACCGATGCCGCAGCCGCCGGTGGATCCCCGACAGTTCCCATTCTTCTCGCAGAACTAAACTGGGGATGGGATTCGCTCCCAACCCCGATACTTCAACTAAGCACCTTGGCCCTGTTGTGTTATTCTAGAACAGACGTTCGTGAATGATGCGCGGGGCCTTGCCTTGCGCCGTGCTTGTGGCGAGGGGAGGTTGGCTTGGTCATTTTGGGTATCGACCCTGGTTTGGCCCATACGGGGTGGGGGATTATCGAGGAGCGGCGCGGCGAGGTTCGCTGCCGCGCTTACGGTTGTATCGAGACCAGCGCGGGCAGTCCGCTCGCGGTGCGCTTGTCGCATATCGCCCGCGACCTCAAGGGTGTCGTGGAGCGTTATCGACCCGATACCGCTGCTATCGAGAGCATTTACTTTGGCGCCAACGTTCGCTCGGCCATCCCTACGGCGCATGCCCGCGGTGCTGCACTCGTGGCTCTTTCGGAATGCGCGCTCGAGATTGGCGAATACACGCCCATGCAGATCAAACAGGCTGTGGTGGGCACCGGCGCCGCGGACAAGCGGCAGGTCGCCTACATGGTACGCACGCTCACACAGCTCGATCACGACCCGCATCCCGACCACGCCGCCGATGCCCTGGCTTGCGCCATCTGCCACGTAAACCTCAGCCGCACCCGAGCGCTTACCGGTGGCGAGTTCTATCAACAGAGAGGAACCGGATACTGATGATTTCCCAGCTCCATGGAACGCTTGTCGAGGCCACGATGAGCTCGGCCGTTGTCGATGTATCGGGCGTGGGCTTTGAGCTCGGCATCTCGGGCAGCACTGCCGCCACGCTGCCTGCGCCCGGCGGCGAGGTGCGCCTTTATACCCGTATGCAGGTGCGCGAGGACGCCATGACGCTCTTTGGCTTTGCCTCCAAGGACGAGCGCACGATGTTCGATCGGCTCGTGTCCGTGTCGGGTGTCGGTCCGCGCCTGGCGCTCGCCGTGCTCTCCACCTATACCGTGGGTCAGCTGTATTCCCTGGTGATGGCCGAGGATGACAAGGGCATGGCCAAGGTTCCCGGTGTGGGCAAAAAGACCGCCCAGCGCCTCATCTTGGAGCTCAAGAGCACCTTTGCCAAGGACAAGGGCTTTGTGCCGGTCGACGTGATTCCCGGCCAGGTTGCGATGCCCGTGCCCGCTGCTGCCCCTTCGGCGATCGATGACGCTCGTGCGGCGCTCCTTTCCATGGGCTTTAGCCCGCAGGAGACCGATGTTGCCCTGAGCGGGTATGATGGGCAGAATATGCGTGTCGAGGATCTGCTCGGCGCGGCGCTTAAGCGACTTGGAATGGATGCGTGATGTGGGAAGCCGATGACTCTCAGGACCTGTGGGCGACGGCCGGCAACTCGCCGGCGGCATCCATGGCGCATGGCGAACGTATGGTGGGTTCGGAGCTGACGCCCGAGGACCTCGATGTCGACCGTACCCTGCGCCCCCAGCGCCTGGATGACTACTGCGGCCAGGAACACATCAAACAGAGCCTGCGCGTGCTCATCGAGGCGGCTCAAAGCCGCGGCGAGACGCTCGACCACGTGATCTTCTCGGGCCCTCCGGGTCTGGGCAAGACCACGCTGGCCACGGTTATCGCCAACGAGCTGGGCGCTCAGATTAAAACCACAAGTGGTCCGGCTATCGCGCGCACCGGCGACCTGGCTGCCATCCTTACCAACCTGCAACCGGGCGACGTGCTGTTTATCGACGAGATCCACCGCCTCAACCGCTCGGTCGAGGAGGTCCTGTATCCCGCGATGGAGGACTTTGCGCTCGATATCGTGATCGGCAAGGGTCCGGCTGCGCGCTCGATTCGCCTGGATATCCCCAAGTTCACGCTGGTGGCAGCAACGACTCGCTCGGGCATGTTGACCGGCCCGTTGCGCGACCGCTTTGGCATTTCGTATCGTCTGGATTACTACACCGTTGAGGAACTCGCCCAGATTGTGACACGCTCGGCGACCATTCTGGGTGTGACGATCGACCATCCCAGCGCAGTCGAGATCGGCTCGCGCTCGCGTGGTACGCCGCGCTTGGCCAACCGTCTGCTCAAGCGCGTGCGCGACTATGCGCAGGTGCGTGGCAACGGCCCCATCGAGCTCGATATCTGCCGTCAGGCGCTCGAGTTCTTCGAGATCGACGAGCTCGGCCTGGACTGGATGGATATTCGCATCTTGGAGACGCTTGCCAAGACGTTCTCCGGCCGCGCCGTGGGTCTGACGACGCTTGCCAGCGCGGTGGGCGAGGACCCGGGAACGCTCGAGGATGTCTATGAGCCTTATCTGCTGCAGTGCGGGTTGATGATTCGCACGCCTCAGGGCCGCCAGGCAACGCTTCGCACCTTTGAGCATTTGGGTATTGAACCGACCCTGTAGGAATGGGCTTGTTTTAGCGCATCTGTAGGCTATCGCTGGGCATCGGGTAAACATATCGCCGTTCGTCGGTTACGGGCGTTTTACTATTGCGCGCGCGTGCTATGCTGGATTGGTCTTTTTCTCATCCGGTAACGAAAGGACCGCCCATGCCTACTGACATCGAAATCGCACGTTCTGTTACGCCGCTGCCTATTACCGAGGTGGCCAAGAACGCCGGCGTCGACGTTAAGCATCTGATTCCGTACGGCTTTGACAAGGCAAAGGTCGACTATTCCCTGCTCAACGAGCCAACTGATCACCAGGCCAAGCTTGTCCTCGTGACCGCTATCAATCCCACGCCCGCGGGCGAGGGCAAGACCACCACGACCATCGGCCTGGCCGACGGTCTGCGCCGTCGCGGCGTCAAGAGCGCCGTGGCACTGCGCGAGCCTTCGCTCGGTCCCGTGTTTGGCGTGAAGGGCGGTGCCGCCGGTGGCGGTTGGGCCCAGGTCATCCCCATGGAGGACATCAACCTGCACTTTACCGGCGACTTCCATGCCATCGGTGCCGCCAACAACCTGCTGGCAGCCATGCTCGACAACCATATTCAGCAGGGCAACCAGCTCGGCATCGACGTTAAGCGCATCACCTGGAAGCGCGTTGTCGACATGAACGACCGTCAGCTGCGCCATGTTATCGACGGCATTGGCGGCAAGGCCCAGGGGGTGCCGCGCGAGGATGGCTTCGACATCACTGTTGCCTCTGAGGTCATGGCAATCCTGTGCCTGTCCACGAGCATCAATGACCTCAAGGAGCGCCTGGGCGAGATTGTTGTCGGCTACAGCTTTGCCGGTGAGCCCGTCCGCGCCCGTGACCTTAAGGCTCAGGGTGCCATGGCGGCCCTGCTCAAGGACGCGCTCAAACCCAACCTGGTTCAGACACTCGAGGGCACGCCTGCGTTTGTCCACGGCGGTCCCTTCGCCAATATCGCCCACGGTTGCAACTCCATCATGGCCACGCGTATGGCTATGCGCTTTGGCGATGTCGCCATTACCGAGGCCGGTTTCGGCGCCGACCTGGGTGCCGAGAAGTTCCTGGACATCAAGTGCCGCATGACGGGCGTTCGCCCCAGCGCTGTCGTGGTCGTCGCCACTGCCCGTGCGCTTAAGTACAACGGCGGTGTTGCCAAGGCCGACCTCAACGAGGAGAACCTCGAGGCCCTTAAGGCCGGCATGCCCAACCTGCTGCGCCATGTCGACAACATTCAGAATGTCTACGGTCTGCCCTGTGTGGTCGCCATCAACCGCTTCCCGACGGACACCGAGGCCGAACTCGAGCTCATCGAGTCCGAGTGCCAGAAGCTCGGTGTCAACGTTAAGCTGTCCGAGGTTTGGGCTAAGGGCGGCGAGGGCGCGCTCGACCTGGCCGATGAGGTCATGCGTCTGATTGAGCAGCCGAGCGAGCTCAAGTTTGCCTACGAGGACGGTGCCGATGTGGCTGACGCCCTGGAGGCCGTTGCCACCAAGGTCTACCGCGCCGACGGCGTCGACTTTACGCCGGCTGCCAAGCGCCAGCTCGCCGAGCTGCGCGAGAACGGCTTTGGCAACCTGCCGGTGTGCGTGGCCAAGACGCAGTACAGCTTTAGCGACAACGCCAAGGCGCTGGGCGCTCCCGAGGGCTTCCGCATCACCGTGCGCGAGCTCAAGGTTTCCGCCGGTGCCCACTTTGTGGTCGCGCTGACCGGCAGCGTCCTGACCATGCCGGGCCTGCCCAAGGTTCCCGCGGCCGAGAACATCGACGTCGACAACGACGGCAATATCACCGGCCTGTTCTAAGCCCGCCTCCCATAGCCGTTTGTCCGCCCCGTCGCGCCACCAAGGCCCGGCGGGGCTTTTTGATTCGCATGCGACGGGGGAAAACGGATCATTTTGCGGCTGTTGGGTCAATGAGGCTATCCGTATGGGGTCGTTCGTCCAAAACTATGCCGGTTTACTACGATGAATCGGTATACCTCGACCATATCTGGATTTTCTGATAATGACCGATTCGTCTACCTGCGGTTTTGTTTTCTTGTAAAGTAGCGTGCTCAGGTTCGGGCGATTTATCGTAGTAAGCCGGCATAGTTTTTGACGTGGCGGCAATGTTGCGCAACAAGAATGAGGATTTCTCTCGTACGGTGTAGTTGGAAGAATTGCGCGGGCGCATTGCGGCTGCGACGAGAGACGGGAGATGCGATGTATTGCACCAAGTGTGGAGCTCAAATACCCGACGGCTCCACGTTTTGCACGAGCTGTGGGGCCCGCGTGGGTGGCGCCGAGGACCAAGCGGACCCCGTGGCGTTTCCGGTGGAGGACGCGCCGGCGGCCGCTCCTGCGGGGCAGCACGCTCCTCAGGGTGCCTCGGCTCATATGGCGGCGCAGTCTCGTTATGAGGAACCTATGACCGAGCCTGCCGAGGCCGCTCAGCCGTTTGTTCCGACGCCGCAGCCCACGAAGCCCAAGCACAAGGGCCGTACCGTCGCTGCCGTTATCGGCGGTGTCGCCGTTGTCGCCATTGTCGCCGCCATCGTGATCGTGCCGCGCATCGGCTCGTCGTCCGAGGTGACTTCGGGTGGCAAGGGCTACGTTGTCTGCGCATGCGAGACCAAAGTGCTGCCCAAGAACAGCAAGGGCAAAAAGCTCAAGAACTATACCGTCGAGCTGACGCCGGTGTCCGGCAAGGGCAAAAGCTACACCATCAAAGTGGATGGCGATGACGGCTTTGCCATGGAGGACTTTGGCGAGCTGCCCGACCAGAAGTACCAGATGACCATCACCTCGGGCAAGGGCAAAAAGAAGAGCACGACCACCATGAAGGTGGACTATGCCAAGGAAGGTTCGGACGCCCCTAAGAGCGTTGAGCTCACGCAGTCCAAGAAGGAGGCCAAGGCCTCTGCCAAGGCGGCGGTCAAGACGGCAAACGAGCTGTTCACCGATAAGATTCTCGAGTACCAGAAAAAGTACGGCGAGGGCGAGGCTGTCGAGATTGATGATTCTCAATCTACGTATGGAGCCCAGGGTGTTGCCTATGCCAAACTTGTTGACTTTGATGGCGACGGCCAAGATGAGCTACTGATTGAGTATTCCGATGAACCGGTGGACCGTGTGGATAACGCGGCCGCTGCGCATCTTGAAGTCTGGGCGTATAAGAATGGCAAGATTGAGAAGGTCTATACGCCGGATGTTAGTGTGGCTCCCCATCAGGCGTATGTGTCTTTCGCTCCTTTTTCTGGCGTTTATGGCGTGCTAGTTTACGATAAGGATTCGGTAAACGAAACCATCGCATCGGTCGCCACGACGCTGGAGCAGCTGAAGTCTAAGGATGCCGGCGACGACGCGCAGGTGGGCTACGAAGCCGTTTCCGCCACGCAGGATGTCAACTTTACGGCTGCGGTGGGCGAAGGCCCGCTGAATCCGTCTCCCGATGACACATGCCAGATTACGGCTACGTGGACCTATCCCCAGGTGAAGGGCCAAGGCGTGGGCGTCGCCAAGTTCAACAAGGACATGGTCCAGCTCGTTGCGGACACGCTCGATGCGAGCAGGCAGGCTTCGATGGATGACGAGGACAGCCGCGTGACCATGATGTATACCGCCGAGATCGTCTCGATCGATGGCGATATTGCCTGTGTGCGCACGTTTACCGACAGCTATCAACCTCCGTATCGATCGGAACGGGTGACGAGGTCGGCGTACTACAACCTCGAGACGGGTGAACAGGTTTCGCTCGAGGACTCACTTGCGCAGCATGGGCTCTCGTATGACACCCTCAAGAGCGAGGCCAAGCAGGCAATTAAGACGGCAAAGCCGAATATGGACTCCGTGTCCGAAGACAACATCGACGATGACGATAACTACACCGAGGATCATTTCTACTATGACGGCAAGGGCTATATCATCGTCCTCGATACTGGTGAGTTTGACTGCATGGCATGGGATACGCACGACTTGGTTGCGCACGCCTTCGACTCGAGCTATTCCTGCGGTCAGGATGTAACGCCCGAGCGGGCTAGGGCCACGTACGTACCCAACGAGTAAAGTAAAGCCGCAAGAAGCGAATTACAAAGTCCCCCGGTGGCGCAAAACACAGCGCCACCGCCGGACCCCCGGCATAGAATGGGTTCGGTGGTGGTGCATTATGAATCTGTCCTCCGGCGACAGCCGGGAGCTGCTGGCTCTGGCCATAGCGCTGTCCCTCTGTCTGGCCCGGGATCAGGACCAGGCGGAGCTGGGCCGTCTGGCCGGCGTCCCCACGCCGATCACGGATGCGCACGTCACCCTGTCCGAGTCCATGATGGGCCGGGATTACCACGCCGAGGGCGTGAATCTTGAGAAGATGGGGCTGGAAGGCAAAACGATCGAGCAGGTCCTTGATTACGTCACGCGCGGCTGAACCGCGGAAAGGAACGACACGCTATGAAAATCGAATCGTATAAAATTTATAAGGTGAGCATCCCCACGCGCCGCCGCCACACCTGGGCGAGCAGCACCGCCGACGTCGGGCAGGGCTGGGTCATTCTGGAAGTCAAGACCGACGACGGCATCGTCGGCTACGGCGAAGCCACCACCATGCCGGAGT
>CALBUZ010000056.1 GCA_937969105.1 uncultured Collinsella sp. | reverse complement strand
GCTTCACCCTAAGGTCTATACTCATGGAAAACCTCCCATTTCCCGATGTCCAAGAAATGGGAGGCAGTTCACTGTCCTCTTTGTGGTGGTTTTGATCGCGAGCGAGAGACCAAAACGGAAAAGCCGCCGCATAGGTGAAGGAGATCTCCCATGCGGCGGCTTGGACACGCAAAACAATGCATGCCCTAAGTTTGGATTACAGCTACAAAACGCCTTCGACGCTGTCTAGGATGCCGTCGACATTCTGCGTAGCGTAATCATCGGCAGTAATGACGCGAACGTTTTTAGCGCCCGCCTCTTCAAAAGCCTCTTTTGCATAGCCGACCTGCGGCCCCAGCAAAACGACATCGGCTTCGGCAATATGGTCCGCAGCGGTGGCCATCGGCGAAGCCTCAATCTCAATCTCGAGATTGCGCGTCTCGGCGACACTTTTGATTTTTGCAACCAGCAAGCTGGTCGTCACGCCGGTATTGCAACAGACGAGTACCTTTTTCATTAGGAGGCCCTGCCTTCCTCTTCAATCTTGCCTTTCGGCAAAACATCTTTCATTTGGAGATTGAGCATAGCGAACAAGATGTCTGCATGCTGCCTTTTCCAAATAACTTCCAGTTGTCTTCAAGCTCAAAAGAGGGGAGCCGGAGGATGGCGGCCGACTCCCCTCTTAGAAGAATGGAAAACAAGAACGATGCGCTATTTCTTCTGAACGTACTTGAGGCAGTCGAGCGTGACGGCGACGAGAATAATCAGGCCGGAGAACACGAACTGCAGGTTGGTGTCGATACCCAGAATGGTCAGTGCATAAGTCAAAGCAGTGAAGATCAGCACACCGACGGTGACGCCGGAAATCTTGCCGATACCGCCGGTAAAGGAAACACCACCGACGACGCACGCGGCAATAGCGTCCATCTCCCAGCCCTGGCCGTAAGCAGCGGAGCCGGAACCGACCATGCGGATGCACTCGAGCCAAGAGCCGAAGCCATACAGGATGCCCGCGAGGATGAAAGCGCCGATAGAGACGGCGAAGACGTTGATGCCGGAGACGGAAGCAGCCTCGGGGTTGCCGCCAACGGCGAACATGTTCTTACCGAAGGTGGTCTTGTTCCAGATGAACCACACGACCACGATGGCAGCGACGGCCCACAGGATAATCGTCGGGAAGCCGCCGATGCGCGGGGTGACCATGGCGGGAATCAGAGGATTGATTGAGCCGAAGGAAACACCCTTAGTGGCATAGGTGACAAGACCAAAGATGATGAGCATGTTGGCCATCGTCGAGATGAACCAGTGCATCTTAAACTTAGCGGTAAAGAAGCCGGCGATGGCAGAGAACGCGGTGCACAGAACAACGCAGACGACAAGCGCCAGGATAATCTGGGCCACGAGAGGCATGGTCGAGAAGTCGAAGGCAATGCCAAAGACTGTGCCGGTGTTGGGACCGGCGTGCATGATGATGGTAGACGCCACCATGCTCATGCCGACCATACGACCAATCGACAGGTCGGTACCGGTCTGGAGAATCAGGCCGGCAACGCCGAGTGCCAGGAACATACGAGGCGAAGCCTGCTGGAAGATATTCAACACGTTCTGAGCCGTGAGCAGCTGAGTGCCCTTAACGACCGGCGTAATGGCGCACAGGGCAATGAAAACCAGCGCGATGGCGATATACAGGCCGTTGTTGAGCAGGAACGTACGCGTATTGAACGTGTATTTGTAGTTCTCCCAGCGCTGGGCCATGTTCTCGGCAAAGGTAAACTTGCCAATGCGGAGCAGATCGATCAGGTGATACTGGTAGGCAAAGGCCTCGTGCTCGCGATCCTTGATCTGCTGCAGCTCCTGCTGGTAGGTCACCTTGGCATCGAACTGCTTGTTCTTGTAGACGTACTTTTCTTCTTTAATCTCGGCCTGGTCGGTGATACCGGCAATACCAGCCTGGTGCTCCTTCTCGAGCTCGGCGAGATGCTTCTGATAGGCAGCCTTGGCGGCCTCGCGCTCGACGGCGCAACTGGCCTTAACGGGTGCGAGGTACTCAGCCTCATAGTGTGCCTTCAGATAGTTCTCGGCGTCGACAATAAGCTTGTCAATCTGGCCCTTGTTCTGGGCCTCGACCTTCTTAGCCTGCTCCATCTGAGCCTTAAAGCCATTGATAGCCTCATCGCGCTCCGCTTTGGTAAGCACGCGATCGCTCTTGGCGGCATCAATGTTACCCTGCAGCTCGACGACACGCGTGGTACCGTCGGCGCGCAGGGCGTCGACCTTCTTCTGAATCTCGTTTACATAGCTGTCGATCGGCTGGAGGAGCTTCGTCTCCTCATCGACCGACAGAATCTTACCGGATACGGTAGGCATGTGTTCCATCCCCTTCGTCTACAGATACTTGGCGCTCAAACGGAGCAGCTCTTCCTGGTTCGTCTCCTTGGTGTTGACGATGCCCGAAAGGTGCCCGTTCGACATGACGCCGATGCGGTTGGTGATGCCGAGAATCTCGGGCATCTCGGAGGAAACCACGATGACCGTAGTGCCCTTCTTAGCCATGTCGATAATGAGCTGGTAAATCTCGTACTTAGCGCCAACATCGATACCACGGGTGGGCTCGTCCATCAGGAACACCTGCGGATAGCGCTCAAGCCACTTACCAAAAATGACCTTTTGCTGGTTGCCGCCAGAGAGGCTTGAAATCAGATCATCGGGGCCCATGCACTTGGTATGCATGGTCTTAATCTCTTTGTTCGTCGCGCGAACCATCTTGTCGTTGGACAGCGCGGGACCGCTCTTGTATTGATCAAGGTTGGCGATGGTGGTGTTAAACGTCAGATCGCCCTTCAGGAACAGGCCGTTTGCCTTGCGCTCCTCGGTAATCAGAGCAAAACCGTGCTCCATAGCGTCGCGCGCCGAGGAGAAGTTCATCAGGCGGTCGCGGAAGTACACACGACCTGCAGCACGGGTGCGAATACCAAAGATCGTCTCGAGAAGCTCGGTACGGCCTGCGCCGACCAGTCCATACAGACCAAAGATTTCGCCCTTACGCACGTCAAAGGTAATGTCCACCAGGTGCGGATCGAACTTCGTGGACAGGTGCTGCACCGAAAGGACGTTGTCGCCGGGAATGTTGTCCACGGGCGGGAAACGGTTGTCCAGCGAGCGGCCGACCATGGCGCTCACGAGCTCGTTCATGTTGGTGTCACTCGTGCGCTTGGTCATAACCAGATTACCGTCGCGCAGAACCGAGACGTCGTCGCAGATCTCGAAGATCTCGTCCATTTTGTGCGAGATGTAGATCAGAGCGATGCCCTGCTCCTTGAGCTTACGCATCATCTCGAACAGCTTATCGACCTCTTGCGCCATCAGTGAACTTGTAGGCTCGTCCAAAACGATAACCTTGGCGTTATAGGACATAGCCTTGGCGATCTCGACCATCTGGCGCTGAGATACGCTCATGTTTTTCATGGGCTGGGTCAGGTTGACGGTCATGCCCAAGCGACGGAACAGATCCGAAGCTTCTTTGCGCATGCGCGCCTCGTCGATCACGCCGCCCTTAACCGGATAGCGGCCCAAAAACAAGTTATCGACCACATTGCGCTCGAGGCACTGGTTGAGCTCCTGGTGGACCATGGCGATGCCGTTTTCGAGAGCATCCTTAGGACCGGAGAAACTCACCTCCTTGCCATCGAGGAAAATCGAACCCTCGTCCTTTTGATAAGTGCCGAACAGGCATTTCATCATCGTGGACTTGCCTGCGCCGTTCTCACCCATCAGGCCCATGACGGTGCCACGGCGGACGTCGAGGTCGATGTGGTCGAGCACTCGGTTACGCCCGAACGTCTTGCTCATCCCTCGAATCGACAGGACGATGTCGTCTTGCTTGTCTGACATGTATTCACCCCTCGTTTCCCTCGATGTCCTCCCTGTGCAACCTTATTTGCGCAGCTACGATAGGGAGAACGTCCTGATATGAGACCATTACGAAATGTTTACGTACTCATGGTCTCTGAAAAGCAAGGGGGAGCAGTCTCCTGATCCCCCTTGCCAACATGCCTACATGCTCTCGCGAGCAATCGTTGGCCTACTGGCCAAGAATCGACGTGTAGGAAGCGCCGTTGTCGGTCTTCACCATGTTGATGGCAAAGGCATCAAAGTCAGCCGGGTTGCCAAGCTTGTTGGTAATGGAGGACTCGTTCTGGCCGTCGCCCTGGACAACTTCGAGATCGAGGTTGAGCAGCGGAGCATACTTCTCGAGCAGCGGCTTGTAGGTGGAGCCCAGGAAGTTGTCGGCGGAGTTGTATATGCTCAGCCAGACCTTCTTCTTGGGGCTGTCCTTCTCGTCGAGCTGGGCCTGAGCCGTCTCGTACAGGGTGTTCGCCGGGTCGGTGAAGTCCTTATAGTTGTCGGCCGTGACCTCGAGGTTCATAGCGTAGAAGGAGCGATCGTCCTTGCTGAACTTGAAGTCATCCTCGGCGATGACGTTGCCGGCATCGTCAGCCTTGCCCACGCCGGTGTTGACGTCGACGCCGTCAAGAGAGTTGCGGAGCAGACGCAGGGTGAGGTAAGCCTGGACAGCGGGGTTCTGGGAAATGGTGCCACCATAGGGGAAGTCGGTGTCGCCCAGGGCTGCAACGGCGTCGGAGTTGGCGTCGTAACCAAAGACGGGGACCTTGTTCTCCTTGGCCCAGTTGGAGTACATGGACATGCCCATGCCGTCGTTGTTGGAGACAACGATATCGATCTGCTCACCGAAAGCGGAAGCCCAGGTGCCGGACAGAGCGTTACCGGCGGTCGGAGCGTCCCAAGTGGCGCCGGCGGAGGTCTTCATCTCCTGGCTGGCGAGCTCACGGATCTTGAACTTCTTGCCGTCGACCTCGATCTCGCCGTCCTTGACCTTGTCGGACTTGCCGTCCGTGTTGGTGCCGACGGGGTCAGAAACGATCTGGCCGTCCTTCTCGACAGCGGTGCCCAGGGCCTTGCGGCAGCCACGGGTACGAGCGATGGAGTCGTTGTGTCCCACGTCACCGATGGCGAGGACGTAACCAATGACGCCGTCACCGTTGCGGTCGATGTCGGCTGCATGGGCCTTGATGTACTCGACAACCATCTGACCCTCGAGCTCGCCGCCCTGCTTGGCGTCGAAGCCGACGTAGTAGGTGTCGTCGTTCCACTTGAGCGTGGTCATATCCAGCTCGCCGGTAGAAGAGTTAGAAGGCTGGCGGTTGTAGAAAACGACCGGCTTCTGAGCGTTGGCGGTACCGCTAGCGGCAGCAGAGCCGCCCTCGCTACCAGAGCCACCGCAGCCCACGAGGGAGCCGGCAGTAGCGACGCTCATCACGCCGAGGCCGCAAGCCTGAAGGAATTGACGACGAGAAAGTGCCATGAGGAATTCCCCTTTCTTAGCGCATCCCTTAATGCGCTTTGACTACCAAAGTGAGCGCCGGGGAAACGTGGATGTTTGCGCTAACATCCTTGCCCCTCGGCGGGCTCCAACTCCCCGCCGCAGCGCAGCAGCAGAGACGAGTCGTTAATGAGTACGTTAACAGCCTGAGGAATAAAGACTGTCCAGAGTTTCATCGAAGACGCCGAACGGTCGATATGAGCACGCGAACGGTATGCCGCATTTTAAAATAATGCGAGGTAAATGGGGGTGCTTTTAGATAAGCACTCTGCCATCGCCGCAGGTAACGACAGAGTCAAGCGTTTTATCATCGGCATTTGCCCCTAAACAAAAACCACCACAAAGGTGCCTGTCCCCTTTGTGGTGGTTTGAGCGTTAAAAGTGAACGTATCGCTACTTGGAGAGCTCGTCAGCGAGGGCCTCGATCTGAGCGCGCGAGGCGTCGTTGAGCGAACCCAGGACGGTCACCTTGTTCTGCGTCAGGGTGATGTCCTTCATACCCTCGAGCTCCTTGGTCATAATCTTGGCAGCTGCGGGCGCCCAGGAGCCGCCCTCGACGAGCGCCACCGTACGGTTCTGATAGGCATGTTCGGCGAGCGTGTGGATGAAGGTGCTCATGAACGGGAAGATCTCGCCCTGATAGGTAATGGAAGCGAGTACCAGACGGTCATAGCGGAACGCGTCCTCAACGGCCTCGGCCATGTCGTCGCGAGCCAAGTCAAAGACGGAAACCTTCTGGCCGCGAGCCTCGAGCGCAGATGCAAGCTCCTCAACGGCAGCCTTCAGATGGCCGTAGACGCTCGCGTAGGCAATGGTGATGCCCTCGTCCTCGGGCTGATAGCTCGACCAGGTGTTGTAGGTGTCGAGGTAGTAGCCCAGGTTCTCGGTCAGCACGGGGCCGTGAAGCGGGCAGATGATCTGGATGTCCAGGTCGGCGGCCTTCTTGAGCACGGCCTGCACGAACTTGCCGAACTTGCCGACGATGCCAAAGTAGTAACGGCGCGCCTCGCAGGCCCACCCTTCCGGATCTTCGATGTCGTTAGCGCCAAACTTGCCAAAACCGTCAGCACTAAAGAGCACCTTGTCGGTGACCTCGTAAGAGAACAGTACCTCGGGCCAGTGCACGTTGGGAGCGCCGACAAACGTTAGGCTATGACTGCCCAGATCGAGCACGTCGCCCTCTTTGACGACCGTCTTGCGCTCGGGGTAGTCGGTGCCAAAGTAGTTGACCATCATGCGGAAAGCGCCCATACTGGCCACAATCTGCGCCTGGGGATAGCGCTCCATAAAGGCGACGATGCCTGCAGAGTGATCGGGCTCCATGTGATGGACGACCAAGTAGTCGGGCGTACGGCCATCGAGCACGGCCTCGATGTTGCCGAGCCACTCGTCAACAAAACCGCCATCGACCGAATCGGCGACAGCGATCTTCTCGCCCAGGATGACGTAGCTGTTGTATGCCATACCATTCTCGGACACGTCGTACTGGCCCTCGAACAGGTCAATGTCGTGATCGTCGACGCCAACGTAGCGGATATCCTTGGTGATCTCCATCAGGCAAAGCCTCCTTGATAGACAAAAGAACCCGTCTATCATAGCACTCGCCCGCATCCCAACAGCTATCTGCCAGCATCCTTACCGATTGTTATTGATATGCAACGTTGAGCCGTTGACCTGTGAAAACTATGCGCGCGGCCTTGCTGTGGTATGTCGGACGATAAGCTGGCCGGGAATGCGAATGGCGACGGTTTTGCCCGACGTCCCCGCTTTGGGAACCGCATGCTCGAACACCTCGCGTCCGCGCTGATGTAGATCGAATCGCACGGTCGTGAGCTCGTTGTGCGCGACAAAGTCGTCGAGTGAATCGTCGACGCCCACCACGCTCACGTCCTCGGGCACGCGCAGACCGCTATCACGCAGCGCGGCAATCGCGCCATTTGCCATCTGATCGTTTGCCGCATAGATCGCCGTCATGGTGCGGTCATGCTCGGCCAGGTACCTGCCGGCTTCGTAACCGCTGTTGGCAGACCAGTCGCCCTCGAGCGGTTCAGCCATTTTGATATGCCTGCGCTCGAGAGAATCTCTCCAACCAGCCCGGCGGAACTGTTCGTCGACCGAGAAGGACGGACCGCCGATAAAGCGAATTTGCTCGTGGCCCAGCTCAAACAGATGATCCATAAGCAGTAGAGAGCAGCCATAGTGGTCAGAGTCGACCGTGGTTACCCGCGGGTGAGCATACATGGTGACGATGACCGTGCCAATACCCGGTAGCGGATCGAATGTCTCAAAATCAGGCGCCATACGGCTCATGCCGATAATGATGCCGTCCACGGGCAGCGCGGCCATGCGACGCGTTGCCTCGGCAAGCGAGAACTCCTCGGTCTTGGACATCTCGACCAGCGTGATGGCGCAGCCGCGCTCGCGGGCCGCGCTGGCAATGCCGTCGATCATCGTAAGGTTACCAAACTTGGTGACATCGTTGATGCAAAGGCCGACCGAATGGTAACGGCCGTCACGCAGCGAACGGCCGGCATAGCTCGGACGGAAACCGAGCTCCTGCATGGCTGCCTGCACGCGCTGACGCGTCTGCTCGTTCACGTTGGGCAATCCGTTGGCAACGCGCGAAACCGTCTGCTGCGAAACACCGGCAGCGCGGGCAACGTCGGCCATGGAAACCGGACGCGAACCCGTGTCGTTGGAAGGGCGCCTTGCCATAAAGATCACCTTCGCTCCTGTAGGAAGCCTAAATACCCCATGCGAAATTGCAGATCACACAGGAGGCTTTGTTGTCTATCGATAATGTTAACGTACTCTACTATACCTATCAGCAGTTATGCAGCGCCCTCAACACCACCTGAATACCGTTCACGGCTTATTTTCGACCGATTGCAGGAAAGCGAAGAAGTCAGTGGTTCCAGGCTATGAGTACGTTAACATATGACGCAAACACACCGATACCATGACGGCCTGCGCTCCGGGCGCTCAGGCCATGGCGTCGTATTCGAAAGGACGCTCATGATTACCACAACTCCGTTCGGCACCGCCCCCAGCGGCTCGCCGGTTACGGTCTATAGCCTTGTTTGCGCAGGTGCCCGCGTGCGCGTCATGGACTATGGCGCGACCATTCTTGGCATCGAGGTTCCCGATGCCTCAGGCGATGTTGCCGACATCGCGCTCGGCTTCGATGCCCTCGATGGCTACTTCGACAATCCGGCGTGCTACGGCGGAACTATTGGCCCTTCGGCCAACCGAACGGATAAAGGCCAAATCGAGATTGCCGGCACGGTCTATCAGATGGCACGCAACGATGGTCCTGACAAAGCCAATAATCTGCACACCGACCTTGAGCATGGCCTTCATAAGCGCGTGTGGAACGCCACAGTCGACGAGATTACCAACACGGTGAGTTTTACATGCAAGTTGGCCGACGGCGAACTGGGCCTCCCGGGCAACCGCACCTTTACCGTTGCCTATGTCCTGCAGGCGGGGCCAACGGGTGCCGCAGAGCTCACCTGCACGCAAAGCTGCGTTACCGATGCCGACACCTTCGTCAACATGACCAACCACACGTACTTCAACCTTGCGGGGCACGATGCCGGCACGGTTCTGGACCAGGTCGTGACTATCGACGCCGAGGCTTTCCTCCCCCAGCGCCAGGACAACGTCTCTTTTGGCGAGGTTCGCCCCGTGGCCGGCACGCCATTCGATTTCCGCGCACCCAAGGCGCTCGGCCGTGACATCGATGCGAACGACGAGCAGCTCAAGATTGCACGGGGCTTTGACCATTGTTTCTGCCTGGATGGCTTCACCCCCGACGCCGACCCGCGCCACGCACTGCACTTGCAAGATCCAAACTCGCGCCGCACGCTCGACATCTTCGTAACCGCACCGGGCGCACATCTGTATACCGGCAACTGGCTCAGCGATATCGACGCCAAAGACGGCTGCAGCTACGGTCCTCGCGACGGCGTCGCATTTGAGCCCGAGTTTTGGCCTGACAACAACCATCACACAGATTGGGCGCATCCCGTCTGCACACCTGACCACCCGTTTAGCTCGACGATCGTCTACCGATTCTCGACCGTTTGTTAACCCACCCTCGTCGAGGTGCGAGGGAGCAGCGTTATGACTCCTGCTTACTCCCTTGCACCTTGATATGTTTACGTACTCATAAGCAAAGCCCGATAACTCGGGATAACCAAGAAAGGAAGACACCATGACCGCCCCCGACGATAAAATGCTCGCCACGCTCACCAAGCTGTTTGAGGAGGAGTTTGGCCCCATCGGCGACCGCCAGGTGCTCTACGTGCACGCGCCCGGCCGTTCCGAGATCAGCGGCAACCACACCGACCACGAGGGTGGCCACGTTATCGCCGGCTCGCTCGATGTCGCCGTTGACGGCATCGCCGTGGCAACCGACTCCAACAAGATTCGCGTCGCCGACGAGGGCTATCCTACGTTTGAGATCACGCTCGACACGCTGGATATTCAAGAGTCCGAGAAAGGCACGTCCGCAAGCCTCGTGCGTGGTATGGCCCACGAGGTCGCAGCGCTTGGTGTTGAGCCCCAAGGCTTCGACTTCGCCTTCACCTGCTCCGTTCCCTCGGGCGGCGGCCTTTCCAGCTCCGCTGCCGTCGAGGCCGCATACGGTCGTGCCATGGAAACCCTCTGGGGCGCGCCCGCCATTGAGCCCGTCGCGCTTGCGCAGATGAGCCAGCGCACCGAGAACAACTACTACGGCAAGCCCTGCGGTCTGATGGACCAAGCCGCCGTGTGCCTGGGCGGCCTTGCCTACATGAACTTTGAGGATCAGGCTCAGCCTAAGACCCAGAAGCTCGAGCTCAACTTTGAGGATCACGGCTATGCGCTCGTGCTCGTTAAGGTCGGTGCCGACCACGTAGCCGCCACTGACGACTACGCCGCCGTTCCGCGCGAGATGCAGGACGTCGCCGCCGAGTTTGGCAAGGCACGCCTGTGCGAGGTCGATGTTGCCGACTTTGACGCCAAGCTCCCCGAGCTGCGCGCCAAGCTGGGCGACCGCGCCTGCCTGCGCGCCGTTCACTACTGGTACGAGAACGGCCTGGTCGACAAGCGCTGGGCAGCTCTGAACGCCGGCGACATTGACCAGTTCCTGGTCCTGACGCGCGAGTCCGGCGCCAGCTCCGCCATGTACCTGCAGAATGTTGTTGCCAAGCTGGGATCTGAGCAGCCTTCCATGTATGCCCTGGCGCTGGCCGAGCACGTGCTCGACGGCCGCGGCGCCGTTCGCATTCACGGTGGCGGCTTTGGTGGCACCATCCAGGCCTTCGTGCCGCTCGACCTGGTCGACAACTTCATTGCCAAGATGAACGGCTGGCTGGGCGAGGGCTCTGCCCGCCACTACGCTATCTCTGACAAGGGGGCTTACGCGGCATGGCTGTAATGACTGACGTGCGCGAGGCCGCACAGAGCCTGATCGAGTACGCCATCCACCGATCGATGATCGGCCAAGACGATCGCATCTGGGCATACAACACCATTTTGGAGTGCATCGGCGCCACGGGCCCCGCACTCGACATGGCTTGGGCACTCAAAACCGAGAAGATTTCGCTCTTGCACCCCGACACCCTTCCCGACTTTGACCTGGAGGGCACGCTTGCCGCGCTTTCCGAGGCCGCCGTTGCCAATGGTGCTGTCGAGGACACGGCATCGGGCCGCGACCGCATCGCCATGCGCATCATGGGTGCGCTCATGCCGAGGCCTTCGGTTGTAAACGAGGAGTTCAACGGACGTATGGGCGTCAACGAGCCCCGCGCCGCGACCGACTGGTTCTACGGCCTGTGCTGCGACGCCGGCTACGTGCGCCGCGCCGCTATCGCGCGCAACATCAAATGGAGCACCCCCACCAACTGGGGCGATCTCGAGATCACCATCAACCTGTCCAAGCCCGAGAAGGACCCGCGCGATATTGCCGCAGCCGGTGCCGCCAAAAACACGGGCGAGAAGTATCCCGCCTGTCAGCTCTGCATCGAGAACGAGGGCTACCCCGGACGCTCCGCCGCAGCCGACGGCGGCGCTCATCCCGCCCGTCAGAACCTGCGCGTTATTCCCATCCAGCTCGACGGCGAGCGCTGGGGCTTCCAGTACAGCCCGTACGCGTACTTTAACGAGCACTGCATTGCCATGAGCTCCGAGCATCGCCCGATGCACGTCGACCGCAAGGGCCTGACCTGCCTGCTCGACTTTGTCGACCTGTTCCCGCACTACTTTATTGGCTCCAACGCCGATCTGCCCATCGTGGGCGGCTCGATTCTGTCGCACGACCACTTCCAGGGCGGTGCGCACGAGTTCCCCATGATGCATGCCGCCGAGGTCTCGCAGTTTAGCGTGCCCGGCTTTGACCAGGTCACCGGTACCGTGCTGCAGTGGCCGCTCTCGGTGCTGCGCCTGCGCTCGCATGACCGCGCCCAGCTGCTCGACGCTGCCGAGAAGATTATCCTCGCCTGGCGCGAGTGGACCGATGAGTCTGTGGGCGTCATCGCGCACACGGCCGATGGCGTGGCGCACAACACCGTGACGCCCGTCATCCGCCGCGTCGACTCCCGCGGCAATGCCGGCGGCGAGATTTACGAGGCCTACCTGGCGCTTCGCTGCAATATCACGACCGACGAACATCCGCTGGGCGTTTTCCACCCGCATGCCGAGTACCACCATATCAAGAAGGAGAACATCGGCCTGATCGAGGTCATGGGCCTGGCGATTTTACCGCCGCGCTTGGTCCCCGAGCTCGGCGCTGTCCGCGAGCACCTGCTGGCGGCCAAGGCCGATGCCAGCTACGACCTTGCCGCTGCGCTCGAGGGCGACGACCTTTGCCACAGCCACGCCGCATGGGCCGAGGACGTCTATGCCCGCCGCGCCGATGAGCTCACGGCGGACAACGCCATCGATATCCTGCACGAAGAGGTCGGCGTGGTGTTTGGCCACGTGCTCGACAACGCCGGCGTCTTTAAGTGGGACGAAGCCGGCCGCGCCGCCCAGCAGCGCTTTATCGACTCGCTGTAAGAATCCCTTGGGGACGGAGGAAAACGGATCATTTCGTCTTCAAGACAACGGCGCCCGCCGGCAACATCGCCGACGGGCGCCGTTTTTGAGTGTAGTCATTGGGGACGTTCTTAAACGACTGGTCATTAAAGAACGTCCCCGGCGACTAATGACTCGAGCGTGGAAAATCTCCCACTTTGAGCTCGTATGGGCACCAAAAGCGGGAGATTATCCACGCTCATTCTATTAGGAGTCGCAACCGCTACAACTCTACGACCTCAACACTGTTGTAGACCTCGTCCCAGCGGTCCATGACCAGGTGACCGGTCTTGGGATCCATGGCGTTGAGCTTGCCGCAGGTATTGGCGGTCTTGAGCACCGTGATGTCATCGGCACCGGCGGCAATGGCATGCGCAAAGCCGGCGATGGTCGAGTCGCCGGAACCCGTTGCGTTCACAGCCGCAATCGCGGGCGTCTTAGCGCGGAATGCGCGGCCCTCATGGAAGCCCACCGAACCGGCAGCGCCCATCGAAACGACGACCCAGGGGATACCGGCAAAGCGGTCATCGGCGGCAAGCGCCTCGCGCAGGGCATCGACATCATCGGTCGTAAAGGACGTACCCAGCAGGCCGTTAATCTCGGTCAGGTTGGGCTTTACGAGCTCAGGCTTAGCGTCAGACTCCAGCGCGGCCTCCAGCGATGCACCCGAGGTGTCGAGCAGCACCTTGGCGCCCGCCTCCTCGGCGATCTTGACGAGCTCGGCATAGTAGCCAGCATCGACGCCACGCGGCAGCGAGCCCGAAAGCGTCACAACGTCCGCCTTCGCTGCAAGCTCGGCAAACTTGGCCGTAAAGGCCTCGAGCTCGGCCGGGGAGATCTGCGGGCCGCTCTCCAGCAGCTCGGTCTGATTACCCTCGTGCAGAATATTCAGGCAAATGCGCGTCTCACCGGCGATGGGCACAAAGTCGTTCTTGACGCCGTCGGCATCCATAAGCTCGGCCATATAGGCACCCATGTGGCCGCCGAGCAGACCGGTCGCGAGCACATCGTCGCCCAACTGCAGCAGCACACGGCTCACGTTGAGGCCCTTGCCGCCAGCGGTCTTTTCGGGCGTCACACGGTTAACATCGTCGATGATCAGCTTGTCGAGCTGATAGCGCGTATCAATCGACGGGTTCATGGTAACGGTCAGAATCATGTTGAACTCCTGTTCCGGGGCGGCATGACCCGCCCCAAACATACGATAACTCGTTAAAGGATCTCGATCTCAAAGCCGCGGGTGACGGTCTCTCCCGGCTTGGCCACCAGGCAGCCACGCTTGTGCTCCAGAATATCGTCCTCGTCGGAGCAGGTGGACAGACCACCCCACGGTTCAACAGCCACAAAGTCGCCCTCGGGCTTGCTCCACACAATCAAGTACGGCATATCGGGGAACGTCAGGCGCACGCCCTTGTCCTCGGTTTTCTTGGTCAGCGTAACCACGCGGCTCTCGAGCACGTCAAAGATGGTCTCCGCAAAGTCGAAGAGTTCGTGGGTAAGCGGTAGGTTCTGGCCGATCATGGGGTTCTTGCTGCGATGCTCAACATCAATCAGGCCCGTCGAGGGAACGGCAGTACAGAGCTCGGTGGCCTCACGCTGCTCAAAACGAAGCTCGTAGTCGTCATAGGACTCGCCCTCGTCAAGCGGGCACTTAAAGCCAGGGTGACCGCCCACAAAGAACGGCATGTCCTCGGTGCCCTCATTGGTCACCTCGTACGACACGGCCACCTTCTCCGCATCGATCGTGTAACGAGCAACGATCTTAAACGGATACGGGTACTGCTCGAGCAGCTCGGCATGGTCGGCAGAGCTTAAGCTCAGCGCAACCATGTTGTCGCTCTGTTCCTCGAGTTTCCACTCCTGTTTGCGCGCAAAGCCGTGGCGGGCGAGCTTAACCTCGCGGCCGCCCATGGTCACTGCGTGATCGTCACGAAGGCCGCCGCAGATCGGGAAACAAATGGGTGCCTGGCCCGACCAGACCGCCGGATCACCCTGCCACAGGTACTCACGGCCGTTGGCCGTAATAGAAGTGAACGACCCGCCCGCCGTGCTCAGTGCTACGCGGATAGAACCGTTATCAAGAACAAACTCCATAGGAGCCTTCCCTTTCTTACGACAGCCCACCAAGTCAATAGGGCTGATAGAAAACCGGCCCGCGCCCCCTCACAGAAACGCGAGCCGTCAATTGAAAAGCTGCAAATCGCCAAGTACAGCCAAGAGCGAAGCACTCAAGCCAAGCAAGCAAACGTGTTATCGGAGCAGCTCGTCGTACCAGAACACTTCGCAACAACAGGGGCGATCTCACAGGTCACTCAAACGTCAGCGAGCGGCGCTCAGGTGCCCCAGGTCGCCGCGAAAGAGGAGCGACGCGTACTTCAGTACGCGAGCGACGGTTTGAGCGGCGAGATGGGGTGCCTGGGCGGCGCGCAGCGTCGACCCGTTACGCGGTTTGTCAAAACCGCGTAACCCCACTAGTCGTGATACTCGCCGCGGTCCCACTTCTCGAGGAACTCGTCAAAGAAGTGCGGGTCAGCCTGAGCCTCGGCGTCGGCCTTATTGCAGGCATCGATCTTGGCGATCAGGGCATCGTGCTCGGGAGTCTTCTCGTAGGGCTCCTCCAGGAAGGCAAGCATGATATCGGCCATCAGGAACTCGCCGGTGATCTTGCCGCCAAAGCCCACGATGTTGGCGTTGAGCTCGCGACGGGCATACAGGGCAGAGGTCATGTCGCGGACCAGGGCGCAGCGGGCGCCGGGAACCTTGTTGACGGCGTTGGTGATGCCGATGCCGGTGCCGCACAGGGCCACGCCAAAGTCGGCCTTGCCGCTGGCAACAGCCTCGCCCACGGCCTTACCGTAGATGGGATAGTGCGTACGGGTGTGGCTGTAGGTGCCGCAGTCGAGCACCTTGTAGCCAGCCTGCTCCAGGCGGTCGGCCAGATAGATCTTCTCGTCCGTAACGATATGGTCGCAACCGATTGCGATGGTCTTCTTCATCAGAACGTCCTTTCGTCTGAATTCACAAGTTGAGGTAGAAGTTCGAGTTCTCGGTGGCTCTCGTTAGGCCATCTTGTTGAGCATGTCGACACGGATCTGGTGACGGCCGCCGGCGTACTGCGCGCGCAGGAACTCGCGGGCGATCTTCTTGGCGACCTCGGTGCCCACAACGCCCGGGCCCATGGTGACCATGCGCGAGCCGTTGTGCTCGCGGGTCATGTAGGCGGAACGCTCGTCAGAAATGTTGGCGACGACCATGCCCTTAATCTTGACGGCGGCCATATAGGAGCCGACGCCGTACTTATCGAATGCGAAGCCCTGGGAATCCTTGTGCTCCAGCAGGTCCTTGGCAACGGCGGTCGCGGAATCGACAAAGTCCGCGGCAGGGGTCTCGGAATAGTCGACGACCTCGTGACCGTCGGCGATGAGCATCTCCTTGATGGACTCCTTCATCGACATACCGTCGGCATCGGAAGCGATTACAACCCTCATGACATCCTCCTTGAGAGATACGCAGGTGCGTAGTTTCTGTTTGGAAGTGTTGAATCGCGTTCAGGTCCGGGCATCTGAATGTGCGGTTCTTCACTGTTCGTGTTTATTTGAACACATTCGAACACCGACTGCAACAATAAATTGTTTATCTTTGTTCTTTTTTGAACAAACACCATTCACGGATGATTGCTGACCGTTTGAGCCCGGCGCGGACGTAGCGCCCACGTGTTCAACAAACAAAAGGGCGACCGAGAACGTGTCTCGGCCGCCCTTCTTACGGTTGATCTTCCAAAGATCGCTTTGCCGCCTACTCAGACTGCCCACCCTTTTTGGCGTGCTTGGAAGGAGCGCTCAAGAAACGACCCGTCAGATAGTTCGCGGGACCGGAGATATCGATCCCCAGCAGCACGTGTCCTAGCCATAGGAACGCCACGAGCACCAGTAGAGGAATCACACACGAGGTCACGATCATCACGATGACGCCTTCGATCAGATCGGTCACCTGATGCACGATCTCATCGGTCATCTGCTTGGCGCCGCTGGTCACCGACGTAATAAGGCTCGATGCCCCATCAGTCAACTGCTCGAGCACGTTTTTGGACTCCGTGGCCTCGGATTTTTTCTTGTTCGATTTTGAGCTGGTCTCGGCTGACTTGTCCGTGGTGTCGGCCGCGTCCGCAGCGTCCGCAGCCTTTTGCTCAGCTTGCTCAATACTTACGCGATACGTTTCATCGACCTTTTGCGACACCCATACGCTTGCAGGTACCAAGGCCATTCCGATCATGGAGACCACCAGCACGCGAGTCGCCACGCGGCGCAGGACGGCGCTCGTACTCCAGCGCCCGTGAATGCCGAGCGACACCGCAAAGAGCACCAGCGCAAACGGGATCAGGATGCCCAAGCCAACCGACCATAAAATCGTGAGCAAATATTTCTCGAGGTATAGTACGGCAAGCACGATACCAAGGTTGCCTGAAAGCTGAGCGAGCTGCTCGGCAACCGGCGTTCCCGTATCACCCGGCAGCGCGGTTATACCCGCAGATAGAGCAACGCACGAGGTCGTGAGCGCCAAAACGTTACCTTTCTTTTGATCGATGACCTCGATGGTGGAGTCCCAAGTTTTGGTATCGGCGAAATGCGGACGAGCTACAAAGCCCGACAGCAGCGCCAATACCACGAGCGCAATGATAAAGCCAATCTGCAGCTTTTTGTTTGCGCACACGACATCGGACAGGCTGGGCTGCAGCTCGGTTACCGTCGTGTGCTCGGTTATCTGGACAGAACGCCCATGAGCCATCTCGTGCGCGCCTCTTTTTTGTATTGACCCGTTATCCGGCATTTGG
>CALBUZ010000055.1 GCA_937969105.1 uncultured Collinsella sp. | reverse complement strand
GTCCATGGTGATAGAGAAACGAGAGTGGATTTTCGGACGCACGAGAGTGGATTATCGGACGCACAACACACGAGAGTGGATAATCTCCCACTTTTGGCCAAGATGCAGGCCAAAAGTGGGAGATTATCCACTCTCGATGGAGTCCCTCGTTTCTTGGGAGATTGCTTTGGCTGGAGCGTGCCGATTACTTGAGCGTGATGCAGGAGGCGAGGATGTTGGCGTAGTCTTCCACTGGCATGCCGAAAGCATCGTCTGCCTCGAGCTTGTATGAGCCTTCTACCGGATGGGCCGATCCACCTGAAAGCCAAACTGAGTAACCTTCCGACGTTTTCCCTAGATCTCTAAAGAAAACAGGCCCGAAACCACCCAAGCTGTTATCGTGCACGATAATGGTAAAATCCGCGGAGTGGTCATCTTGATCCGCACCGGTCCTATGAACCCTGAACCACTTGGCAAATGAGCCGGATGCCTGACTTTCGGTGACCTCGTAATCATCAATAGGGAACCAGTCGGGAAGAACCATAGTGAAGTAGTCCGTATCGATGGTTCTTGCCTGTCTTGCCTCTTCTGCCTGGCGCTTGGCCTCTTCCTCGGCTTGTTTGTCGGCTACGGCGTCGTCACGACGTTTGGTTGCGGTCTGTGCCAGTGCGTCGGCATCAAAGGAAAAGCCTGCCTTCTTGGCGCCTGCATCTTCCTCGGCGTATTTCTTGGCGGCGGCAATCTCGTCGTCGGTCACCTCGGTTGCCTCGACCGAAGCGAGCGAAACGTTGCCGGCATCGATGCTCTTTTTGCCCTCCGCCTTCTTGCTAACCTTGACGTCGACCTTTTCGCCCGGCACGGCGTAGATGGTGCCATCGGCTGCAATGGGCGAGGCTGCGACCTCGGCCTTATAGCTGCCGCGACGGAGCTCGACGCCCGCTCCCGTACTGTCGACATAGCGAACGACGTCGACCTTCTTGCCGCGCGCCTCCTTGCCGGTGATGTGCAGCGGCAGCCTGCTCGCGCCAGCCGATGTGTCCCACCCCTCGGCCGAGACCGTAAACCGCACGGCGTGCTTTGCGGCGAGGGCCTCTTGCTCGGCAGCTTCGCGTGCCTGCTCCGGCGCATATACGCCAAAGTAATAACCGGCTCCGCCACCCACGGCGAGCAGAGCCACCACGACGGCAGCGATGATGAACGGCTTCTTGGAACGTTTGGGGCTGGACGCGACCGCCTCTGCCGCCATATCGACTTGCTGCGACCCGGTAGGTGTTGCGACATCAACGGGCGAGAGGTTCGCCCCTCCCGTTTGCGCTTGATCATCTGGCACGACGGATGCGCCGCATACGGCGCAGAACTGGGCTCCGTCCTCGATTTTCGACCCACAGTTTCGGCAGAACATCCAAGCTCCCCCTCGTTCGACACCCGTTCAAGACGGGCATGCTTGAGCGCCCACGTGCATGGCGGAGCGCAATCTCTTCTAAGCATATGCTAAGAGCGAATTGTCAAACGTTGTTGCGCAACATGGCCGGGTAAAGCCTCAGCATCCAGCCATCCCCACATAAGTTGCGGTGAAATAGGGACTGTTTGACGGCTTAACAGGCATAAACAGTCCCTATTTCACCGCAACTTATATATGGGGCGTTATTTTTGGCGAGGCAGGACCAGGTTGAGGACGACGGCGACAAGTGCGACGACGGCAATAGAGGATCCACCAAAGACGGTGCCGACCCATGCGGGGAATCCAGCGCCAGCAAGTGCGCCGGCCGTGCGCTCAATGCCCGTGCCAAAGGCGATAGACAGACCCATGAGCGTGGTATCGCGCTGAGACAGGCCGTGGCGGGCAAACATGACCACGCCGTTCATGCCGATGGTTGCGAACACGCCGATCGTGGCGCCGCCGATTACCGGCTGCGGAATAGACGTGAGCACTGCCGCGCACTTGGGCAGCAGTCCAGCGATGAGTAAGATGGCGGCGGCGAGCGTAAAGACCATACGGTTGACGACCTTGTTCTCGGCGATAATGCCCACATTCTGACCAAAGGTTGCTGTGGGGACGCCGCCCAAAAAGCCCGACAGCATACCGACCAGGCCGTTGGCGATCAGGCCACCCGAGATCTGGCTATCGGTCGCAGGGGTATCGAGCGCAGCGGACGAGACAGCGGCAAACTCGCCCATGACCTGCACGGCATTGACAATAGCGACAACGCCCACGACGGCGCACGCAGCCGGGTCGAACACCAGGCGATGGGCGCCCAGGGCCGGCGGGGCGAACCAGCTGGCGGTCGCGATGGCCGAGAAATCGACCATGCCCAACACCGCAGCCAAAACAAAGCCCGCGCAGATACCAGCCAGGATGCTGCCCAGCCTAAGCGCACCCTTGCCGTAGTTGCCGGCCATAAAGGTGACGACAAACGTCACGAGCGCGATGGCCCAGTTGGTGACGCTGCCAAAATCGGCAGCGCCCTCCCCGCCCGCCATGGAGGCAACTGCCACCGGGCACAACGACAGGCCAATGACAAAGATGACGGTGCCGAGCACCGGGGCCGGGAACAGAAAACTCACGCGCCTAAACAGCAAGCCGAAGAGCACGACGAGCGCGCCGCCGATTACTTGGGCGCCCAGCACGGCCTCAAAGCCAAGCTCGAGACCGACCGCCTTGAGCGCCGGCACGAAAGTAAAGCTCGCGCCCATCACGATGGGCAGGCCCGAACCGACGACACCTTTTATGGGGAACTGTTGAAGGAAAATGTCGAGCGCCGAGAGGACGAGCGATGCCTGGATGACGGCGGCCTCCTCTTGAGGGGTAAAGCCGCAGACCGACGCGATGATGATAGCGGGCGTGACGATACCCGCGAATGCCGCCAGCACATGCTGCAGTGCATGGGGCAATACCTGCACAAACGAAACTTTTCCCGTACGCTCGAACAGGGCATCCCCTGCTGCCGACTCTGCCATTTGCGCCTCCCATACCCTAGGCAGCGACACCATGCCGCTCAACGAGCGGACATTATAGGGCATATGGCACAGGTAGCATTTTGACCCGTAATCCTGCATCCCCCGGGGTCAAACAGCAGTTGCGGTGAAATAGTTCCTGGCTGACCGCCCGTCAGGCTTATCTAGGAACTATTTCACCGCAACTTATTGGTGGGGATGCGATTAGCGCTTGCGGGGGACGAGTTTGGTGCGACGCAGGTGGATCATTTCGGCGGCGATGGAGATGGCAATCTCCTCGGGGTCCTCGGCCTCGATGGCGACTCCGATCGGCAGGTGCAGCTCGTCAATCTGGTCCTGCGTAAAGCCCTCCTGCTCCAGGCGGGCGCGCACAAAGGCCGTCTTGCGGCGCGAGCCCAAGCAGCCCAGATAGGCGGGTTTGGCGCGCATGGCCTGAATCACCACGTCGATATCGGATTTGTGGCCCGCTGTGGCCACGACCACCAAGTCGCGCGGGCCGATGGGACACAGCTCGCTCAGGTTCTTGTAATCGACCAGGCGACGATCGTAGACACCGGGCACCCAATCGGGGGTCAGCGTGCCGGGGCGGTCGTCGCACGCCACGACGGCAAAGCCCGCCGCCGTGAGCACGCGCGCCGTCGCAGCGCCCACATGTCCGCAGCCAAAGATGTAGGTCAGGCCCTCGGGGCAGAGCGTCTCGATGTGCGCCGCGGGAATCTCGGAGGCCGCGTTGGTGTAGGTGACCTTACTCCCCTCCTCCACCAGCGAAAGCCCGGGGCAGTCCGCAATGGTGCGGCGCGATTCCTCGCCATGGTACTCGGCCACATCGCCCTCGAGCGCGCTCGCGATAAACGGCTCAAAGTCGATGACGAAGTCGCCGATGCGCCGATAGGCCAAGACGTCGGCAATTTCCTGGAACAACGGTGCCTGAGTCGCATCCAGATGCAGGTAGCACAGGCAGATGGCTCCGCCGCAGATCATGCCGGTATCGGAGTTCTCGCCGCCCATGGTGTAGCGAACCAGACGCGACTGTCCCGCGCTCAGGAGCTCGCGCGCCTCATCCAGCGCAAAGAGCTCGATCTTGCCGCCGCCGATGGTACCCGCTTGGCTGCCATCGGCAAAGACGGCCATCCAGGCGCCCACGCCGCGCGGCGATGACCCTGCCGTGCCGGCCACGACCACCAGCTCGCACGTCTTACCAGCCTTCAGAGCGCCAAGCGCCGCATTCACCACATCGAGCTTTTCCATTGCAATTTCCTATCCCTGGAATACACCGGTGAGCATAGCGAGTGCCTCGAGCACGCCGCCGCCGACCGACGTCGCCTTGTCCGAAATGTAGTTGATATAGCTGGCATCGCCGCGCGGATCGACATCGGCGCATTTAAAGCCCTCAGTCACCTGCACGCCGTTCGCCAAAAGCCCGCGCAGACAGCCATCGATCTGCGTGCACATGGGCGTATCGCCCGCGTAGCCAATCACGTCTCCAGCGTGCACGATGTCGCCGATTGCGCGGTCGGACCGAAACACGCCGGCGGCGGGGCTGTGGATAACGCGCTCCTTGCCATAGCCGGCGATAATGCCCGGCACGCCCGTGTTGGGCTGGGGCGAACCTTGGGTAATGACACGGCCGAGAAAATGCCCGCGCATGGTCTCGACCACGGCGTCACAATCGACCGGCGCGGTAAAGCCCGGCCCCACGGCGATGACGGCAGGCGCCATGTCGCGCGTGGTGCCCAGGTTGCGCTTGGCCAAAATCGCGTCGACCACAGCCGCGGGCTTAAGCTCATCGAGCATCTTGGCCTGGGGGTCCACCACAACGGCGACGTCTCCAGCCTCGGTAATCGCACGCGCCTCAGCCGGCGTCTGTGCCAAGCGAGCGCGAATGCCTTCGACCTCGACCTCGCCCAGGCGAATGGCCTCGCAAAAACTGATTGTGCGACGGATGCACGTGGGAATCGCAATATCGGCCATAACGACCGACACGCCGGCGCGCACCAAGCGAGCGGCGACGCCCGTGGCGATATCGCCGGCGCCGCGAACATAAACGAGCATTCCCGGGGCACCTCCCTGTGCTACGGTTTGAGCAGAGCAAAAGCGGTTCGACCGCACTCTGATGATTATTTATTATCACAGTATTATACGGCGGTGAACAGATGGAAACGACGAGCGGAAACCTTGCCTCCGCGCTCAAGATCGAGCCGGGCATTACCGCAATTATCGGCAGTGGCGGCAAGTCGACATTGCTGAAGACGCTGGGCCTTGAGCTTATGCGCGCTGGCGGCCGTGTGCTCCTCTGCACCACCGCGCACATGTTTCCCGTCGCCGGCGTGCCATGGGACGGGTCGAGCCGTCGCCTGGACGCCGCGCCTTGGAAGCCGGGGACCCTGCATGTTCCCGGCTGCACCTGCGAGGCATGCGCGGGCATGAACCGCGGAAGTATCTGCCAGGCGGGTGTTTTGGACCCGGAGACAGGCAAGCTCTCCGCCCCCGCCGAGCCGCTCAACGAGCTGGCACGGCGCTTTGACTATGTGCTGGCCGAGGCAGATGGCAGCAAGCGACTCCCGCTCAAAGCGCATGCCGCCTGGGAGCCGGTAATTCCCGCCGCCACGGCAAACGTTGTCTGGATCGTCGGCGCCTTGGGGCTCGGCAAGCCCATCAACGAAGCCGTCCACCGCCCCGAGCTCTTTTGCGAGCGTTGCGGCTGCGAGCTCACCGACATCGCCACGCCCGAGCGCGTCGCCCAGGTGCTCAATGCCGAGCTGCGGATGCTGAACCTCAGCAATGCCCGCATCATGCTCAACCAAGTCGACACGCTTGCCGACCCAACGATGGCAGATCGCTTCGAGGCAGTCCTCGACCGCTCCGTCGTCACCAGCAGCCTCAAGTAGCCGGCGCTGCCCCAGCAGACCTATAAGTTGCGGTGAAATAGTTCCTGAAACGGCCTATTTGGCGGCTAAACAGGAACTATTCCACCGCAACTGCGGAGGGGAATCCGGTGATCTTCCTGCTAGCGGGGGACGTAGCGGCCGGGTTGGGCTCCAGTGGGCTCGCCGTCGCGCGCAGCCAGCACGCCGTTCACAAACACAGCCTTGGCGCGGCCGTGCGCCTCAAAGCCCTCGAGCGGCGTGTAGTCCACGGCCTGATGCTGCGTCGCCGCGCGAATGGTCCAGCGCGCCTGGGGATCCCACACGCACACGTCGGCATCGGCACCCTCGGCAAGACAGCCCTTGCGCGGATACATGCCAAAGACGCGCGCCGGGTTCTCGCTCATCAAGCGGCAGAGATCCTCGGGGCCCAGTTGCCCTTCAAAGCTCGTTGCAATCGCGACGGGACGATGCTCCACGCCGGGCCCGCCGTTGGGAATCGCGCGGAAATCGTCGCGCCCACGGTCCTTTTGCCCGTGCAGGTTAAAGCTGCAGTGGTCGGTCGCAATCGTATCGATCTCGCCGGCCACAAGTGCCTCGCGCAGTGCCGCACGGTCACCCGCATGGCGCAGCGGCGGGCTCATCACATACTTGGCACCCGCAAAGCCGTCCTCACCCTGCTCCAAGTAGCAAGTATCGTCGAGCATCAGATACTGAGGGCAGGTCTCGACATAGATATTCTTCTGCCCGCGCGCCTTGGCGGCACGGACGGCCTCGAGCCCCAGCTTGGTCGAAAGGTGCACCACGTTGACCGGTGCGTCGCCGGCCAGGTGCGCCAGATATAGCAGACGGCTCACTGCCTCGGCCTCGCACACGTCCGGACGGCTAAGCGCGTGGCCCTCGGGCCCGTGGATACCCTGCTCAAACACGCGCTTCTGCAGTTCATTCACCAACGTGCCATTCTCGCAATGCACGCACAGGACACCGCTAATACGCTTGAGCTCCTCGAGCACCTCGAGCGTCTCGGCATCGTCCAGGCGCAGGTGGTCGTAGGCAAAGTAGGTCTTGAACGACGATACGCCCGCCTCGCGCATGGCCGAAAGGTCGGCGCGGTTGCGCTCGTTCCACTCGGCGAGTGCCATATGAAAGGCGTAGTTGGCCGTGCAGGTTCCGTCGGCGCGGCGATGCCACTCGGCCAAGGCATCGGGCATGGTCACGCCGCGATCGGCCGTCGCGTAGTCCACGATGGTCGTCGTGCCGCCGCAGGCAGCCGCGCGCGTGCCGGTCTCAAAGCTATCGGCTGTCCAATCCATGCCGGTCCAGCACTGCATGTGCGTGTGGCCGTCGATAAAGCCGGGAAACACCCAGCAGCCCGCGGCGTCCTCGACGGTATCGCCCTCGGCCGGCTCAATCGCCGCGGCAATCCGCACAATCTTATCGCCATCCATGGCAAGATCGGCGCGGCGAAGCCCCTGTGGCGTCACGAGCGCGCCGTTTTTTATGATGATCATAATTGCTCCTTATTGATTGATGCTGTTGGCCACGCGATCAAAATACGAGCAGGCGGCGATATGCTCCGTTATGCGTCGCTGTCCCTTGGTGGTATCGACGTCCCACAGCTCGTAGGCACGCGCCTCGACCAGCACCACATCGGTACGGCCTTTGAGGATCGAACCGCCGCCGTCCTTGCCCTCAAGACACATAAGTGCATCGAACAGTTCCGCCGGAAAGAGCACTGGGCTCGAAGGCTCACCGTTGCACGCAAGACGCACCGGATGCTTGCGGCCACGCTCGTCAAATGCACGAACCATGGCATCAAAAGAATCCGAACTCACGAGCGGCTGGTCGCCCGGCAAAAAGAGGCAACCTTTCCAGTTGCGTTCGACTCCCCACGAAAGGCCCGCACGGACGCTTTCGCTGCGCAGCTCGCCATCGTGCAGCACGCACGAACAATGCTTGTCCTCGCAAATCTGGGCGACCTTGGGCCAACGTGTCGAAACCACGACGTCAAAGCTCCGGGGAACCGAATCGATGGTCCGGGCAATCAGCGGCTCGCCATAGATATCGGCGAGCATCTTGTTGGAGCCAAATCGCTTGCCCTCGCCCGAGGCCATAATCACGCAACCGAGTTTCATCTCCGCAAACCTCCCCTGGCTGCCTTGAACACCATAGTTGCTATACCCACCATACCAAGCTCGCACTCCGTCGGAACAGGCACGCACTCGTTTTCCAGCGAACGCCCCTTGGCTCCCCATAGCACAAAGGAGGGCACCCCGCGACGCAGGGCACCCTCCTCAATGGTGCAGATATGCCTACTCAGCGTCGCCGGTAAACGTGGTACCGGTCTTGCCGGCAAGGCCATCGCGCGCCTTCTCGAGCAGCGTGATGAGCGCCGTGCGGCCCGGCTTGCTCTCGGCAAACGTCGAGGCGGCCTGAACCTTGGGCAGCATGGAGCCGCGACCGAACTCGTTGGCCTCGGACAGACGCTTTACGTCAGCCGCGGTCAACGTGTCGAGCCACTGCTCGTGGTCGGTGCCAAAGCCAATGGCAACCTTCTCCACGGCCGTCAGGATAACCAGGGCATCGGCATTGAGCTGTTCGGCGAGCTTCTCGGCCGCAAAGTCCTTATCGATGACGGCGGCAGCGCCCTTAAGGTGGTTGCCCTGGGACTTGGTGACGGGAATGCCGCCACCGCCGCAGGAGATCACCACATGGTTGGACTCGACGAGCGACTTAATGGTGTCGAGCTCGACGATGTTCACGGGCTTGGGCGAGGCAACCACGCGACGGAAGCCCTGCTTCTCGTCGTGGATGAACTGATAGCCGCGATCGGCCTCCAGCTCCTTGGCCTCGGCCTCGCTCATCCACGGACCGATCGGCTTGACCGGGTCGGCAAAGGCCGGGTCGTCCGCCGCAACCTCGACCTGGGTGAGCACGGTCGCGACACCCTTGTCGATATTGCGGTCGAGCATTTCCTCGCGCAGCGCATTTTGCAGGTCATAGCCAATGTAGCCCTGGCTCATGGCGCCGCAAACGGACAAGGGGCAGGGAACGTACTTCTGAGGATTAGAGCGCGTGAGCTCAGCCATCGCGTTGGCGATCATGCCCACCTGGGGACCGTTGCCGTGCACAACGACGACCTCGTTGCCCTCCTCGATCAGGTCGACGATAGCCTTGGAAGTCGTCTTGACGGCCTCCATCTGCTCGGGAAGGTTGGCACCGAGGGCGTTTCCGCCCAAGGCGACAACGATACGCTTAGCCATTTCTCAGCCCAGCTTTAGGCCTGGAACCAACGGGCGGTGTTGCGCTCGTCGAGGGCCTTGAGGGTAGCGGCGGGATCGGCAACCTTCTGCAGGAACATCATGGCTGCGATGGCGTACGGCTTGTAGCTGGCCTCCTTGTACATGCCCACGCGGTGCATGTCGAAGACGTCGGCGTTGACCTCGCCGTGCTCGCAGGAGACACCGGAGATGTCGGCGGGCAGCGGGTGCATAAAGATGGTGTCCTGGCCGTTGGCAGTCTTCTCCATGAGCTCGGTCGTGGAGCACCAATCCTGATGCGTAGCGTTCTGAGCGAGCAGCTCCTTCTCGAGCGCTGCGATGCCGGCGTCGTCGCCCTCGGCGTACAGGTTGGTGCGCTTCTCCATGGCGGCAAACGGAGCCCAGCTCTTGGGGATCACGATGTCGGCGCCCTCGAAGGCCTCGGCCATGGTGTTGACCTGCTTAAAGGTGGTGCCGGACTCGGCGGCATAGGTCTTGGCGCGCTCGACGACCTCGGGCATGAGGTCGTAGCCCTCGGGGTGAGCCAGGGTGACGTCCATGCCAAAACGGGGCAGCAGGCTGATCAGCGACTGCGGGCAGGACAGCGGCTTTCCGTACGAGGGAGAATAGGCCCAGGTAACGGCAACCTTCTTGCCCTTGAGGTTCTCGAGGCCGCCAAACTCGTTGATGAGGTAGAGCATGTCGGCAGAGGACTGCGTGGGGTGATCGGAGTCGGACTGCAGGGAGATGAGCGTGGGACGGTGATCCAGAACGCCGTCCTCGTAAGCCTGTTGGACAGACTCGGAGACCTCGGCCATGTAGGCGTCGCCCTTGCCGATGTACATGTCGTCGCGGATGCCGATGACGTCGGCCATGAAGGAAATCATGGTAGCGGTCTCGCGGACGGTCTCGCCGTGAGCGATCTGGGACTTCTTCTCGTCCAGGTCCTGCAGCTCAAGGCCGAGCAGGTTGGCGGCCTTAGAGAAGGAGAAGCGCGTACGAGTGGAGTTGTCGCGGAACAGGGAGACGGCAAGACCCGAATCGAAGATCTTGGACGAAACGTTGTTCTCGCGCAGCTCGCGCAGAGCGTCGGCGACGATGTAGAGCGCCTTGAGCTCATCGGTGGTCTTGTCCCAGGTGTGCAGGAAGTCGCTGCCGTACATACCCTTAAAATCGAGGCCGTTCAGCTGCTCGACGAGCTCGGTAAACTTGGCGTCCATGGAAATGTCCTTTCTAAAGATGAAACGATCGCAATGAGTAGATGTGCTCCGGCATGCGCGTGTGGCTAGAACATGCAGAGCACCATGACGAGGACCCGCTACCGTTGAGGAAGCATGGGAGATAACGACCGCGGGCCCCAAGTCAACAGGGGGTACCGGGGACACGAGCGGCCCCCGGCTCAACAAAATCGAGGAATGGGACTAATCGATCTTGTTGTTGGTCAGACCGGCGCGGAACACGGTGGCGTCGCCATCGGCCTGGCTCGGATCGTAGAGGTTCAGAGCAGCCACGTACATGGCGGCAGCGGTGACCAGGTCGTCCTTGTAGGTGACCTCGTTGGGAGCGTGAGCCTGAGACTCGGCACCCGGGCCAAAGCCCACGCAGGGGATGCCGTAGCGGCCCTGGATGGAGACGCAGTTCGTGGAGAAGGTCCACTTGTCGCACAGCGGGCGACCGGTGCGCTTGTCCATGCTGGGCTCGCAGCCGATGCGCTCGTCACCAAACATGGCCTTGTGGGCGTCGACGAGGGCCTTGACGTGCGGAGCGGTCTCCTTGTTGATCCACGTGGGGAAGTAAGCCTCGGTCTCGTAGACCTCGCCGGTCCAGGACGGACGGTCGTACATGTACATGGAGACCTTCACGTCGTCGCCGTACTTCTTGGCGGCCGGCAGGTTGCGGATCTCGTCCAGGCAGGACTCCCAGGTCTCACCGGCGGTCATGCGACGGTCGATGGAGATGGCGCAGGAATCGGCCACGGCGCAGCGGCTGGGGCTGGTGTAGAAGATCTGGCTGACGGTGCAGGTGCCGCGGCCCAGGAAGCGGGCATCCTCGAAGTGCTCGGGGTTGTACTTGGGGTCGAGCATCTTGACGAGGCCCTTGATGTCGGTCGACTCGTCGCAGCCGTTGTTGTTGAGGGCGCGGACGTCGGCGATGATGTCGGCCATCTTGTAGATGGCGTTGTCGCCGCGGTCGGGAGCGGAGCCGTGGCAGGAGGTGCCGTGAACGTCGACGCGGATCTCCATGCGGCCGCGATGACCGCGATAGATGCCGCCGTCGGTGGGCTCGGTGGAAATGACGAACTCGGGTTTAATGCCGTCCTTGTTGTAGATGTACTGCCAGCACATGCCGTCGCAGTCCTCTTCCTGGACGGTGCCGACGACCATGATCTTGTAGCCCTCGGGGATGAGGCCCATGTCCTTCATCATCTTGGCAGCGTAGGTAGCAGAAGCCATGCCACCCTCCTGGTCGGAGCCACCACGGCCGTAGATGATCTCGTCGGTCTCGTAGCCCTCATAGGGATCGGCATCCCAGTTATCGATGTTGCCGATGCCGACGGTGTCGATGTGGGAGTCGATGGCGATAATCTTGTCGCCCTCGCCCATAAAGCCCATAACGTTGCCCAGGCCGTCGACCTTGACCTCGTCATAGCCAAGGCTCTCCATCTCGGCCTTGATGCAGGCGACAACCTCGCCCTCCTCGCAGGACTCAGAGGGATGGGAGATCATAGCGCGCAGGAAGCGAGTCATATCAGCACGATGGGACTCAGCAGCGTTTTTAATTGCCTCGAAATCGAGTTCCTTAGTCATAACAGTCAACCTTTCTACAAGGGTTTACCTACAGGTAGATATTTCAAATAGATCACTTGTGCCAAGCAGCGTGAGGTCGAGCACCCGGCAAGCAAGTAAACGTAGGGTGGCGGAGCATATGTTTGCTCCGTCGCGAGTTCCGCACGAGCCGGAGAGCACTTAATGTGCTCTCCGTGCGAGCAGGACTGTCCGAGCAGGGAGCAAATATATGCTCCGCCACCCGGACAGGTCAGGCCTGCTAACAGGTGGGGTACTCGCCCTCCCAGACGATGCGACGGTACTGATCCGGATCGGTGTCGCCCTCGGTGGAGAAGCAGAGCACGGAGCTCGTCTTGTCCAGGCCGATGAGCTCTTTGAGCTCGGCGTACTCGGGATCGAGCATGAGGGTCTCGACCAGGCCGGTGGTCACCGCGCCGGACTCGCCGGAGATGACGCGCGGGTCGCCCTTCTCGGGGGCGCCCAGGGTGCGCATGCCGCGAGCAGTGACCCAGTCGGGGCAGGACACGAAAGCGGTGGTGTGGTTGCGCAGGATATCCCAGCCCAGGATGTTGGGCTCGCCACAGCACAGGCCGGCCATGATGGAGGGCATGTCGCCGTCCACGATTCGCGGATCGCCGTCGCCGGCGGCAGCGCCCTTGTACAGGCAGGCGGCCGGAGCGCACTCGACCACGACAAAGGTGGGCGGGTTATCGGGATACAGGTTGGTGAAGTAGCCCACCACGGCGCCGGCCAGCGAGCCTACGCCAGCCTGGACAAAGACGTGCGTCGGGCGGTTGATGGCCATCTCGCGCAGCTGCTCGGCAGCCTCGGAAGCCATGGTGCCGTAGCCCTCCATGATCCAAGACGGGATCTTCTCGTAGCCCTCCCAGGCGGTGTCCTGAACGATAACGCCGCGCTCGCAGGCGTCGGCCTCGGCGGCGGCCATGCGCACGCACTCGTCGTAGTTGACCTCTTCGATGGTCACCGTGGCGCCCTCGGCAGCGATGTTATCGAAGCGGGGCTTGGTGGAACCCTTGGGCATGTGCACGACGGCCTTCTGGCCCAGCTTGTTGGCAGCCCATGCCACGCCGCGGCCATGGTTGCCGTCGGTGGCCATATAGCGACAACGCCTCCACCAATAAACGCTACTCGGCCAGCATCGATATGGTTCTCGGATACAACACCACAGCC
>CALBUZ010000054.1 GCA_937969105.1 uncultured Collinsella sp. | reverse complement strand
CCACATACTCCACCGCTTGTGCGGGCCCCCGTCAATTTCTTTGAGTTTCAGCCTTGCGACCGTACTCCCCAGGCGGGATGCTTAACGCGTTAACTACGACACCGAGACATACATCCCGACATCTAGCATCCATCGTTTACGGCGTGGACTACCAGGGTATCTAATCCTGTTTGCTCCCCACGCTTTCGCACCTCAGCGTCAATACCGGTCCAGGTGGCCGCCTTCGCCACTGATGTTCCTCCAGATATCTACGGATTTCACTCCTACACCTGGAATTCCGCCACCCTCTCCCGGATTCAAGTCGTGCAGTATCAAGGGCAGTTCCACGGTTGAGCCGTGGGATTTCACCCCTGACTTACATAACAGCCTACGTGCGCTTTACGCCCAGTGATTCCGATTAACGCTTGCACCCTCCGTATTACCGCGGCTGCTGGCACGGAGTTAGCCGGTGCTTCCTTTGAAGGTACCGTCAGTAGGATGATGATTAGAGCACCCTAGTTTCTTCCCTTCTGACAGAGGTTTACGATCCGAAGACCTTCATCCCTCACGCGGCGTCGCTGCGTCAGGCTTTCGCCCATTGCGCAATATTCCCCACTGCTGCCTCCCGTAGGAGTCTGGACCGTGTTTCAGTTCCAGTGTGGCCGATCATCCTCTCAGATCGGCTACCCATCGTTGCCTTGGTAGGCCGTTACCCCACCAACTAGCTAATGGGACGCGGACTCATCTCTATGCGATAGCTTGCAAGCAGAGGCCACCTTTCCTCACAAAGTTCATCATGAGCGTATTCGGTATTAGCAGTCGTTTCCAACTGTTATCCCCATCATAGAGGCAGATTATCCACGTGTTACTCACCCGTGCGCCACTTTACTCGGGACCGAAGTCCCTTTCGCGTACGACTTGCATGTGTTAAGCACGCCGCCAGCGTTCAATCTGAGCCAGAATCAAACTCTCCAGTTGATTGAAAACAACTAGCTTGCCCATATCTCTATGGGCTAAAACTCAAAGTTTCTTATTCCCAACTCGCTCTTCACTTGTCAAAGAACCAGAGGCCGTTGCCTCAGCCGCTGCGTTTCCGTCAGCGGCGAAGCGGGAACTTACCCCGCCCGGTCCAGCTTGTCAACAACTTTTTTTCGAACCCCGAAGTTTTTTTTCGGAGCACGCCGCGAGGATTTCTCCCCGGCGCAGAGGCGGGAACTTATCCCGACCCCTTCTCGCTGTCAACCGCTTTCTTCTGCTTTTTTCAAAAAACTTGTTCGCCCCGCCGTCCCGGCCTCTCGGCCCTGCCCGGCTCAGCGAGACATTCCGTCCCGCAGCGGCGAGAACGGTTTATGCACCTCCACGCCGCCTCTGTCAACGACTTTTTATTTTTTTTCTGATTTTTTTCTTCACCCCCGACAACGCCCCTTTGACGTCTGGTGTTTAATCCGGGGATATCATATGCTTTCTTTAATAACTTGCCGACAGCTTCCGAGCGGCGTATTTACAGTTATCGCCCTGTGGAAGCGACCGCGCCCCCGTTCAGCACGGCAACGGCGCGTCCCGGAGCAGACTTGATTCCTTATCGTTTGTCTTCCCGTCACCCGAACCCCACATCGCCTATGCACTCTTTCTTGCCGTTCAAACATTCCCGCCTCCGTGTGTACATGCCGCTTTTCGCCGCGCTGCTGCTCGTTCTGACCCCCGGCATGGGCGCGGCCGACCCCGCGCCCGCGTCTCCCGTCCCGGAGGTGTCCACAGCGACGCCTTCCGTCGTCCAAGAGGCGCTTCAGGCCGTGGTCGAACAGACGGCACCGGAAACGCCCGCCGCCCCGGTGGTGCAGACGGCTTCGGCCCTTCCCGCGGTTTCCGGAGAGCCAGGTTCCGCTTTGGCCAAAGAGGGGGCTTCCGTGCCTCTCCAGGCGGAGTGGCTGCTGGACCCCAAAGGCACCCACACGCTGACGGATGTCCTGTCCCCGAACGCCCAAAAAGAATTCAAGCCCTACGAGCCGGAATCCCTCCCCCATCAGGCGGGGACCATCTGGATGCGCTTGGAAGTTGAGGGCAAGGCCCCGGCCTTTCCGCTCGTTCTGGATCTGAATACCCGCATAGCCGGGCAGCTCCCCGGCATCCCGCAGGTTTGGCTGGTCCGTCCCGGGGAAAGCAACGGAACCCCGGTGCGCCCCTCCAGCGACGGGCTTTATTCCTTGCCGAGCCCCCTGCCGGATCAGACCGGCATCTATATCCGGGTCAACGGCATCCCGGCTCCCGGCTTCGCCCCCATGCTCCGCAACGCGGCGAGCCTGACCCTCGTGGACGAACTCGGGACGCAGCCGCAGCTTGTGCTGCTGGCCGTGCTGCTGTTCCTGTGCCTCCTGCGCGGGGTCACCGAGCGCCGCGAATGGCGGATGTGGGCCGCGCTCTACATCGCCGCCGTCTGGGTCCAGGCGTTTTGGGGCTTGCCCACAACGCCCGCGGGGGAAGTCAGCCGCTGGGATATGCCCGGGCTGCTCGCGCCCGGCGTCGCCCTGCTCATCCTGCCGCATGTCGGCAGGCACATGCTGCGGACGCGCCACCACGCCCCTTTTATTGATATGCAGTTCGTTCTGCTGGCCCTCTTCGGCATAGCCCTTTCCGTCGCGCCGCTGATCCCCGGCTATACGTGGACGCTGCAATTCCTGCCGCTGTGGCCCCTGTTCATGCTTCTGCTCCTGCCCGGCACCCTCGCGGCCTGTGCCCGCAGGCTTCCCGGCGCGAAACGCTTTCTTCTTATCTGTATCCTGCCGCCTCTGGGTATGCTGGCGCTGTTTCCGCTTTCCCGCCTGCTCCCCGAATCGCTCATCGGCCTGTTGCCCCACGCGCTGGACGGCTTCATGACGCCGGGCGTGGTCAGCCTGATCCCCCTGACCGGACTGACCCTGAGCGCCCTGTTCGCCGCGCTCAGCCCAAGCCCGAAGCCTCTCCCCGCTCCGAACCGCAGCACACGGGACACCAAGACCGGCAGGGCGGGCGTCGCCGCGTTGGAACTGGGCGGAGCCTCCAAGGCTTCCGAAACGTCGTTCGAGCGCCTCCCTTCGCTTTCCGCCGAGCCGGAAGGCCTTGAACTCGCCAACTTCCCGAATAAAAAACCTTCCTCCGCCAACGTACATTCTGAGCCCGCGCGGGCTGCCGAAGCCTCCCGGCCCACATCCCGCACCCCGGAAAAACGTCCGTATCCGCAAGCCCTGCAAGCGCCTCTCTCCGCCGGGATGGTGGAGGAATCGCTCCGCGCTCCGCTGGATGCCCTGCTCCGGGCCATCAGCGCCGTGGACCAGTCGCAGCTCTCCGCCGAAGCCCGACGCCGGACCGACGCCCTCGGCGTCGCCGGGCGCAACCTCGCCACGGCCATCGGCAATATGGGCAGGGGCGTATCCCTCTCTCAGGACTTCGACCGCAAGGAACGGTTCGATCTGAACCAGCTTCTGCTGGAAACCCATGAAGCGGTCTCCAGCCTCGCCGAATCCAAGAACCTCGGCCTGTCATGGTTTACCGCCCCCTACCTGCCCCGCTGCTACGAAGGACGACGCGCCCAGCTCGCCAACGTGCTGGCCCTGCTGGTCGAGAGCGCGGTACTCGCCACCGATCGCGGCATGGTGCAGATCCGTGCCCAGCGCCTGCCCGAAAGCACCGATCCCGGCCATCTGCTGTTCACCGTTTCGGATACGGGTTCCGGTATGCCGCCCCTTGAACGCAGCACCCTGGCGCTCGTGCGCACATGGGAACTCGTGGGGCCCGACGGGGAACTCGTCTCTCTCGAAAGCGGCCCCAAGGGAACCACCATTTCGTTCAGCATGAGGCTCACCGCCCGCATCGAACAGCAGCCCATCCCCGCCGCGCCCGAACCGGACAAGGAAACGCTGTCCCGCCTGCCCGCGAGCTCCCTGCGCATCATCGTGGCGAGCAATGTCCCGGCGAACCGACAGATGTTGTCCTATTATCTGGATGAACTGCCCCATGAAATCATCGAAGCCCGGAGCGCCGAGGAAGCGAAGGCGCTTTACCGCCGCACCCCCGGGGCTCTGATCATTTTCGACGACGACATGCCGGAGGAAAGCATCGCCGACGCCGTGGCCGATATCCGCATCTTCGAAGGCGAGCACAATTTCCCGCTGGCCTCCATCCTCGCGCTGGTCAACAGCAACGAGCAGATCGACGCCCTGCGCCGGTCCACTCTCCATCAGCACAGCGCCATAGATACTCTCGGTCTCAACGGTGACCTCA
>CALBUZ010000053.1 GCA_937969105.1 uncultured Collinsella sp. | reverse complement strand
GGGTTGTTTGCAAATAAGGACAATATTGAAAAATAACAAGATTTTTATAAAAAACTTATTAAAACAATTTAATTTTCAACAAAAACATAGTAAATTCGTATTTTTATCTATATCTTTGCAGAAAATTGAAACATATAGTAATGGTATTAAAAAATGCACTTATATTGGATAAACATAGATGTAATGTTCCCCATTACATCCTCAACTGTAGTCTTCGGAAATAATATCTATCTTGCTTGAGATAACATATTATTAACGAATTTAAAATTACATGGGTTTAATCATTTTATATTTTTTAGGTGCTCTGTCACTATCCTTTTTATGCTCCGTCCTGGAGGCGGTATTACTTTCTACTCCGATGTCGTTTATCTCGATGAAGGAGAATCAAGGCAACAAGACTGCCTCACTGATGAAACAGTATAAGAATAACGTAGACCGTCCGGTGGGTGCCATTCTTTCGCTCAATACCATCGCCCACACCATAGGTTCTGCTGGTGTAGGAGCCGAGTCTATGAAACTCTTTGGCGAAGAATACTTCGGTATCATTTCCGCCATTCTCACTCTGTTGATTCTGGTACTTTCAGAAATCATCCCGAAAACCATCGGAGCTTCATATTGGCGCTCTCTTGCCATGACATCTACCAAGATCATCCGTGTGCTCATCTTTATCACCTATCCTTTGGTACTGCTTTCGGAACTTATCACTAAGGTATTTACTCCGAAGAACCACCAGGCTTCCGTGAGTCGCGAAGAGGTATCGGCCATGGTAGACGTAGGTACTACAGAAGGCATCTTCCGCGAATCGGAAAGCAAGATCATCAAAAGCTGCATTCGCCTGGCAGGAGTAAAGGCCAAGGAGGTGATGACTCCATCCATCGTAGTAGAATCAGCCAACATGAATCTGACAACCAAGGAGTTTTACGAACAGAAAGAATGGAATTTCTCACGCATTCCCGTTTATGACAACAACAAGGATATCATTGTGGGATACGTATTGAAAGATATGGTTCTCAAATTGGTCTCGTCGCCAAGCCAGTTGCCCGTGTAGAGGTGGGCGCCGGGCGTCGTGACGAGGGCGTCGAGGACGCGTCCGCTGGCCGGGTCCTCCGCGTGCAGGGCGTGGCGCGGGGCCGCCCCTTCTGCGAACCCGTTGATGCAGAAGCAGTGGTCATAGCCGCGGGCGCGGGCGAGCTGCTCGTCGTCTGCCCCAACGTCTTGCCCGAGCGGCTTTGCCGTACGGAAGTCGAACGGCGTGCCGGCGACCGGGCGAACCTCGCCGGCCGAGACGCTGTCCTCGCGAATGGGCAGGAAGTCCGTGGCGTCGAGCGAGACGAGCTGCGCGTCCACGCTGCCCGCATCGTGCCCGGCGAGGTTGAAGTAGGTGTGGCTCGTCATGTTCACGAACGTGGGCGCGTCCGACTCGCAGGCGTAGCGAATGGTGAGGTCGCTGCCGGCCTCCGTTGCCGCGAGCGTGTAGGTGGCCGAGAAGGTGCGCCTGCCGGGCAGTCCGAGCTCCCCGTCCTCAAGGGTGGTCGAGAAGGTGACGGAGCACGAGCGGGGCTCTGCCTCGGCGTGCCAGACGCGCTTGTGCAGGCCGTGGTCGAGATCCGTGTGCAGGTTGTTGCGCTTGTCCGGCCCATCGTTTTGCGGCAGCTGGTACCTGACGCCGCCGATGGTGACCTCGCCGCCGTCCGTGCGGTTGGCTGACGGCCCGATCGTGGCACCGTAGCAGGCGGGATTGTCGAGGTATCCCCCGAGCGAGCCAAACCCGAGGACCACGTCCGCGGGTGTGCCCTCGCGGTCCGGGACGGTGACGCCCAGAAGCGTTGCCCCAAAGTCCATGACGCGAACGAGCGCATTGCCGTCCGCGAGCTCGAACGCCGAGACGGGCGTGCCGTCCGGCGCGGTGCCAAACGATTGCTTGCTAACCATGCTTCTCCCTGACAGCTCCGCTCGGCGAGGGAAGGTTGGCCTCTCGCCGAAAGCCAATAACTCGTGCTATCTCAGATGTTAACGTACTCATATCGCCGACGGGGCGGAACCGCCACTCCCGTGGCCGTGCGCAAATCGTCCGCGAGTGGCGCCCCCAGGACACGGGCCTGTGCGACGCCTCCGTTTGGCTATGATAGCTGCTAGTTAATATATTGATATACGTGGGAGGCCGTTTGACATGGCGAGGACGCACAATGGCGAGGCGAGCGGTGTCGCAGACGCGCGGAAGGCCGTCAGCATGGCAGACGTGGCGCGCGTCGCCGACGTGTCCCAGCAGACCGTCTCGCGCGTTGTGAACGACATGCCCAACGTGAGCGACAAGACGCGCGAGCGCGTCAAGGCCGCCATGGACGAGCTTGGGTTTCGCCCGAGCTATGCCGGCAGGTCGCTGCGTGGCGGCAGGTACCGCTCCGTTGGCCTGTGCGTCAACGACGTCACCGAGGTTGGCAACCTCACGATGCTCGACGGCGTTGCTGCCGCGGCCCGCGAGCACGGGTATGCCGTGACGCTCATGGAGGTGAGCAAGGGGGAGAACTGGTCGCTTGCCGGGGCCGTGCGCTCGATGTCCGTTCTCCCGGTTGACGGGGTCATCCTCGGCATGAGCCGCCTCGCGCCGGACTTCGAGCAGTTCGTGCCGCTCGCGGCGCTGCCCTGCGTCATCGTCTCCATGTACGCCCACCCGCGCTGCACGACCGTTGACTCGGACCAGTACGGCTGCTCGCTCATGCTCATGGACCATCTCCTGTCGCGCGGGCACCGCAAGATCCGCTACGTCGCCGGGCCGGAGTACTCCGTTGACGAGAGCTTTCGCCAGGCCGGCTGGAGGGACGCGCTCGCGGGGGCGGGGCTCGAGGCCGTCGAACCCCTCCGTGGTGACTGGACTGCCGACAGCGGCTATGAGATCGCGTGCCGCATGCTCGATGAGGACGACGACTTCACGGCCGTCTACGCAGCAAACGACCAGATGGCAAACGGCGTCATATGCGCGCTGCGCGACCGTGGCCTGCGCGTGCCGCAGGACGTGAGCGTCGTGGGCGTCGACGACTCCCTTGCGGACTACGTGCCGAGAAGCGAGCTCACGACCGTCCGCTTCGACATGGCCGCGCGCGGGCGCACCGCGTTCGACTATGCTGTGCCGGAGCGACCGGACGGCCCCACCACGGCCATAAGGATCCCCGGGACGCTTGTCGAGAGGAACAGCGTGGCCCAGGCCCGCCGCTAGCCTCCCCATTCCGCAGCGTCGCGCGCCGTCCGTCCCTTCGGTCCTGCAGCGGCAGCGCCGATGGGGGAGTGACCTCTCATGCCAGACTCCCGAAGGACCCATGTTGCCGCGCCGGGCCGCTTGGGTTCGCGCGCTAGCCGTCGTTTGCGGGGCGTTGCGTGACATTCTCGATTCGTTTCGACCACTTTCGATGCGTACGTACCCACAACTCCCTACCGTTCACGAGCGAAAGACAACCGCTCGTGGTCGGTATCGGGGGATTTT
>CALBUZ010000052.1 GCA_937969105.1 uncultured Collinsella sp. | reverse complement strand
GACGATCGACCCGACGAGGGCGTTACGCGTATCGTCGTGGCCAAGAACCGTTCGGGCCCGATCGGTGACGTCGACCTGATGTTCCTGCCGGCATCCACCAAGTTCTATGAGCTTGATGGGGCGCATACCGAGGAGTAGGACAGGCGCCCGTTGCACGGGTATACTGGGAATGTTTTGTGCTTCTGCGTGCCAACGTGGCGCGTAGACAGTCCATGAATGTAAGGAGTAAACATGCCGTCAACCGTTTTGGTCGGTGCCCAGTGGGGCGATGAGGGCAAGGGTAAGATCTGCGACCTGGTCGCCGGCGACTTCGATGCCGTCGTGCGCTATTCGGGCGGTAATAACGCCGGCCACACCATCGTCGTCAACGGCAAGAAGTACGGCCTGCACCAGGTGCCCTCCGGCATCATGTATTCCGACCATATGTCGGTGATCGGTAACGGCTGCGTCGTCAACCCCAAGGTTGTCCTTGAGGAGATCGACATGTTCGAGGCCGACGGTATCACCACCAAGAACCTCAAGATCAGTGGCAACGCGCACATCATCATGCCGTACCACATCGATCTGGATGGTGCTTTTGAGCAGAAGCTCGGCAAGAAGAACATTGGTACCACCAAGCGCGGCATCGGTCCGTGCTACCAGGACAAGATGGCCCGCATCGGCCTGCGCATGCAGGACATGCTGGACGAGGCGCTGTTCCGCGACAAGCTGGAGACCGCTCTTGCCCGCGTGAATCCCGAGCTGGAGCTCATCTACCACCTGCCCACCTACACCGTGGACCAGATCTGCGACGAGTACCTGCCCATGGCCGAGCGCCTGCGCCCCTACATCACCGAGACGAGCCTGCTGCTCAACAACATGATCGACGAGGGCAAGGACCTGCTGTTCGAGGGCGCCCAGGCAACGCTGCTCGACATTGACCATGGCACCTATCCGTACGTGACGTCTTCCAACTGCACCGCCGGCGGCGCCATCACCGGCTCTGGCGTCGGTATGAAGAATGTCGACCGCGTGCTGGGCGTCATGAAGGCCTATATCACCCGCGTCGGTTCGGGCCCCATGCCCACCGAGCTTTCCTATGAGTCCGAGGCCGGCCATACGCTGACCGAGGAGGGCTATGAGTACGGCGTGACCACCGGCCGTCGCCGTCGCTGCGGTTGGTTCGATGGCCCCATCGCCAACTACGCCTCGCGTGTCAACGGCCTCACCGATATCGCCATGACCAAGCTCGACGTGCTTTCGGCCTTCGATACCGTCAAGGTGTGCGTTGCCTACGACGTCGACGGCGAGCGTTACACGAGCGTGCCCGAGCATCAGGTGCGCTTTGAGCACGCCAAGCCCATCTACGAGGAGCTCCCGGGCTGGAAGTGCGACATCACCGGCTGCCGCAGCTTTGACGAGCTGCCGCAGGAGGCTCAGGACTACGTGGCATTTATCGAGGATCTGGCACACACCCGCGTGACGTTCATTGGCGTCGGCGCCGGTCGCGAGCAGATCATCAACCGATTCTGGAAGTAATCGGCACTATTCGGTTATTGCGATATACCCCTTTGCAGCCCGGACGGGCGGCTGAGGGGTATATTTGCTTGCAAAGGGCTCGCGCGGAGCGGGCCGCTAATCCATAGAGGAGGCACCCTTGAAGGCGGACACTCAAACCATCGACATCCTGTTGTTGGGCAGCGGCGGCCGCGAGCATGCTTTGGCAGCTAAGCTCGCAGCATCACCGCGCGCCGGCAAGCTCTACATTGCGCCGGGTAACGGCGGCACCGCGAGCTGCGGCGAGAACGTGGTTCTCGACGATTGCGATCCTGCGGCCGTGGCGGCGTTTGC
>CALBUZ010000051.1 GCA_937969105.1 uncultured Collinsella sp. | reverse complement strand
CTTGCGCTGTCCCCAGCCGCGTCGTTTGCGTTCTTCAGTAAAGTACGAACAAAAGCGGTTCTCATCTAAAAAGCGATACTCAGTGGCACGCTGGACGGCGAAATCAATTGCGGGCTGGCGAAATCCGTAACGAGCCAGTTTGTCACGGACCTCACCCGTGGCATGGTCGCGGCGCGACAGCATCTCAGTCACCATGGTAAGCGCGCATTTACGCTCAATGAGCTGCACCGCCGCGCGAAACTCATCCCAAGCGCAGGGAAGATCGGGGCGATTATTAAGAAACAGGCGCGCGACACGAACAGGAATCCAGATGGATCGTTCAAAACCGCCCTCGAGTTCACAGTCGATATGTGCACAAGGCTTTTTTGATGCATACCCACTCGAGAACGAGGAGGCCGCCTTCTTATCGGGAAAGACGACCGTAGCCTCGGTCACTGTATACGACATGAGGGCATCCGTTACTCATCGTCATCATCGAGCATCGCGGAGCCATCGATGGCGTAAAGCTCATCGAACTCGTCACCGGAAGCCTGGTCTTCCAGCGGCTGATCGGTCAGCTCGACCTCGGACGGAGCGTCGTCATCGAATTCAAGACCGCAGGCGAGACGAACCTTATGCTCGATCTCGTCAGCACAATCGGGGTGTTCGCGCAGGAAGGCCTTAGCGGCCTCGCGACCATTACCGAGCTTGTCCTCACCGTAAGCAAACCAAGAGCCCATCTTTTTGCAGATGCCACACTCGACGGCCATGTCCAGAATCGAGCCCTCCTTAGAGATGCCCGTACCGTACATGATGTCGAATTCGGCCGAGCGAAACGGTGCCGCCACCTTGTTCTTAACGACCTTGGCACGCACACGGTTGCCGATGACCTCGTCCTTGAGCTTGATGCTGTCGATGCGGCGAATATCGATGCGCACCGACGAGAAGAACTTGAGGGCGCGGCCGCCCGTCGTAGTCTCGGGGTTGCCGAACATGACGCCGATCTTCTCGCGCAGCTGGTTAATGAAGATGCAGGTCGTTTTAGATTTGGCGAGGGAGCCTGCGAGCTTACGGAGCGCCTGGCTCATCAGACGGGCTTGAAGTCCGACCGTTGTATCGCCGATCTCCCCCTCGATCTCGGCACGCGGGGTCAAAGCGGCGACAGAGTCGACGACGATGGCGTCGATGGCGCCAGAGCGCACGAGCATGTCAACGATCTCGAGCGCCTGCTCGCCCGTATCGGGCTGGGAAATGAGGACCTCATCGATGTCCACGCCGATACGCGCGGCATACGTGGGATCGAGCGCGTGCTCGGCATCGATAAATGCCACGACGCCACCCATAGCCTGGGCCTCTGCCAAAATCTCGAGCGAAAGCGTTGTCTTACCGGAGGACTCGGGACCGTAAATCTCGACGATACGGCCGCGCGGCACGCCGCCGATGCCCAGAGCGGCATCGAGGGCCAGGGCGCCCGTGGGAATGGCCTCGACCTCGAGCTCGGGACCACCGTCGCCGTACCTCATGATGGAACCCTGGCCGAATTTCTTCTCGATCTCGGCCTTGGTGGTGGCGATCATCTCATCGCGCTCTTTACCCGTCGTGCGAGCATGAACGGTACGTACGGGACCTGAATTCTTGGCCATGAATAGCCCTCCTCTTAACAACCTGCATCGATAATAAACGAACGGCTGTTCGTGGTCAACCGTTCAGATAAATCATATGCAGCAGACCTTTCCAAAACCCAACCAAACGCCAACCAAACACTGACCAAAAACTTGACCTCAGGTGAACCAAGCAAGGCATGACAAGGAAAAATACGCCAGCTACCTGCACAAAGAGCAAATTCGCCAGAGGTCCCTATCTCCACAATTAAGGGGCCCGGAGGCCCCTTAAAACACGTCTATTCCATAGAATCGAGCACGTAGACAATGCGACCCAGTGCCTCAGCGACCGCATGGGCACGGACGCATGAACGATCGCCCTCATAGTGACAACGAATGGAGTCCACGACCGGCGCTCCCCCATCGGCCGTGCGATACGCCCAACCAATATAAAAAGTTCCAGCCGGATCGTCCTCGGTGCCTCCACCGGGGCCGGCATAGCCCGTCGCGCTCACAGCAATATCGCTCTGGTACAGCTCAAGCGAACCGGCAGCCATCTCGCGCGCCGTCTGGTACGACACCGCGGTATAGCGGTCGAGCGTCTCTTGCTCGACGCCGAGCACGCGATGCTTAATCTCGTCGCAGTACGTCACCGCACCGCCGCGCAGCACCGCCGAGGCACCGGGGATATCGGCGATCGTCGAGGCGATCATGCCCGCTGTCAGAGATTCAGCCGTCGAAACCGTCACTCCCCGAGCGCTCGCGCGCTCGACAATATCGCGTGCGAGATCTTCATTGTGCGCGGTAATCTGCTCAAATGATTCCGTCATGCCTACCAGGACCTAGACCGAAAAGACGATCTTGCGGCAGTTCCAGAAGTACTGAGCGCCCGAGATAACGGTCAGGATAACGGCCACGGCGTACAGGAAGCGCGACACCGAGTAGATACCGAGCGTCAGCGCCACCGGGCCAAGGTGCAAGCCGGCCATCGCAAAGACGCACAGATAGCCGCAGATGGAAACCATCGTAGTCGCCGTCTTGTACTTGCCGAGCTTATCGGCGGCAACGACCACACCGGCCGCACTCGCGACCATGCGCAGGGCGCTCACCAGCAGCTCGCGGAACAGGATGATGAACACGGACCACACGGTCACCGCACCAAAATCCAAGAACAGCAGCAGGGCCGAGAACACGAGCAACTTATCGGCGATGGGGTCCAGGAACTTACCGAAGTCGGTGATCTCGTTGCGTGAACGAGCCAGGTAGCCATCAACCTTATCGGTGCACGACAGGATGACGTACAGAATAAAGGCGGCGGCGGCGAGCGGTCCGTCGAAATGGCTCCAGTCCGTACCGGCAACGCTCGTGTGAGACAGCGCCGACACAATCATGAACACCGGAATAAAGACGATGCGCACGCACGTCACGATGTTGGCGGGCGTCCAGACACTCGTCAGTTCCTTATTGCTCTCGTTAGCCACAACGCTCTCCTACTCCACAACATGACCGATAAGCTCGTAGCAGAAGCTATCGGTAAACTCGACCGTCAGAATATCGCCCACAGATGCCTCGCTGGCATCCAGATGCACCGCACCATCGGAATCGGGCGCCTGGAACCAGGCATGTCCGATGAGCTCGGCACCGTCCTCGGTCTCCTCGATGCCGTCAACGATTACCTGGGCGCGCTCGCCCACATGGGCCGCCGTGGCGGCAAAGCCGAGCGACTCGGCCAGATCCATGGCCTCCTGGGCGCGCTCGAGCTTAACCTCTTCGTCAACCTGTCCGTCCATCTTGGCGGCCAGGCTGCCCTCCTCACGCGAGTAGGCAAAGACGCTCGTATAGTCGAAGCCGACGGTGTCCATAAAGTCGATAAGATCGCGGAACTCGTCATCGGTCTCGGTCGGGAAACCGACCATGGCCGTGGAGCGAATTACGATGCCGGGGATACGCTCGCGCAGGTCGCGGAACAGGTCCTCGAGCTCCTGGCGCGAACCGGAGCGGCGCATGGCCTTGAGGATGCGCGCGTCGCAGTGCTGCACAGGAATATCGATATAGGGCAGCACCTCGGGCGTATCGCGAATGGTCTCGATAAGCTCGTCGGTCATGCCCTCGGGCTGCAGGTAGAGTACGCGGACCCACACGTTATGAGGACGCACCGCCTCAGCAACGGCCTGCAACAGCTGCGCCAGATTGCGCGGCGAGCCCTCGGCGAGGTCCTCGTCGGCAAAGTCGGTACCCCAGATGCCCGTGTCCTGACCGATCAGTACGATCTCGCGCACGCCACCGGCGACCAGGTCACGCACCTCGGAGATAATGCTCTCGGCATTGCGCGAGTGATAACGACCGCGGATATAAGGGATCATGCAGAAGCTACAGAAGCGGTTACAGCCATCGGAGATCTTGACGTAGGCGACAGCGCCCTCGACGGTGCGCTTGACCTGCGGAATATAGGCGGCAATCTCGCGCTCAACACCCAGCACGTCATCGATGACCGCCACGATGCCGTCTTCCTCGTCGGCCTTCACAAAGGCCGCGACCTCGGGCAGCTCGTCGGGCAGGTCGTCGCCGTAGCGTGACGGCACGCAGCCGCACATGACGATCGGGCAGGAACGAACGCCGTCCTGCACCTCGTTGGCAAGCTCGAGCGTTGTCTCGATGCTCTCGGACGTTGCGGAGGCAAGGAACGAGCACGTATTGACAATGGCGATATCGGCATCCTTCGGATCGAATGCCTCCTCGTAGCCTGCGGCGGTCAGCAGCGAACGCATACGGTCGGTATCGACCTCGTTCTTGGCGCACCCGAGGGTGATATAGAGTACGGAGCCCAACGGAGTATCCATGTTGGAGAGTGGTCCTTTCGAATGAATTAGCGGTAATTGGTGAACTGCAGCGGCTGACCGTAGTCCTGGTCGCGCAGGAACTGGATCACGGTCTGCAGCGCATCCTTGGAAGCAGAGGAAACACGCAGTTTGTCGGCCTCAATCGTCACCTTGACCTTGAGCTTCTGATCCTTAATGTCCTTATTGATCTTCTTGGCAGTCGTCTGGTCGATGCCCTCGACAATGTGACCGAGCACGCGCACGGTACCACCCGATGCAGCCTGAGGCGCATCCCAAGACACGGCCTTAAGATCGATGCCGCGCTTGATGAGCTTGGAGCTCAGGACATCGATGATCTGCTTGGAGACAAAGTCGGCCGGGGCGTTGATCGTAAAGAGCTTGTCGCCCTTCGAAAGCTCGATGGTGGCGCCGGAGTCCTTGAGGTCATAGCGCTGGGAAATCTCGCGCGTGGTCTGCTGGAAGGCATTGTCGACCTCCTGCATATTGACCTCGGACACGACGTCGAAGCTGGAATCTTTAGCCATGGTTAATCCTTTCGCTTACGAGCGGCTTAGTAGCTATCGTACGAATAGTCGTCTGAATAGGGCGTAATCTGCCCGTCGGTGGCGTCATCAGTGCCGTCCGTGGACTGGGCATCGGTTCCATCAGTTCCGTCGGTACTTTCGGTGCCATCGGTGCCGTCAGCGCTCTCGCCGTCCTTGGACTCGGTCGTCTCCTTCTTGGGAACAGTGATCGTCACGCGTGCCACGCCCGACGTCTTAGTGTCGTAGCGGACCTTTTCGCCGTTCTTGGTAACGGTGACATCGGAAGGCTTGGACGTGGTGATCTCGATCGAGGACTCGGGCGTGTATTCCTGCTCAAAGGGGCCGGTCGCCTGGGCGCCATAGACCGACTTGCCATCAACCTTGACCTCAATCCATGCAGTCTTGCCCTTGGCAACGGAGATCTTGACCTTTGTGACCTCGTTCTCTTCCTTCTTGGCCGCTGTCTTGGCGGCGTCTGAATCGGTCGACTCGTCCGTCGTCTCATCGGTGTCCTCATCGACGGATTCGGTCTTCTTGGAAGACTTCTTAGTCGTTGTCTTGGTGGCAACGGGCGTCTCGGGCGTCGTCTCGGGCGCCGAGGAGCCACAGCCACGCAGGAGCACCACGATGAGCACGATCAGCAGCAGCGCCACGGCACCGATACCGGCGTAAACGATACGTGGATCGAGACCGTTGTTCTGGGGAGCACGCCCACCGCCGCGGCCACGATTGGAACCACCGCGACCAGCGCCTTGGGGCATACGACCGCGGTTATTGTCGGAACGGCCGCGATAGCTACCCTGGCGCTGCATATTGCGCTGGCCCGAGCGGGGGGCGAGCTCGCCGCGACCCTGGTAGTTGCGCTGGCCTGGACGAGGTGCCGAGGAGCGCTGGCTAAAGGTCTGCGACTGAGATCGAAGGCGAGGCGTCACCTGCGTAGTATCGGCGTCTGCATAGCCGCCGCGCGGACGACCGGAAGAAACGCCACGGTACCCGCGATCGGAATAACCACCATCGCCGTAGCCGGCACGAGGATCACGTGCGACACCGCGGGCAGCGGGGAGCGCGCGCTCCTCAGGCGCCGGCGTGCTGCGAAAACGATCGCGCTGGGAACGAATCTCCTCGCTCGAACCCGTCTCGGTAACATAGCCAGCCTGCTGAGGGCGCTGGCCATAACGCGTCGAACGCCCGCCCTGAACCATCAGGAAGCGGCCGTTGTCGACCGAGGAACGCGAATTGACGTAGCCGGCGGCGTCCTGAAAACGACCACCCTGCTGCGACGTCTCGCGCTCATATTCCATCAGATCGTCAAAATAAGCGTTGACGACCTCACGCGGATTGAGGCCCAAAAAGCGCGCATAGCTCGAAATCATGCCCTGCGCATAGCCGCGCGGAGGCATCGATGCAAAATTGCCATTCTCGAAAAACTCGATGATCTGCGGCCTGATTTTGATGGTGTTGGCGACCTGCTGAATGGAAAGGCCCATTCGGCGACGCTGCTCGAGCAGCATGTCACCAAAGCGTGCAGCCATCAGAATCCTCCAAACTCACGATCTTCACGTGCCATCTCGGCGTCGACGGATTCCAGCGCGGCAAGGCCTTCTTCATCCAGCAGGACCTCGCGCGGCTTGGAACCGTCGGGCGGTCCGACGACACCCTTTTCTTCCAGCATGTCCATAATACGCCCGGCGCGCGCATAGCCAACCTTCAGGCGGCGTTGCAGGCCAGATGTGGAGCCCAGCTGCGATTCCACCACAATATGAGCGGCTTCCCAGATAAGCGGATCGTCGTCCTGAGGCTCGGCAACGCCGGTGCGCACGATGCCGCCTCCACCTGCCATGGACATGGAGGCAGGTGCCACAGCCGACAGGATCTCCTCATGGTAGTCGGGCTCACTTTGCGACTTGACGAACTCGACAATCTCGTTAATCTCGTCATCCGAAACAAAGCAGCCCTGGATACGGCGGGGCTTGCCCCAGTCGACCTTTGAGAACAGCATGTCACCCAAGCCGGTGAGCTTTTCGGCACCCATCTGGTCGATGATGACGCGGGAGTCGATGCCCGTTGCGACGTTAAAGGCGATACGGTTGGTAATGTTTGCCTTGATGAGACCCGTCACCACGTTAGAGCTCGGACGTTGGGTCGCCACGATAAGGTGGATACCGGCGGCACGGCCCAGCTGGGCGATACGCACAATCGACGCCTCGACGTCCTTACCGGCAACCATCATCAGGTCCGAAAGCTCGTCGATGATGATGACCAGGTAGGGCATCTTTTGCGGTGGGTTATCGTAATGCTCAAACTCGCCGGCGGCCTGCTTTTCGTTATAGGTCGAGATCTTGCGTACGTTAAGGCGCTCGAAGACCTTCAGGCGGCGCTCCATCTCGGACACCGCCCACTGCAAGGCACTCGCGGCCTGCTTGGGCTCGGTCACTACGGGCACGTAAAGATGAGGCAGGCCGTTATAGCCCGCGAGCTCGACGCGCTTGGGGTCGACCATGATCAGGCGAACGTCCTCGGGGAGCGCACGCATGAGCAGGGTCGTGATGATGGAGTTGATCATGACCGACTTGCCGGAACCCGTGGTACCGGCGATCAGCAGGTGGGGCATCTTGGCGAGGTCGGCGACGACCGGCGTGCCCTCTGCATCGCGGCCGATGGCAAGTTCGAGCGGACCGCCCTTAACATAGGGCAACACGTCGCCCAAGTTGACGTTCTGACGCTTGCGATTGGGGATCTCGATACCCACGAGCGAGGTGCCGGGAATCGGCGCAAAGATACGCACGGACTGAGCAGCGAGCGACAGCGCGATGTCGTCCTCAAGGCTCGAAATCTTGCTCACGCGCTCGCCCTCGCCGGGCTGCAGCTTAAAGGTCGTCACCGTGGGACCGGCAATCCAGCCGACCACGCGAGCGCTACGGCCAAACTCAAGCAACGTTGACTGCAACGACTCGGCGGTCTGTTCCAGCTCCTTGTCCGAAGACGCGGCAGAAGCGGACTGAGGGTTTGCATGCAGGATTTCGAGCGGCGGAAGCTTGAGGCCGTCCTCTTCTTCGCCCTCTTTATCCGCGGGGGCATTGTCCGCTCCCCCATCGCTCGAAGTAGACGCCTCGGCAGCGCTCACAACAGGCGCATCGGCAACCTTGGGATGCTTGAGGAAATCAGGGATTTGAGGGGCGGCCGAGACGGGATTCACGGCAAACGGCGGCTCGGACTCGTCGACCTTGTCCAGATCGTCCTCCATCGAAAGCTGGCCGGTCACCTGGCCGCGCCTGGCATGGCGGCGCGGCAGCAAGGTCGTCTTGGCGGTCTCGATCGGAGCCTCGTCGTCCTCGTCATCGCCCTCGGTAAGCTCAATCTCGCTCTCGGACCAAGACGGGTCGGGCTCACTCGTATTGAGCTTGGGGGCCGTCTTGCCCTTCTTGGCATGACGGCGCGGCAGCAGCGTCGTCTTAGCGCGCTCGGCCTCCACGGCATCGGACACGTCGACAAATGGATCCTCGTCCTCGTCGTCATCGTCCAAAACCGAGTCGTCATCGTTGCCTATAACCGTGGTCACGGCAGAATCGGAGCCCTTTTGACGAAGAATGCTCAGGTGCGGACGGGCAACGCCGGGCACCGACAGGGCTTCGTCGTCACCCCAGGGGCTCGCGTTGACGTCGGCACGACGGCGCTCGGCAAAATCGGCCGCACGGTCGCGGGCAGAGCGCAAAACGCCGCCCACCGAAAAACCGATGATGACAAAGCCCACGACGGCCAGACCCAACAGGACCACCATCGCGATGGGCTTACCCAGGGCATTCTGCAGCGCGCTCGCAATAAACGCACCGATATAGCCACCCGAGGCGGACAGGTTTTGCGGCGTGAACATAAGGTCGCACGAGTCGCTCGTACCCGGCACCATCAGCGACAGAATGGAGACGACGGCGATAAAGACCACGGCACCGCCCGCAACAGAGCGCACGTTGAGCGGCGAGTCCTCGCCTAAAAAGAGTGTGACGGCAAACAGCAAAATGACGATCGGCAGCACGTAGGCGCCCAGACCAAAGCCCAGGTGGTAGAAACCGGCAACCGCAGCCGTAACGGGTGCGGTCGCCGGCGAAATCACGGCAATGAAGGACGCAATCGCCAAAACGGCAATGATCACGCCGGCGATATCGCGGTTGGCCGAAGGCTCGACCAGGGGCTCAAAATCGTCGAACTCGGCCTCGTGGCCCTTATTGGCACGAAGATGGGAACCGGCACCCTTAGCAGATGCCGGTTGGTTGTTGGCTTTATTGCCTTTGGCGTTTTGTGCAGATCCGCGCGCCAAGCTAAACCTCCATGACGACCGGGATGATCATCGGACGAGTGCGCGTACGGCTCCAGATAAAGTTAGAGAGCGAGTCGCGCACGGCCTTGCGAATGGCATCGGAACCGCTGCTCGTAAAGCTGAACTTGCCCTTCTCGATCGTCTTCATGATGGACGCCGAGGCGTCCTCGGAGAACTGGTCGTCGATGGCAAAGGAGACGCCGCGGCCCGAGAACTCGATGGCCTCGATCTTCTTGTGCTTGAGCGAGACGATAGCAACAGCCGTGACCATACCGTCGTTGGCAAGCTTCTGACGATCGCGCAGAACGATAGGGTCGGTATCGCCGATGCGCAGTCCGTCGACGTAGACGACGCCAGACTCGACGGGCGTACCGCGCTTGACGATACCGCCACGCATCTCGAGCGTATCTCCGTTGTCGAGGATAAAGATATGATCGTCCTTGATGCCCATCTTACGGGCAAGCTGAGCATGGGCGCGCAGATGTACGGCCTCGCCGTGAACCGGCATAAAGTACGTAGGCTTGGCCATGGCCATCAGGAGCTTGAGCTCCTCCTGACTACCGTGACCCGAGACGTGAACGAGGGCACGGTTCTTATCCCACACGTCGCAGCCAAGCTTGGCCAAGCTGTTAACGACCTGCTGAACGGCCTTCTCGTTACCGGGGACCGGCGTTGCCGAGAGGATGACGGTATCGCCCTCGTGAATGGAAAGCGTCTTGTGCTCGCCGTTAGCCATGCGCGAAAGGGCCGACAGAGGCTCGCCCTGCGAACCGGTGCACATGACGACGATCTTATCGTCGGGCAGGTTATCAATATCGAAGGCATCGAGGATATCGGCATCATCGATGTTGAGATAACCGAGCTCGCGCGCCACGCGGGTGTTGGTGAGCATGGAACGACCGGTCACGACGACCTTGCGGCCGCACTTGCGGGCAGCGTCGCAGATCTGCTGCAGACGATGGATGTGGCTCGAGAACGACGCGACGAACACGCGGCCCGGAGCATTCTTGATGGCATGCAGCAGATTGGGGCCAACCTCGGCCTCGGACTTGGTAAAGCCAGGAACCGTGGCGTTGGTGGAGTCGGACAGCAGCAGATCGATGCCCTGCTTGGCAAAGCGGCTGATGGCGGCATAGTCGGGCGTGACGCCATCGATGGGCGTCTGGTCGAGCTTAAAGTCGCCGGTGTGCATAACGGTGCCCTGGTTGGTGCGGATAAACACGCCCAGAGCGCCCGGGATGGAGTGCGTCATCGAGAAGAAGTCGAGCGAGATGCCACCGAGATTGACGTGGCTGCCGCCCTTGACCTCACGGAACTTGGGTGCACGAATACGGAACTCGGAGAGCTTGCCCTCGATGAAGCCAAGCGTCAGCTTGCTCGAGAAGATGGGCACCTTGTTGTTGAGATCCTGCAGCAGATACGGAAGCGAACCGGTGTGGTCCTCGTGGCCGTGAGTGACGATGATGCCGCGGAGCTTTTCCTCGTTCTCCAGAACGTAGGTGTAATCCGGAAGCACCAGATCGATACCGGGCTGGGAATCATCGGGGAACATGAGGCCGGCGTCGACGAGCACCATGTCGTCGCCGCACTCGAAGACCGTCATGTTCTTGCCGATGCCATCAAGGCCGCCGAGCGGGATGATCTTCAAGGGAGATGATTTTTTAGCTGCCATAGGTGAGTGTTGTTTCCTTTCTTCGAAACGGGTCTGGAACAACCGACGGGGCGCTTCTGGCAAACCGGCCGCCGGGAACGTACAACAATGCATCACAGAGTCGATGCAGTAACCACAGTATGATACCCATTCGCACAACAACAGACCACCCATGCATCAAAGCCCCATCTGAACCGGTCTATCCCGCCGGTCTGGGGCCATCGGGGGCCGGGGTGAGTTAAGTTTGCTGCTCTACAGTCCTGCGCAAGACGGAAAGCACATTAAGTGCTTTCCTTTGCGTGCGGAACTCGCGA
>CALBUZ010000050.1 GCA_937969105.1 uncultured Collinsella sp. | reverse complement strand
AGGTTCTTTGGTATCCGAGCAAATATAGGCATATCCCAACGATTATAGAGGATAGGGTTCCCGCAACCGCCGCCTTGACGACGACCGCGGCCGCAAGGCTGGCAATTTCCATATGGTGTGCAAGACAGAGCGACGCCGCGGAGCCTATTCCGCAGCCGGCGATGGCAGCGATTGCAGTCAGGTTCGAGCCCTGCTCGGCACGCTTGGCATGGGCGTTGAGCAGCAGAGATGTCAGTGCAGCTGTTGCCGCGACAAGCACGACGGCAGCCCAGAAGAGCATGTCTCCCAGCGCTGCGGCAACATTGCCGAGCCCCAGCACGCCTCCGGCGGAAAGCGCAGCCGTAGCCAGGCGGCCAAAAAGCGTGCCCATCCCCGTGGCGGCCGCGGCGCTTGCCGGGCCGAGCCAAAAGGCCGCGATGCCGGCGGCGACCCCGGCGGCAAGGAGGACGTCGCCCGTTAGACAGCCAAGTGCCACCGCGCAGGTGAGCGCGGCGCTCGCGGCGGCCTCGGTGCGGCCCCAGGCGATCCACCAACCGGACATGCTGGCGGCAAAGAGCACCGCGACGGGCAGCATCGACAGGATGCCCTGCGCTTGCATGGTGGCGTTGGCCATAAGTACCAAAAAGCCCACGGCCGAGATAGCCGAGCCAATCTGCGGGGCCAGGCCGGCGGCCGCCCCAATCGCGATGGCCGCGGCAATAAGTCCGGGAAGCGCCGCGACGCCAGCCGTCTGCATGATCAAAAAGCTAAAGGCACCACACGTTAGCGCCGAGATGGCGCGCATCGTGTAATCGCGCGCGTGGCTCCAGCGCGTGCCGGCCCAGCCGAGCGCGGGGTCGACCTCGATGGTGTCATCCTCATAGGGCAACGATTCGATATCGTCTGCCGCGCGCTCGTCATCCGACAGCTCGCCCACCATCTGCTCCAGGCTGCGACGGCCCTCGCGCACGCTGCCCAAGCCGGCGAGCAGCTGGTCGCAAAATGCCTCGATGCTGCTGGGGCGGTCTTGCGGCATGGGGGAGAGGGCGCTCATGAGCGCAGCCTCGGCTCCCGGGGGAAAGTGCGGGATGAGCTCGCTGGGGTAGGTGGCACCGCCGATGATGCGGCCGAGCGAGTCGCCGGGCGTGGCGGCCATAAAGGGGGCACTGCCGCACAGACCCTCGTAGATTACACAGGCGAGGGCAAAGACATCGGCGCGCTCGTTAACCGTGCCAGTCTCGATGTCGAGCTGCTCGGGTGGCATGTAGCCGATGGTACCGCCGCGCGAGCCGCCAAAGCCGCCGGCAGACGACAGCCGCGCCATGCCAAAGTCGGTGAGCTTTACGTTGCCCGAGTGGTCGATGAGCACATTGGCGGGCTTAATATCCAGGTGGAGCACGCCGTTGCTATGGGCGAAGGTGAGCGCCTGGCCCAGCGCGTCGGCAATTGCCGCGGCCTCGTCAAAGGTGAGCGAATGGCCGTCCACGCGATGCAAAAAGTCGGCGAGCGACATGCCGTCGACATATTCCATGACTAGGTAGGCATAGGCGGTATCGTGCGTAAAGTCGATAACCTGCACGATATTGGGATGTTGAAGCATGGCGGCGGTGTGTGCCTCGCGCAGGACATCCATGATGTCGCTGGCGGGCATGCCGGCACCGCTTGTGAGGGGGATGCGCTTAATGGCGACGCGACGGCGCAGGTGCGTGTCGCGGCAAATCTCGATGGAGCCAAAACCGCCGGTCGCGAGCGTCTCGAGCGGCTGGAACCGCTTGAGCAGCTCGCGAGAGCTGGTGCCCTCCAAGGGAACGTCCGGCGAGAACCGGGCGGTATGTTGCGAGAAAAGCGGCATGGCCAACCCTCGTGCATTTAAAGTTCGTTTGCGAGCGGCGGGCGCGGGGCGTGGCCCGTTCCTGCGTTCGCGGTGGCATAGATGCTGCTAGTTTAGCACGCTCGGGCGCATGGTGAAGGTAGCGGGGCGAGGTGGCCTGTCTGACTTGGCCTTAGCGCTTCTTCTTGTTCTTCTTCTGCTTACGCTGCTTGGGAGCGTCCTTTTTGGGCTGGTCGCCCTGTTTGGCCTTGGCAGCGGCCTTTTCGGCCTTCATCTTCTTGCGTTTGGTCTCGATGCGTAGTTTTTTGTTGATGCGCGCCTTGAGGAAGGAGCCGAACTGCTCGGCATCGCCGCGGACAAAGGTGTCCTTGGGGATCGTCACGCCCTGGTCGGCGAACATAGCCACAAAGATGCGCTCGCCGTCGAGTACGTGGTCGAGCTTCTCAAACGGGAAGAACTGCGACTTGCCGCTCTTGCCCCAGACCATCAGGCCGTCCTCGTTGGCGGCAACGCGGCGGTAGCGGCCGCCCATGGACTCGTCTGCCTCGACGGCTTCGATAAAGTCGCGCGCGAGCGTATGGTGCAGATTTTTGCTCCACCAGGCCAAAAAGGCGCCGAATACGATCAGGACGACGCCGAACTTGATCCAGTTGCCGCCGGCCACTAGCATGCCGATGCCGATGAGCGCGGCAATCGCAGCGGCGACGTACAGGGAGCCACGGCGCCTGGGCGAGGCGACCAGGCGGGCGAAATCGGTGACGAGGTCGTTTTCGTACTGATACTCGTTGAGGTACAGGATGCCGTCATCGGCCGCGGCCTGCGTCTCGAGCGCGACCTCGACCTGGTCGGCTGCTTCGGAGGGAACGAGGTTGCTCTCTGCGTCTGCCATGCTCTTTGGACTCCTATCGCGGCGGGCTCGCCGTACGGGTTATTATGAATGCAGTATGCCGTGCGACCGCATGGCCGCCGCGGCAACAAGACTCAGTATACCCGGGGGAGCACCCATGGAATCGTTGTACCGAAAGTATCGCCCGCTCACCTTCGACTCCGTGGTGGGCCAGCAGCATATCGTCTCGACGCTCGAGCACGCCATCACCGAGGGGCGCCTGTCCCACGCCTACCTGTTCTGCGGACCGCGCGGCACGGGCAAGACCACCATGGCGCGCATTTTGGCCAAGGCGCTGCTGTGCCGCAATGCCGAGGCGGCGCGCGCCGAGGGTGCGAGCGGCTGCATGCCCGATGGCACCTGCGAGGAGTGCGAGCTCATCGCCGAGGGCAACCACCCCGATGTCTACGAGCTCGATGCCGCAAGCCGTACCGGCGTAGACAATGTGCGCGAGGAGATTATCAACTCCGTCAACTTTGCCCCGGTGCGCGGCAAGTACAAGATCTATATCATCGACGAGGTCCACATGCTCACGACGGCGGCGTTTAACGCGCTGCTCAAGACGCTTGAGGAGCCACCGGCGCACGTGATCTTTGTGCTGTGCACCACCGACCCGCAAAAGATTCTGGAGACCATCCTCTCGCGCTGCCAGCGCTTCGATTTCCACCGCATCGGTAACGAGGATATCGAGCGCCGTCTGGCATACGTGTGCGAGCAGGAGGGCTTCGACTACGACGATGAGGCGCTTGCCATCGTGGCGCGCCATGCCAAGGGCGGCATGCGCGACGCGCTCTCCACGCTGGAGCAGCTGAGCGTCTTCGGCAACGGCGCCGTGCATGCGGACGATGCCCGCTCGCTTTTGGGCGAAGTTTCGGACCAGATTCTGGGCGAGTTTGCGCGCGCCATTGCGTCACGCGATATTGCCGAGCTCTATGGGCTCATTCGCGCGCAGGTCGAGGAAGGTAACGATCTGCTGGAACTGACGCGCGACCTGGTGGCACACGTACGCGACGTGTATGTTGCCTGCGTTGCCGGTGCCCGTGCTGAGTTGTTTGAGGGCGGCTCCGAGCAGGCCGAGGCACTTGCTGCCGAGGCCGCTGCCTTTGGCGAGCATCCTGCCGACCGCTTGGCTCGCGTACTGACCGTGCTCGACGATGCCGCCTTGGAGATGAGGGGTGCGAGCGACGTGCGCCTGGTACTCGAGATCGCCTGCACCCGCCTGGCGCGTCCCGAGGCCGATTTAACGATTGAAGCTTTGGCCGAGCGCGTGGCTCGCTTGGAGGCCATGGTTGCCAACGCCGCCGTTCCGGCGAGCGTGGCTGCTGCTCAAGCGAGTGCGCCTGCTGCATCCGCACCCGCTGTCCAGCAGCCGACGTTGATCTCGGGTGCCCGAGCTGCTACTCCTGCGGCGACCGCCGCCCCCGCTGCTACGTCCGCGCATCAGGGTGGCATGCCTTGGGACCGCGGCGCTGCTGCTCCGGCGGCCCAGTCTGCGCTCAAGTCCACGGCTCCGGCTCCCGCGCCTAAACCTGTAACGCCTGCGCCTCAACCCGTTGCGGCTCCGGCTCCCGCGCCTGCTGCATCGACCGTGCCGGTGTCCAGGCCCAACAACGCCGCCCAGGTTGCCGCCGCCGGTGCCGCCGAGACCCCCGCGGTCGAGGACGCCGGCGAGCTCCAGCGCAAATGGGCCGAGGTCGTCGAGCGCGTCAAGGCTCGTCAGGCTTCCTATGCAGGCCTTTTGCTCAACGCCCGCGCCACGGCCGACGACGGCTCCAAGCTCACGGTCTCGTTCCCCGCGGGCTCGACCTTTGCCATCAAGATGCTCGGTCGCGCCGACACGCAGTCGGTAGTCCTGCCGACGGTCTGCGCGGTCTTCGGTCGTCGCACCGTCGATTACGTCCTGGATGGAGGTGGCACGCCGGCTCCTCAACATGAGGAGCATTCTCCATCTGCACGGGCTGCGGCATCTGCGGACCCGCAACCCGTGTCCTCGGCGGCCTCTGTATCCTCGAGCGTCAGCGCGACGCAGCCAAAAGCGGCACCGGTAGCGGCACCGACTCCGTCGGCGCCTGAACCCGCTGCGCCCAAACCGGCTGCTCCGGCGCCCGCGCCCAAGTCATCCGACCTGGCTAAGGCCCCCTGGCTGCGCTCCGACAACCCTGCCGGCGCTCCTGCCACGGGCAAGCTCCCGGCCGAGCCCGCGCCCCGTGCGCCCGAGCGCTCTGCCGCTCCCAAGGCTCAACCGTCTGCACAGGCTGCGCCGTGGGAATCCGAGCAGGTTCCCTACGACGATGCCATGGTCGGCGGTTTTGCTGCCGATGCCGGCGGGGACGATCTGCCCCCGTTCGACGTGCCGGGTGCGGCGTCCGCGTCCAAACCCGCTGCGGCGGAGCCCAAAGAGGAGGACGCCCCCGCTGCCCCTTGGGAGTCCAACCCCGGCGCCGGCAGCCCCTTCGGCCATCAGGGCGCAGCCCCAAGCATCCCGCAGACCGAGGACGAGGCCAAAGCCCTCATCCGCAGCGTCTTCGGTCAGTCCACCATCTTCAAGCCGGTGGAGTAGCTGCGCAGGCGGGTATACCGCTCAAGAAGAGGGCTCAATGTCCGGGCACATCTGTATTTCGGACATGTGCAGTGTGGTGCCGCGGATATCGCATTCGAGCAGACAGGTGCGTGACGGTCGGCCTAGGATGCTGAGGTCGATACGATATGTCGCGTGGCTGTCCGTGCACTCGACTTGCTCGGCGTTGATGGTTGCCCCGATTGTCAATAAAGAGCCCGGTTCGGCATCGACAATCTTGAAGTCCTTTATCTTGACCTTGAACTCTTGGTAGAGGGACGGGCTGTTGTAGTAGACAGTTCGGGTTCCATCGGTGCACTCATCGGTCGCTTCCCATTTGACGACGGGTTGGTCCGAGCTGGCTATCAGCAGTTCTGCTCCAAAGGCTATAGCATGGGTGATGACAACCAGCAATGCCCAGCCGACAAAGAGATAGAGAACAAAATATGCAACGGGGTGTTTTGAGCGGATGTTTTGGAGCACGTCGGGGGCATTCATGGGGCACCTCCAAATTGCTATCTATGGCAATCAAATTATACCCCGCCGTTATGAGCGCCGCCTCGAGTAGTGGCTCGGCATTTGGCCATTTAGCGGTACGCATTAAATGTCGGATCCCGGCTCTACAAGATTTAGCTTTCAATATTATGCAGATGCGAATTATTCAACTTTGCATAATCTTTGGGTGCGGCTTGCACTCCAGGACATGTATATCGACTGAGGTAGCACGTCTGCCCCGCTCGCTGGCCGCGCGCCGTGGTACGATTTTTGAGTTTGAAAGTCCCGCCGCGTCTCGGCTGCCCTTGCAGCTTGTCGCGCGGCCGCACGCAAAGGAGCCATTATGGCCGGTATGAACATGCAGCAGATGATGAAGCAGGCTCGCAAGATGCAGGAGCAGCTTGCCGCCGCGCAGGAGAACCTCAAGTCCCAGACCGTCGACGCCTCTGCCGGCGGCGGCATGGTCAAGGTGACCGTTAACGGCGAGATGGAGCTCGTCAACCTCACCATTGATCCCGATGCCCTCGATCCCGAGGACGTCGATATGCTGCAGGACATGATCATGGCTGCTGTCAACGAGGCCGTCCGCGGCGTCAACGAGCTCGCCAACAAGCAGATGGGCGCCATCACCGGCGGCCTCAACATCCCGGGCATGCCGTTCTAAGACACGCATATATATGAGTGCGAATCACAGTCTGCAAAAACTGCTCGATGAACTGGGCCGTCTGCCGGGCATTGGTCCCAAGTCGGCCCAGCGCATCGCCTATTACCTGCTTGAGGCCGATGCCGAGGAGGCCCGTCGCCTGGCCGAGGCTATTCTGGAGGTCAAGCAGGAGGTCCACTTTTGCAGCCGTTGCTTTAACTACGCCACGGCCGACGAGTGCTCCATCTGCCAGGACCCGATGCGCGATACCACTCGCATTTGTGTGGTGGGCGAGCCGCGCGACGTCCAGGCAATCGAGCGCACGGGTAGCTACCATGGCCTCTACCATGTGCTGGGCGGCGTGATCAGCCCCATGGACAAGATTGGTCCCGAGCAGCTGCATATCCGCGAGCTGCTGGCGCGCCTGGGCCACGAGGACATCCACGAGGTCATTATCGCCACCAACCCCAACATTGAGGGCGAGACCACGGCGAGCTACCTTGCTCGCACCATCAAGCCATTGGGCGTTGAGGTATCGCGTCTTGCGAGCGGCCTTCCCGTGGGCGGCGACTTGGAGTATGCCGACGAGCTTACGCTTGGCCGCGCTATCGAGGCCCGCCGCGCGATCTAGGCGGCGTCAGCTCCACGGCATGTCCCGTCGGCCTGCCGCACGGGGCGCTCATAATTGGGCGCGCGTTCATGCATTTGTTGTGCAACAAACCTGCTTTTCATCCGCTTATCGCGTGGATGGGTCCGCTCGCACCCCGTATTTGCGCGTTCGTTGCGCAACCTTTTGTGTTCGCTGATACACTCAACTATGAATTTGAATGAATGCGCCGCTTTCGAGCGGCGTGTTTTTGTTGGAGGAGAACGCATGCGGCCCGGGGGCACTCAGACAAAGCATGGCGCCGCGGTGCGCATGCGACGCCGGCTGGGCCTGGCGCCACGGGCATGTGTGCTGCTTTCCTGCTCGCTGGTGCTGGTCGTGGCGGGTGTTTCTGCTTACGGCATGACGGTGCCGTCCATGGTACAGGCGCATGCTGCGCGTGAATTGCATATAGGGCGCAAGGCCAAGAGCGATCTGGGAACGACAACCGGATATACGTGGGCGAGCGTGGTCTCGCACGTTGTGTTTGGTGGCGACGATGCGGACGGTCCCGAAACAGCGGACAACGAGGTTACGCTGGCAAACGGCAAGACCATCGTGCTCACCAACACCAAGGTCATTACGAAGCTTTCCAATAACAGCGTGGCTTCTGTCGTTAACAAGGCGGAGCAGCAGAAAGAGCAGGATACGCAGCAGACGGGTAAGCCCGGCGGCTCGGACGGGTCCGGTTCTGGCACCGATTCGTCGAACTCGAGCGGCGGTTCCGGTTCGGGCTCCGCCTCTGGCGGTGGATCTTCGAGTGGTGGCTCGACGGACGGCGGCGCCGGCGGCGACACGGGTTCGGGTGGTCTCTCGGTTGCCGAGGAAGAGAGTATCCACAGCTGGCTCGTGACCAAGTGCAATATGCTCGATGGCTATGTCGCCCGCGCCAATAGCGTGGTTTCGACCTATAACGCCACGGGCGATACCGGACCGTGCGACACCCTGGCGAATGACATGTTTGTTATCCGTGCCGAGTTCGGTCGACAAAGGTTCTCGACCAAATCTAAGTGGTATCGGCAGTATGCCAATCTGTGGGGCTGCTATACCAACCTGTGTCAATGGGTTGGGCACTACGGCAACGACGACGTCGCGCTCAACAACTTCAACACCAATGTGGCGGCGATCGCCCTATGACGAACGATCTCGCTTCTACGGCAGCCCAGTCGCTCAACCGTGATCCCATGGTGGGCCTGCGCCTGGCGCGCGTCGACGGGTTTGAGCCGGCCGTCGCCCTGGGCACGGACGAGCTTCCCGCCTACCTGCGCCGTTTTACGATGCTGTTTGCCGATGACGCCACCATGCGCCGCGGCGGTATCGGCCGTGTGACGCGTGCCGTCAACGCGCAGGGCGAGGCCGTGGCGCTCAAGCAGCTCATCTTGCCAGCGCGCGACGAATTTGATGACGATGTCGCCCACGAGGCGCTGGTCACCAAGTTCAAGGCGGCGTTTCGCGAGGAATATGAATGCCATCGTGCCCTTTCGGGCCTTAAGGGCTTTCCCCGCTTATACGGGTGGGGCGAGGTTGACGGCGTGCCCGCGATTGTCATGGAGTGGGTCGAGGGCGAGACGCTCGCTCGCCTGCGCCCGCGCCTTGCCGTAGACGATGCCGGGCGCCTGTCGCCGCTCGTGGCGGCGCGCCTGGGTCGCGACCTGTTCGATCTGCTCTGCCGCATGAGCTTGGTGGGTGAGGGGTTCGTCCATCGTGATATCTCGCCCGCTAATATTATGGTGCGCACGGCGCGCCTGCCGCTCGACCGACAGCTTGCCGAAGGCACCTTCGACCTGTGCTTGATCGACTTTGGCTCGTCGCTGGCGCTCGAGCCCGCCTCTGCGGTGGCCGGCACCGGCGGCAAGGCGTCGTTTACCGAGCGCTATGCCACGTTGCGCCGCGCGACGGTGGCCTACGCCCCGCCCGAGATGCTCACCGACGATATCCCCGACCTGCGCATGCTTCGCATGTCGCCGGCGATCGATGTCTATGCAGCGGCGAGTACGGTCTACGAGCTTATTGCCGGTGTCGCGCCGTACGAAGTAGCGCCGGGTGCGTCAGGTACTTCGGGCTCGCGCAAAAAGACGCGCGATATCGCCAGCCCCTATCGCCTCAAGATGGATACGCTGCCCGATTATCCCGTCGGCGCCCACGCGTCCGGCTGCGACTTGACGCAACTGCTGCGATGCGAGCCCGATGTGGCACTTGCCGCGGCCGAACAGGCTCAGCAGCTGGGGCTCGATCCAAATTCCGAGAATTTGCGCGATGCGCTGGCGTTTGTCGACGCTCAGCTGTTCGATGTAGTGATGGCCTGCCTGTCCTGCCATCAGGAAGATCGTCCCGAGCCGGCTGCGGTGGAGGCGGCGCTCTCGGCATTTTGCGACCACTATGCGCAAAATGTCGCCCGCTCGCTTCGCGCCGAGCCGCTCATGCCGTGCCCGATGGAGGTATCGGGGCACACAGTCCGGCGTGCGGCGATGGTTGGTGCGACGGCGGTATGCGGCGTGCTTTGGACCGTGGTCGTGGTATCAGCGGCGCTGTTGGCGTCGGGCGCCCATGTGACGCTCGTCGTGGGACCGCTTATGTGGTCCGGGAAGCTGCCGGCCATTATCGCCGCGCTGGCGTTGGCATCGCCGGGCATGGTGGGCATCGCTGCCGGGGCCTTGGCGCGCGACCGCCGTGCGGGATTCCTGCAGGGCGTGTTGGCCCTTTCCGCCTGCGAGGTTCCGGCTCTGGTCGCACTCGCATGTGCCGTGTTTTCCCAGCATGCCGTGGCGGGCGGCCTGGTGGCCGCCATAATTGCAACCTATGCGCTCACGTGGTTTTTGCTGGCGATGGGGTTTGCCTTTGAGCTTCCCGTCGTGTCAGCACGACGTGCGAAAATTCCCATGGCGACGCCGCTTGCCGGCGGAGCCGCGGCTGCCCGCGCCTTTGGCGGGCCGGCCGAAGCATCCGACACTATCTCTGCGACCAAGGAGGGCTAAGCCATGGCTTCTCAAGCTGAGCTCACCCCGTGCGGGGCAATGTTTGACATCTTTAAGCGCGCAGCGCACCTGAGCCATATCGAACTGTGCGGCCTGGTGCTCTCGAGCCGCCCGCTCGCCGACGGCCGTAGTCCGCAGAGCCGTGCCGCCGATCGCTCCTGGGTTTCGCGCTTTATCGTGCGCGCGCCGGTCGGCACGCTGCAGGAACGTTATTTTGCCGATTACGGCACCTCGGCCGCGCGCATTATGTCGCAGCTGGCCCTGCGCCGTCGCAATCCCATGGACGCCGCGGCCGTGACCAATATGGTGTGCGGCCCCGCTGGCGAGCCCATGGTGCGGGCACTCGAGGAATGCCACCAGGACACGAATCTCTATCGCAATGCGCTCGAGCGCCTGTCGCAGGCGGCTGAGCTCATGCCCGCCGAGCGCGCCGAGGCCATCCTGGTGCTGTTTGTCGCCGTGGGTTGCTCGGCAGATGTACGTTCGTCGGTGACCTATGCCATCGACTACGCTCATGCGACCTGTGGCGGCGCCACGTCGACGCCGCGCTCGCTGAGCACATCTTCGGTCGCGGGCGAGCGCGAGGTCGCGCCGGCGCATCCGCTGGGACTGCTGCGCGTGCAAAACGGCTACGTGGTGAGCGCCCCGCGCTGGATTCAGCCGAGTGAGGAAGGCGTCGAGATCGGCGCGCTGGCAACGGGGGAGGGCGACATCACCGATGTCGGTGACGACGTCTCGGCCTGCCATGCCCATATCTGGTGCGACGATTCTGGCGCATGGTTTGTCGAGGACCTGTCGTCCACGAACGGCACCGTGGTGGTAAACGGGGCCACGAGTGTGTGTATCCAAGTAGAGCCTGGCCGCTCCGCTCAGCTCAGTCCCGGCGACGAGCTCAAACTCGGCGAATCCACCACCTACGCCATCCTCCTCGGCGCCCTCTAACTCATCCCCCCCAAATAACTTGCGGTGAAATAGGGATTGATTAAGGCCGTTAACAGCAAAAACACTCCCTATTTCACCGCAACTGCTGTGGGGTTCCAGGGGACTGTGCCCGTCGGTGCCGGGCGCACAATAGTCACCCGAGGTAAACCTTTACCGGCCACCTATATTTGCCGAAATATGGCTTGACGGCGGGGTACAATAAACCCGCATGCGGATTTCCGTTGCGGGCGCCTCCCATCGCCGGGGCGTGCCCGGGAG
>CALBUZ010000049.1 GCA_937969105.1 uncultured Collinsella sp. | reverse complement strand
TCTCAAGAAGGAGTAATATCGGGACTTGCAGCGACGGACCTCGGGACGCTCTTACACCACGTCTGCGCGCGCCACCTTGAAACTCCCTAATCACCGTCAGTTAGCGCCGAATTGGAAGTCGATGGTCACTCATTAACGTACAGCTCTTATAACTTTGTTCATTATTTTCCACACCTAAAATGAAACGCCGTTTGTGACAGTACTCACAAACGGCGTTTTTTGACCACGGGGGTATCTGGCAGGGGGCCAGTAGCACCCTGATCCGAGTTTCGAACGCATCCAAACCGGTTCTGGTGTCTGTTTTCGAGCTTTTACTCGTTCTTGGGCGCGGGGTGTTTGCAGACCACGCTCATGTAGATCATGCCGAGCACGGCTGCGGTGACCGAACCGGCAAGGATGGCGGCCTTGGCAGCCAGAACCTCAAACTGGGCCGTCGGGAAGGCAAGGCCGCTGATGAGAATCGACATGGTAAAGCCGATGCCGCCCAGAATGCCCACACCGGCAATCATGTGCCAGTTGACATTGCGCGGCAGCTCGCAGGCCCTAAGCTTAACCAGGGCAAACGTCATGCCAAAGATACCGATCGGCTTACCCAGCAGCATGCCAAAGTACACGCCGAGCGTCACCGGGTCGGTGAGCAGCGTGCTCATGTCCACGCCCACCAGGCGAACCTGCGCGTTGACAAACGCAAAGATCGGCAGGATCACAAAGTTAACCGGCGTGGAGATCAGACGCTCCATGCGGATGAGCGGCGGGGTCACGCGGTGCATGACGCGCTCGACCTTGGTGGTCGAGACGGTAAAGTCATGCTGGCCCAAGATGTGCGCCTCGTCGTCGTAGCGGTCGTCGAGCAGCGGCAGGCACTCGCCCAACCAATCGGTGAGGCTATCGAGCTTGACGCCGCACTTGGCCGGGATGGTAAAGGCCAAGATGACGCCAGCAAGCGTGGCATGTACGCCGCTCTTGAACATGCAGAACCACAGCAGCAGGCCCAGCACCGAATACGGGGCGAGACGGTAGTGCTGCGTCTTGTTGAGCCACACGAGCGCGCAGGTCACAAGCGCGGCGGCGCCCAACCAAAACGGATTGGGGCTCTGACCGTAGAAGATGGCGATGGCGGCGATGGAAATGAGGTCGTCGGCGATGGCGAGCGTCGAGAAGAACACGCGCACGCCGTTGGGCACGCGATTGCCCAAAAGCGACAGCACGCCCAGCGCAAAGGCAATATCGGTTGCCATGGGAATGGCCCAGCCGTTGTGCGCGCCGGCATGGTTAAAGATCAGATAGATGCAGGCGGGAACGACGACGCCGCCCACGGCCGCCAGCATGGGAAGCATAGCCTGGCGCGGGTTTTTGAGCTCGCCGACCGTCATCTCATACTTGAGCTCAATGCCCACCAGCAAAAAGAAAATCGCCATGAGGAAGTCGTTGACGAATAGCTCAACGGTGAGACCGGCCGTAAGGTTGCCCAGACCCACATACAGCGGGGTCTCCAAAAAGTGATGGATGGCCTCGTAGGCATCGGTATTGGCGCAAATGACGGCGGCGATAGCGGCGAAGACCATGACGGCGGCAGAAATCGTGCCGTTCTCGGTGATGCGCTCCCAGATGTCGTGGCGTTCAAAGCGCTTGCGCTCGCGAACGTTGAACAGCTGCTCAGTTGCTGCCATGGGCGGCTCCTTTCACGGGATGGCTCCCGTCTTAAAAAAGCACGGCCCGCCCAAGTGGCGGCGCCGCGCTCTAACGTATTACGCTTGCATCTAGCCTACCCTGCACGACAAGCACGCAGGCGTGGCCGAAAAGCGGAACCACAGGTTGAACATTATTTGCTCAACGGCACGGGCACGCCTGTCCAAGAGACGACGCGGCGACGTGCACAAAAAACGACCGGAGCGCGGGGCGTCCGCGATCCGGTCGTGGCGTTTGGTCAACTAAACCTAGCAGGCGGCCATGATGGGGGCAGCGACCTGCTTCTTACGGGAGAGGACGCCCGGCATCCAGACGCCGTCGTGCTCGTCGGCAATGCCCAGGCCCTTCTGAGCGGCCTCGGTCTCGCCCTCGAGCAGGACCTGCGAGCCCTCCTCCATGATGTCGGTGATGCACAGGACGATGCCGTCGGCACCCTTCTCGGCGGCGTAGGCGCGCATGGCCTCGCGAATCTCGTCGATCATGCCGAGCGCGCGGCTCTTGTCGACGGTCTCGTACTGGCCGATGAGCAGCTTCTTGCCGGCGGGCTCGAACATCTTGATGTCGTTGCCGACCATCTCAGCTGCGGTGAAGGAGCCGGACGGACGGGTGAGGAAGACCTCCATGCCAAACTTGACCGGGTCGACGCCCACCTGCTCGCCGAGCTTGGCGGCGACGGCGCGGTCGACATCGGTGGTGGTGGGGCTCTTGAGCATGAGCGTGTCGGTCATCATGGCCGAGAGCAGCAGCTTGGCCTGGACGTCGGAAAGCTCAACGCCGAGCACGCCGGCGAGCTTGGTGACGATGGTGCAGCTGGAGCCCCAGGGCAGGCAGATGTAGTGCAGCGGGCCGGCGGTCTCGAAGTCGCCGATGCGGTGATGATCGACAACGCCAAAGACCGTGGCGTCCTTAAGGCCGGCGACGGACTGGGCAGACTCGTTGTGGTCGGTGAGGACGACGAGCTGACCAGCCTCGACGGACTCGATCACGCGGGGCTCGGCGATGCCGGCGTCGGCGAGCAGCTTGGCGGACTCGGCCGGAAGCTGACCAAGGGCGCAGGCCTCGTAGGTGTTGCCGGCATACTCAACCTGGTTGAGCAGCTGGGACAGGACGACGGCGCTCATGATGGCGTCGTTATCGGGGTTCTGGTGACCAAAGACAAGAACGTTTGCCATGGGTTTCCTCCATATGCGTGTGTGTACTCATACGTCTCTATGGTAGCACGCGGCGCGGCCGCGTCCGCCAACGTCTATCGCTCGGCGTGGTTGCGCTCCTTGCACTCGTACATGCGCTGGTCGGCGAGGATACGCACCTCTCCCGAGCCGCCATCGTCCGGATAAACCGCCCAACCGCAGCTCGCGCCAACCTCGATCGTAACGCCGTCGATATCGAAAGGAAGCCGCACTGTCCGGTCAATTCGGTCAATCATCATGTGACACAGGGCGTCATCCATGCTGCCGTTCATGACCAGTGCAAACTCATCGCCGCCAATCCTAAAGGCAAAATCGGTTTGGCGTATACAGTCGCGCAATCGACCCGCCACCGCCTTGAGCAGCTTATCGCCCATGTCATGCCCATACGTATCGTTGACGGGCTTAAAGCGGTCGAGGTCAAGATAGAACAAAGTGAATGGATTGGCCTGCATCTCGTACCCATGCAAAACACTGCTAAAGTACCGCTCATTGAACAGGCCTGTAAGTCCGTCAGTGTTCGCCATGGTCTCAAGCTCTACCCTTTGGCCAATGTCTTGAGATATGGCCAAAAGACGCGTGACCATGCCGTCGGGCCCCCATTCTATCGGAACGACGCTGAGATCCTTGTAGGCGTTTCCGCTTCGCGCACAGTACTCAATATTGATAATGTTATTGCTCGTCCCCACCATCTTGCGCAGTCGCTCGGGTGCAAGCAGATTTGCGAGCTCGGTATCCTCAGTCTCGGAGAAGACAACGTAGCGGGCAGAAACCTCCTTCAGCAGGTCTGCATAATCACCCTTTAGGGCATACTGCGGCTCTCGTTTCTGATTCTCGCGGTATTCGTAAGTACCATCGACAAGATCGACCACGACAAAACGATCGACGATGCGCCCCATGCCGCCCAACAGCCGGCTAATAGCTCGCCGCTGTCGCTCGACCGCCTGCCGTTCCTCATCTTTAAGCCTCGCATCTGCGCGCTCGCGTTTGACGGCTATCGTTACCAACAGCGCCGTGATAATCACGCCGGCCACTCCAATGGCAACTGTGCTGATGAGCTGGACCCCATTCATGCCCGAATCCACGACATCGGAACGCACCAGGCCGACGATTGACCAGTCGCCAATTCTCGCCGGCTGATAGACCAGATAGTACCCGCGCCCGTTAAGTGTGCAAAAGGCGCTACCCCCCTTACTGTGGCCGACCTGCCGTTGGATTTCGTCGAAACTCCCTCGCGAAAAAGAAGCATGTTCGCCCAGATAGGCCATAATGTTTGAGACAAATGGTTTGATCTCGCTTTTTGGTTGCAGCGAAAACACCACATCACCCGATTGGTGGACCACATAGCAATCGCTCTTGCCGCGGTATACATCGCCCGCGACCATATCCATGACCGTATCGTTGTCATAACTCACGGCGAGACCGGTATACGTCACACCCCCAAAGGTAAAGGGCTGACTTAACGGCAGAGCAAAGACGATTCGTCGCATCCCGTCCGAGGCGATATAACTCGAAATCCAAGGCGTGCCCTTTTCGTACATCTTCTGAAATACGCCATCGATGCTGCCGGCCTTGCCCGAGCGTCCGCCGTCGGTGATAAAGTCATCATTCTGGTTGAAGAGATAGACGTCGCGATACCCCCAGGAGTCCTTCTGGCTCCGTGCCCGGATCCAGACGTCCTCGATATGGCCGTCTTCGGTCGCCGCCGCCAGTAGTGCATCCCAATCAGCCATAACATTCCAGTTGCGCTGCGCAAACAGCTCAAAAGTTTTGTCCATCTGCTCATAGGTCGAGATTAGATTCTCAGTGTTCTCATCATAGATTTTCTGAGCCATAAAACCGTGGTAGGCGAATGCCAGAGCGGCAATAAGAACGGCTGCGACAGTGGTCGCAAGGACCTCGAATCGCCTGCTTTTCATCGTCTGCCCTCCTCAGCTCATAGCCTGTTTTTACCAGTACCGTCTTTTTTCATTTAGCACCAGGCGACTGATTAGGCCTGGGCGATTCCATAAAAATTAGGGCGTCAAACGATCCATGCGTCTGCAAAAAGCCCGGGCGACAACGGCCCGAGCTCCATGTGACTCCTGCCGAGGAGCCATATTCAGTTTGCCGCGCTAAACCTTGGCGCAAAGCATCCTGTCCCCTTTGCGCCAACGAGCGAACTTATTTACCGGCGGCGCGCAGGGCTACGTAGGCGGCACCGATGATGCCGGCGTCGTTGCCGAGCGAAGCGACCTTAATGGGCGTCTCGCGCGAGGCGGAAAGCGCGTAGCGCTGGAAGTGCTCGCGAACTGCGTCGAGGTAGACATCGGCCGAGGCAGACGCACCGCCGCCGATCAGGAACATCTCGGGGTCGACCACGTTGGCAATAAGCGCCAGGGCGCGGCCGAGGTAGTCGGCCATGGTATCGGCAGCTGCCAGTGCGAGCTTGTCGCCCTCGCGGCAGGCCTGGAACACGTCCTTGGAATCTGAGGGGCCGGTGAGCTCGATGGGCTCGACGCCCGCCTTCTTGCACTCAGCAAGGTAGTTGCTCACCACGCCGGTGGCGCTGGAATACTGCTCCAGGTGGCCATGGCCACCGCAGCCGCAGGTACGCTCCTCGGCCGGGTTCAGGCACATGTGACCAATCTCGCCGCCGGCGCCCACAACGCCCGATACCACGTCGCCGTTAACGATAACGCCGCCGCCCACGCCGGTACCGATGGTGACCATCACCACGTTCTGCACGCCCTTGGCAGAACCGAGCCAGGCCTCGCCCATGGCAGCGGCGTTGGCATCGTTCTCGTACTTAACGACCGCGTCGGGACAGTGCTTTTGAATGGCGATCCTCAGCTCGGGCAGGTTAATGGCAATGTTGGCCTTGACCTTGGCATCGCCCGATGCCGGGATGGGGCACGGAACGGCCAGGCCAATGCCCGCCACAAAGGCACGCGGAATCCGTGCCTTGGCGACCACCCGGTCGATAGCCTCGGTCACCGCGGCAAAGCCCGCAGCGTCAACGATGGGAGGCGTAGGCACGCTGGCCTTGGCAAGCAGGTTACCGTCTTCGTCGAACAGGCCCTCCTTAACCGAAGTGCCGCCAACGTCAATGCCGATGTAGTACTGCTTAGGTTCCATGGGAGCCCACCTTTCTCGTTTAAACATTGCCTGTATGGTACCGCTCCCAAGGCAAAAACCTACCAAAAAGGGACAGGTTTATTTTGGCAGGTTTTATCTGGGA
>CALBUZ010000048.1 GCA_937969105.1 uncultured Collinsella sp. | reverse complement strand
AGTCCCAGCGGAACTCGAAGCAACTCCAATCACCAACCTCCTCCTCTCGATACGCGAGCATAAAGGCCGTCAGCTTGCTCTGAGTCCAGTCAAACCCGAGCTTCTATCGTCCCTTATGGAGGAAGCTAAGATCCAAAGCACCCAATCCTCCAACGGACTTGAAGGGATTGTTACCACCCAAAAAAGACTAAAAGCAATCATGGCGTATTCCACCAAGCCAAACTCCCGCGCAGAGGAAGAAATCGCTGGATACCGAGATGCGCTGTCGCTTATTCACGAGCAGCACGATTTCATTCCCGTAACGCCATCGGTCATTTTACAGTTGCATCGTGACCTCATGGCACACACAGCAATCTCGTATGGGGGCCATTGGAAAGACAGCGATAACGAAATCGTCTCCATTGACGATCAAGGTAATCGATTTGTGCGCTTTAGGCCTCCTTCGGCTCTTGCGACCCCGGGACTTATCGAAGAAGCCTGTCGGTCCCTCAACGATGCCTTATCTCGCCAAGTTTGCGATCCCCTCCTTATATCGCTCCGCTTTATATTCGATTTTGTCAGTATTCATCCCTTCAACGATGGCAATGGCAGGATGAGCCGACTCCTTACAACACTGCTACTCGAAAAGACTGGATACGACGTTGCGCGTTACATCAGCATCGAACGACTTATTGAAGACAACAAGGCGCTCTACTACAGTGCCCTCGCTGCAAGTTCCAAAGGATGGAATGAAAACGAAAACAACGAGGTTCCCTTTATCCGGTTCATGCTCGGAACCATTCTGGCGGCTTACCGACAGCTCGAACAGCACACCCTGATTGAATTCAGCACTCGCCCCATGTCGAAGCAATCGCGCATAGCTGCTCTGTTTCAGCAGAAATCCGGCGTCATTAAGAAATCCGACATCCAGTCCAACTGCCCCGATATCAGCGAGGTAACCATTAAACGAACCCTCAGCCAGCTTGTTAGTTGCAGCGCAATCGAAAAAACGGGAGCAGGTCGTTCGACGGGCTACATACTTAAAGACGTCCATGCTCTGGAATTATTCTTGCAATCTGCAATACCCAATAGCGAGCCAGCAATAAAACAAGGGTCCCCAAAGGATAAAATCCTTGAACGCATGAACCGCGCCGAAGATGAAAGCAGAGACGAACTCTACGAAGACTTCGGTTCATTCTCAAGGAATATCAAAGCGAAATACGAAGTCTAGCCATACCTCAGAATGGCCTCACCCTTGTTGCCCAAAACTATTTGCGTGTCATTGTAAAGCGGTACCCCCGCGCCGGCAGGGGGCAGAAGTATCGCCTGCAGCGTTAGCTAGCAGATGACCCGCTTGTGTTCCTCGATGGCGACACGATCCTCGGCGGAGATGCTCGGCTCACATACCACGGCGTCCAGGCTGTCCAGGCGGCAGAAAGTGTAGAAGTCGCGCCTGCCGATCTTGCTGGAGTCGGCGATGAGGTAGCGCGTATCGGCCTTGCTAAAGGCGAGCTGCTGGATGCGGCCCTCATCCATGTTGGACGTGGACACGTCGCCGTCCAGAATGCCGTTGGCACCGATAAACGCCATGTCAATCCCTAGTGCGCGCAGGGTATCCTCGGCCGTGGGCCCCACAAAGGCGGCGGTGCGGCTGCGGTACACGCCGCCCACCAGGCACAGCTCGCAATCCTCGCACGCCTCGAGCAGGCTAAAGACCGAAAGCGAATTGGTCACATAGATGGAAGACAGTTTGTCGGTGACTCGGAGAGCGCCAATGCGATCTCACGACGGTTGCGCTCATTGTCTCAATTAGATACTCAACGAAATACGGCCCCGCAGCTCAATAAGCTGCGGGGCCGTACTATACACCGACGAATCAACGACGGAGTGCATCCACTATTTAGCCAGCTCCTGAACGATCCAGTCAATTGCACCTTCGGGATCGTTGGTAAGGTCGATATACTCCTTGCCCCTTGTGGTGAGCAGTTTAATTCCAAGGCGATCGGTATCGGCCTTCATAGCGTCATAGTACATGCGTGCCTGGGGCGCCAGAACAATCACGTTGTACTGATCCATCGTATCATAGTGGCTTCCGTACGCACCGGACTGAGAAACCAGATCAATACCCTTAGCAGCGGCGCCTTCGCGAAGAGCATTTGCCAAGAGAGTCGAAGTGCCGGCACCCTGGCAAAGCACAAGCACGCGGATCTGCTCCGCCTTGTCCTTTACCGCCTCGAGAGCTTTTGCGACATTTTCCTGTGCGGCAATAGCATCTGCATCCGAGGTTCCTGCAGCCTCCTTTGCAGACTCTTCCAAACAAAGCTGATGGTCGTATGCCTTGCAGAACGGATAGTAAATTACAAAGTCAACGACCAACAGCACTGCAATCAATACGAGAGAACGTACATCAAGGCCTGTGGTGAGGAATGCACCGATTGGGCCGGGAAGCGCCCACGGCATGGTATACATGGGGGCGTTCATTCCAATTACGTCAATGAAAAACTTACCGATTATAGCGTTGACCATAGGAGCCGCTAGGAAGGGCACGAACATATAGGGATTGAGAACAATCGGCATACCGAAGAGAACGGGCTCGTTAACTCCAAAAATCACCGGGATAATCGATGCCTTGCCCATGGCTTTAAGCTGCTTGGAACGCATAAACATGATCAGGATAATAGGAACGATGAACGTGCAGCCAGAACCGCCCAGACCGCCGATGAAGTTTGTAAAGTCCAGCGCGAGAGCAATTGACGGGTGTCCACCTGCTTGGAAAACCTGAAGATTGGTAACGGTATTGTCGTAGAGCGCAGCATTGATCGGCGTCATGACAACCGAGGCACCGTGAATACCCATAAATTGGAAAAGTGCGACCGCGCCTTCGATAAGCGCCATGCCAGGATAGGTGTCGACCGCGGAGAACAGCGGCGAGATGAGAGCGGATACCAAATTGGCGAACGGCACAGCAAGCAGCTTACGGCTCGCGAGATCGATAACAGCGCACGCAAGGATTGAAAACCCAAACGCAAAGATATCGCGAAAACTCTGCGCAATAGCGCCAGGGACCTCTTTGGGGAGCTTGATCGTCACATTATGGCTAATGCACACCTTATAGATATTAACGGTCAAGAATGCGGATACGAACGCAGCGATAAAACCCTTGGTTCCCATATAGCCGGTTTCAAAAACAGACGTATCTGCTCCGCCAATCGAGACAACATCGTTCGTCACCGATAGCAAGAACATGCCGCACATGGCACAAACCATACACGAGGTGGGGTTGAGAGATTTGCCCGAAGGCATGCGGCGGTTCATCGACTTGGCAAGTGAGCTCGCCGTGGTGCCGGCCACCATAATGCCAAGAAGTCCCATGGTATATGCATAGATTTTATTGAAGAAATCCAGCACCTCAGACGGAAGCGCGATGCCTACATAGGCAGGGAGCGTCGAAAGAAGAAGGAACAGACTCGAGAACAGCACAATTGGCATATTCGAGAGAAAGCCATCCTTAATCGCCACCAGATAAATGTTCTTTGAGATTTTGTCGAAGAGGGCCTGGTGTTTTTCAAGGAATTTGACGATAGCGTCCATAACACATCCTTTCATGATTCCCGGGCACACAACGATTTATCCGGACTCAACCGTCGTCGTCCCCGTTTGTATCCACTTATGTAAGTGAATACGTTCTTGTGCGAAATGTAATATCATTTGCGCGATTTGTCATAACCAATTTTTTTTCCGCTTTGTCAATATGTCAAGAATTCAAATACTTATTCGGTGAACGGCAGTTGCGTAAATTTAGATTTGTCCAGCTAAAGGCTATTTTTTCGGAGCAGTACAATAAGTTTGCAACCGTTCACCGATTGGATATAACATATTTAATATATTGTTGTAACAATATTAGTGACGATGTCACAAGCCTGTCGTTCTAGTCAAAGGAAGTAACAATGCCCAAACGATTACTGAACATGTCCGCATCCGATTTTGCCACCACGTCAGCCATGGATCTAAAGCAGGCAATTCTGGCCTCCGAGGGACGTACCATCATGGCGGAAAACGTACCCTCTTCCCAATTTCTCAGCGGCGTTACTAATGCAGAAATCGAACGTGCCGCAGGTGCCGACCTGCTTCTGTTTAACGCGTTCGATGTGTTCGATCCAGTTATTGCCGGTATTCCAGATGATCTCAATGAAAACCCGGTCACTTGGGTGAAGCGAGCATGCGGAAGGCCCATTGGCGTCAATCTGGAGCCAGTTGATAACGAGGCTGAGATGTCTGAATCCCGTACGGAAATCCCCATGGGTCGTCGCGTCTCTCCCAAGACCTTAGAAAAGGCAAACGAACTCGGATTTGATTTTATTTGCCTCACAGGCAACCCTGGAACTGGCGTCTCCAACGATGCAATCGCCCATTCGATCAAACTCTCCAAAGAGCATTTCAATGGCCTGGTCATAGCCGGAAAAAAGCATGGAGCAGGCGTTGCGGAACCTGTAATGACCCTCGAAATAGCCCACCAGCTTGTTGACCTCCGCCTCGAAATCCCTCCGGTGCCAGCACCCTACACTGTCCCTTGCTTCCAAGAAGCAGACCTGCGCGCCATCGTAGACTTTGTACGATCCTACAACGTAGGCAAGTCAATTGAAGAGAAGGTTCTCGTCATGGCGGCGAACGGGACGAGTCAAGACTCTTGCGACAGCGAGACCATTAAGAAAATAGGCCTTGCAGCAAAAGCAGCCGGCGCTGACCTCCAACATATCGGGGACTCCATGAACGGTATTTGCCTGCCCCAGAATATCTTCACGCTCGGACAAGCCCTTCGTGGATACAGGCATCAGATCATCATGCTGAGCCGCTCTGTGATACGTTAAGGTTACCTTGCCCACGTTACATCCCGACTGAGGCAACCATCAGGTACCACCAACATGCAAACTGAGGCTCTAATGCTCGATACACACGAAAAACGGCCACTCTATTTACAGCTCACCGACGCGCTGCTCAAGCAGATCGTCGATGTATATCAAGCAGACGATAAACTTCCAACAGAAATGGAACTCTGCGACGAATACGCCGTAAGCAGAACAACCGTCCGACTTGCCATGAGTGAGCTGGAGCGTCGTGGAAGTATCTATCGAATCCAAGGTAAGGGATCGTTTGTTGCACCGAAACGCGTTAGCGAGCTCAATTCACTTTTAGACTTTGACTTTGCAAGCCATTGCGATGGCGTTGAACCGGATGACATAACCAAACATTTCGGCGGCC
>CALBUZ010000047.1 GCA_937969105.1 uncultured Collinsella sp. | reverse complement strand
ATTTGTTTGGGTTTGAGGAGTAAGTATGGCACGCAAAATCACCAAGCGCCAACAGCAAATCTACGATTTCATCCGCTCCTACCAGACGGAGAAGGGCTATCCGCCCAGTGTGCGCGAGATGGCATCGGCCGTAGGCCTCTCCTCCCCCAGCACGGTGCATGCTCATCTCTCTGCTCTGGAGGCTCGAGGGTTGCTCAAGCGCGATGCCACCAAGCCTCGCGCCCTAGAGCTCTTTGATGAGGACGGATCCTCAGTCTCAATTTCCAAATCCGATGAACCCACAGCGCCCCGCGGAACGGTCTCGCTGCCGCTCGTCGGTCGCGTCGCGGCTGGGATTCCCATTCTGGCCGAGCAAAATATCGAGGACACCTTTACCATCCCGACCGAAATCGCCACAGACCAGGGTTCCTTTATCCTTGAAGTGCACGGCAGCTCAATGATCAATGTCGGCATCTACAACGGTGACTACATTATCGTTCGCGAGCAAAAGAGCGCCATGAACGGCGAAATCGTCGTGGCCATGATCGATGGCTCGGCGACCGTCAAGACGTTCTACAAGGAGCAGGGGCGCGTGCGCCTGCAGCCCGAGAACGACACCATGGAGCCCATCTATGCGACGAACCCCGTTATTTTGGGTAAGGTTGTCGGTTTAATGCGCCGGTTCTCGTAATGCAAAAACGCATCACCATATTTGATACCGTCCGCGGGTTTACGATGCTATCGATGGCAGGTTTTCACGCCTGCTACGATTTGGCCTACCTATATGGATGGGATATGCCATGGTTTACCGAAACGGTTTTCCAGGATATCTGGCGCGATAGTATCAGCTGGGTATTTTTGTTTATCGCCGGTTGGATGTGCACGCTCTCGCGTAATAACGGTAAGCGCGCCCTCAAATACGCGGCCGCAGCCTTAATCGTATGGATTGCAACTACACTGGTTTCAGTCGACGATTCGGTAAACTTTGGCATCATTTATTGCATGGCGGCGTGCACCGCGGTGGTTGCACTCAACCGTCCGATACTCCAAAAAATACCGGGCTCGTGGGGTATCGCAGCATGCCTTGTTCTTTTTGCCCTAACTTGGGGCATTCCAAAGGCGGTCTACCCACTCCCCTACCTGGCATGGCTAGGATTTCCGGGCCCGGGTTTTGTTTCGGGAGACTACTATCCGCTCATTCCGTTTGTCTTTATGTACCTTACCGGCTTTTTTGCTGCCCAGACAGCACAAGCGTCAAGCCTCGAAGCGCCAGCATGGGCATACGCCAATCCCATCCCGGCGCTCGCAGCCCTTGGTCGCCATGCCTTACCGTTCTATCTGCTCCATCAGCCTGTCATTCTAGGCGTGCTAGAGCTCGTTTATTCCGTACGATAGCGCTCAAGACGTGGCGCGATTCGGGCCGGCAACTTCGCCACAATGCGAACTCCGTCCTCTAGATATTCCTCATGCAGAAGGGTTCCCTGCTCATGCACTAGCGTGATGAGGGCGCCCTCGCGATACGGGATATCGGCAGAAAGCAACACATCGGTGGCAGCAGCCTCACGCGCAATACGGTCGACGAGATCGTCGAGCCCCTCGCCCGTCTGGGCCGAGAACAACACGGCCTCGGGATAGCGACGATGGAAACTCAATCGATCGACGCTATCGAGTAGGTCGATTTTATTGAACACCGTAAGCGTCAAACGCTCGCCGGCACCGATCTCGTCAAGAACGCGATCGACTGCCTCAAGCTGGCGCTCGTAGTCCTCGTCAGAGGCATCCACAACTTTAAGGATCAGGTCGGCACCAAGGACCTCAGACAGCGTGGACTTAAAGGCATCGACGAGACCATGCGGTAGCTTTTGAATAAAGCCAACGGTATCGGTAATGGTCATGCCACGACCACCGGGCAAGCGATACGAGCGCGTCGTCGGATCGAGCGTGGCAAACAATTTGTCCTGTGAAAGCACCGTAGACCCGGTCAAGCGATTGAGCAACGTCGACTTACCGGCATTGGTATAACCGGCTAAGGCAACGCGAAACGCCGGCGACTCGATACGACTTTTAGACTGGACATCGCGGCGCTGTTCAACCTGCTTAAGCTCGCGACGAAGCGCGGCAATCTTGTTGCGAATCAAACGTCGGTCAACCTCGAGCTGGCTTTCGCCCTGACCAAAGCGCGAACCAATGCCACCGCGCGTCTGCTCTTTAGCAAGATGGCTCCACATACCGCGCAAGCGGGGCAACAGATACTGCAATTGGGCTAGTTGCACCTGCAGGCGGCCCTCACGGGTCTGAGCGTGCAGGCCAAAGATGTCGAGAATCAGCGCCGTACGGTCGATAATCTTAACCGGTTCGCCCACGGCTTTCTCCAGATACGACTGCTGCGAGGGCGTTAGATCGTCGTCGAAGATAACGACATCGGCATCCATACGATGCACGAGCCCGCAAAGCTCCTCAACCTTACCGGAGCCGATAAACGATTTTGGATACGGCTTAACCAGACGCTGTGACAAACGTGCCACGCATTGGGCGCCGGCCGTATGGGCCAGGCGCTCAAGCTCGTCAAGCGAACGATCGAGCGGCCAGGCGTTATCGCGCCACTCAACTCCGACAAGAACGGCACGTTCGGGCTCAGGCGCCGTGGGAACGAGGGGAAACCGAGCCATTATGCCGCCTCGATACGGTGAAGGATATCCTCAACGACCTCATCGATCGTAAACTCGTCCATATCGAACCACACGATGCGGTCATCGCGTTTAAACCACGAAAGCTGACGCTTGGCATAGCGACGCGAACGCATCTTGATGAGTTCGCGGGCCTCATCCATAGACATCACGCCGTCAAAGGCATCGATAATCTCTTTATAGCCAATCGCCTGCATCGAAGTCAGGGCATCTCCCAGCCCCTGATCCATAAGACCGCGAACCTCATCAACAAGACCCTGCTCAAACATCAGATCGACGCGTAGGTTAATTCGCTCGTAAAGCGCCTCGCGATTACGCATCAATCCAAACCACAGAGCGTGATAATGCTCGCGCGGAACACTAAACTGCGACTTTTGCTGCGCATAGGACACACCATCATCGTGCATTTCAAGTGCGCGAATCACGCGACGAACATTATGGGGGTGGATGACCGCAGCGGACTCGGGGTCACGCTCGGCAAGCAGCGCGTGCAGCGCTTCCTCGCCTATGCGCTCGGCAAGCTCCTGATACCCCGCACGGCGATCGTCCTCAAGCTCACCCGAGGGAAAATCCATCTCATCCAGGGCGGCCTTGAGATACAAGCCCGTACCCCCGCAAAACACCGGTAGGCAGCCCTCGCCCAGCAAGCGCTCAGCATGCACACGAGCGTCTGCCTGATACAGCGCTGCAGAATATGCAACGCCCGGATCAACAATATCGACCAGGCGGAGAGGCGCCGTGCATTCCTCGGGTGCCATCTTAGCAGTGCCGATATCCATACCTCGATAGATTTGCATCGCGTCACACGACAGCACTTCGGACGAAAGGCGAGCCGCCAAACGATCAGCGACATCACTTTTGCCAACCGCGGTCGGACCGACAATCGCAACGGCGGAAAGACCTGCCCCGGAAGAAAACATTAGCGCGGCTCGCCCACAACGGATCCGGACAGATACCACGTCTTGGCAACGTCGACGTCAACATCGACAATCTTGCCAATCAACTGATCGATGCTGTAGCCCTCGGGAATCGGTGCATGAACGGTCTGGTTCTTAGGACTCTTGCCCAGCAGCACCGCGTCATTCTTTTTGCTCGTACCCTCAATAAGCGCCGGCACAACGGTGTGGAGCTCACCTTGGTTATACTCGTGCGCTGTGGTCTCGATAACCTTCACCAGACGGTTGAAGCGCTCAAGAATTACCTCATGCGGAGTGGGATCGTCAATCTCGGCGGCCGGAGTACCGGCGCGCTTAGAATAGATAAACGTATAGGCCTGAGCATAACGGACCGTCTCGGCAAGCGAGAGCGTCTGCTCAAAGTCTTCCTCGGTCTCGCCGGGGAAACCCACGATGATATCGGTCGAAAGCGCGATATCAGGCATGCGATTGCGGATGCGATCGACGAGCCCCAGATAATCCTCGCGCGTATAGCGACGATTCATCTCTTTAAGGATGCGCGTCGAGCCCGACTGAACTGCCAGGTGCAGCTGCGGCATGACGACAGGCGTCTCAGCCATAGCGTCGATAGTCTCGGGTAGCAGGTCTTTGGGGTGCGAGGAAGTAAAGAAGATACGCTCCACACCCGTATCACCCACGGCACGCAACAGGTCGGCAAAGCGCGGCTTGCCAAACAGATCGCGACCATAGGAGTTGACGTTTTGACCCAGAAGCGTGACCTCACGCACGCCCTGGCGTACCAGACCGGTCACCTCGTCGACAATCTCCTCGAAAGGACGGCTCTTTTCGCGACCGCGCACATACGGCACGATGCAATAGGTGCAGAAGTTATTACAGCCCGTCATAATGGGAACCCATGCGTGATACTGCGTCTCACGATGCCACGGCATACTCATAGCATCCGTGTCCTCGTGCTCATTGGTGCGAATATGACGCTTGCCATCCAAGAATGCCTCGGCAATGAGCTCGGCAACATGCGCGATGGAATGAGTGCCAAAGATGACATTGACGTTATCGACATTGGTGAGCAGACCTTCGCCGTCGCGCTGCGCGATGCAACCGCCCACGGCGACCACGCGCTTGCCCGAGGGCGAAGGCGGGAGGCTCTTACAAGAGTTGCACTGACCGTACAGACGGGTGTCAGCGGCCTCACGAACGCAGCACGTCATGAACACGACAATGTCAGCATGCTCCGGATCGAGCGCCATGAGGCAACCATACGAGTCGAGCAGGCCACTCACGCGCTCGGAGTCGTGCTGATTCATCTGGCAGCCAAAGGTGCGGATAAAGTAGGTTTTACCGGCAAGAATATCGCGTACGGAACCCTGGTCCATGTGTATAAGTCCTAACGAGGTGGAATAGGCGGAATCAAAGAGCACAGGCAAAGAGTAAACACGCTATGCCACAGGCTTAACGTCGTCCATCACAACGTTATCCATAGCAGCTCGATTAATCTGATGAACATAAATAGAAAGACGGATGGCCGTGCGCGACTCCCCGTTGATGAGGATGTCGGAGAACACCGGCGCGCAGGAAATATCAAACCCGGTCGGAATCAAAAATCCGCGTGCAATGGCCACAGACTTAATGGCCTGGTTGACGGCACCCGCGCCGACGCACTGAATATTGACGGGAACGCCATCTTTGACCATGCCGGCAATGGCGCCGGCAACGGACGCGGGCGATGATTTGCTTGATACCTTCAGGCAATCCATGAAGAAACTCCTGCGTTTAAAAGTACGTTTTAACTGCAATAACTGTATCGTACCGAACGGACTCGGTAAAGATGCTATTCCTCTTTGGCAAGATCGAACGTCACGGTAATACGATCACGCGAAACACGAATCTTGGGGTCACCGCAAAGGTTGAGATAGTACCGCGATGCAAGATCGTTAAAGTCGCGCTCCACTGCTCGCGAGAACTGCGCCATGTCGTCCTTGGCAATACGCAGCCCGCGACGATCCTTGGCAAGATCAACCGGAGCAGACGCATGTGAGGACGAATCGCGCTCACGTAGCAGACGTGCGGTCACACCGCGAACAGGCTTAATCTGGCCAGCCAAGATACGATGCGCCGTACGCTCGGACATCTCAAGGCCCAAACCCGAACAGATACGGATAAAGTCTTCCGCATCCGAAGCAAGACCCAGGCGATCGACCACGGGAAGCTCGGCTTCGTCATCGATAAACAAAAGACGAGAAGCATCGAGACGGCTGGACGCCTGCGCATGCAGCGTCGCGGCGATCTCGGACGGAGACCCCAGATAGACATCACAGGCGCGCAGCTCCTCGAGGGCAAACTCGCAGGCGGCGCGAATGATGTTGTGAGGGCCACGGGCGCAGACATAGTGACCGTCCTCGTCCTTCACGGCCTGAGGCCAGCTGGACTGGTCGGCGCGCTCGCCAAGGCGGTCGGTAGCGACGCTCACCTTAAAGACCGAGCCAAGGCCAACATCCGACGCGACAACGCGCGCCTCGTCGGTGTTCTGCTTAATCGAGAACAAAGCCATGCCTCGACCGTGGACGCCCCAACGATCCATCTTCATGCTCTCGAGCTTGGAGGTAACGCGGGCATCGAAGATACGTTCTTGCATATCCTGCGGCACGCCCGAGCCGTTATCCAGAAAGACGAGCGTACGGACGCCATCTTCCTTGGTCGTGGCGAGATAGACCTTGTCGGCGCCGGCATCACGAGCGTTGCGCAGCATTTCGATGACAATATCCTCGACATGCTGAATGTCGTGCTTTGCTTGGCGCCGCTCGGCCTCCGAAACGCGGAGGCGGACATACCCCTCGCCAAGGTTCTCCTCGACGCGAAGGTTGCCCTCCCCCGACATCGACGCGATAAATGAGATGAGCTCGTTCGCGTCGTTCATGTTATTTAGCGATATCGACAGCGCGGCTCTCGCGAATCACAACGACGCGCACCTGACCGGGATACTCCATCTCTTCCTCGATCTGATGGGCGATGTCATGAGCCAAGACCGTGGACTGAGCATCGGAAATCTTGTCCGGCTGAACCATGACGTGGACCTCGCGACCAGCCTGCATGGCATAGGTACGCTCGACGCCGTCATGGGAGTTGGCAATCTCCTCGAGCTTCTCAAGGCGCTTGATGTAGTTCTCGGCCGATTCGCGACGGGCACCGGGGCGAGAGGCAGAAACAGCATCGGCAGCCTGGACCAGAACATCGAGCACTGTGTTGGGGTCGACGTCGGCGTGGTGAGCCTCGATAGCGTGAACGATAACGGGCTTCTCGCCATAGCGACGGGCGAGCTCGGCGCCGATAACGGCATGCGGACCCTCGACATCATGGTCGATAGCCTTGCCAAGATCGTGCAGCAGGCCGGCACGCTTAGCGGTCACAACGTCCAGGCCAAGCTCGGAAGCCATCACGCCGCACAGGTCGGAAACCTCGAGGGAATGCTGGAGCACGTTCTGGCCAAAAGAGGTGCGGTAGCGCAGAGCACCCAGGGTCTTAACGATCTCGGGGTGCAGATCGTGGATACCGGTATCGAAGGCGGCCTGTTCGCCAGCCTCGCGTACGCGCTGCTGAACCAAGTCGGCAGCCTTGTGATACATCTCCTCGATGCGGGCAGGGTGAATGCGGCCGTCAGCAATAAGGTTCTCGAGGGCGACGCGGGCGGTCTCGCGACGGACCGGATCGAAGCTCGAAAGCACGACGGTCTCGGGCGTGTCATCGATCACGAGGTTAACGCCGGAAACCTGCTCAAAGGTGCGAATATTGCGACCCTCGCGGCCAATGATGCGACCCTTCAGGTCGTCAGACGGAATATGCACGGAGGTAACGGTGACCTCGGCGGTGTGATCGGCGGCGCAGCGCTGAATCGCCAGGGACAGAATCTCCTGGGCGGTCTTGTGGCACTCGGCGCGAACCTGCTGCTCGGACTCGCGGATGATCGTGGCGGCCTCGTGGGTAACCTCGCCGCGAACCTTGTCGAGGAGCTCCTTGTGAGCGTCCTCACGGGTCAGGTCGGCAATACGCTCGAGCTCCGAGGTCTGCTTGGCGCAGAGCTCCTCAAGCTCGCGGGAGCGCTTCTCGACCTGGCCAGCCTGGCTGGACAGCTGGTGCTCACGCTTATCGAGGGCATCGTTGCGGCGATCGAGGGACTCCTCGCGCTGCATCACACGATTCTCGAGCGTACGAATCTCGTTCTTACGCTGCTTGTCCTCGGCCTCGGCAGCCTGCTTGTTCTTGATGATCTCTTCTTTAGCCTCGAGCAGAGCCTCTTTTTTGAGGGTCTCGGCCTGACGCTTTGCATCGCCGATTAGGGACTCAGCCTGTGCGTGAGCCGACTGGATCTTTTCGTCGGCCTCGTGAAGACTACCCTGCTTGGCGGTGCGCATGTAGGCAATGGCGGCGATGGCACCCAAAACGATGCCAACGAGCGCTGCGATGATAGGCATGCTCACTCCTTTTTATGGATTCGTTACACAACAAAGCGAACCGTCCTTGCGAACGGCTCGCGACATTTGAGTAATATGGGCGCAGCTTATGCGGGTCGGATACAGATAAACATATAAACAAACTCATCAAAGATGAGCACATATCACAAAGCAAATGACGGTGTTTATCGTACGTTGAACCGCAACAACTGTCAAATAAATGGACCCGGTACGGCGGCTAAAACGCGGTGAACGGCAGGCACGCAAAACACAGGTGTCTAAACTGCACATTCCTCACGTTCGGCATCGAGACGCGCCTTAACGGCATCGGCGGCGATGTGATACGAAAAGCCCTTGCCCATTAAAAACCGGACGAGCTTTTCGAATCCACGCGTCTCGGGAACACGACGCTTCGCGAGTAAAGCCGATGCGCGAGCTAAGTCGTCCTCCACGGCAAAATAATCCTCGGGGTAGCCGGGGATATCATCGAGTACGACATGACGGCGCTTGAGCTCGGTCTTATCGTGATACGGCACAAACGGGTACAGGAACTCGATGTTCTGCTCGCGGATCTCGTCGATATTGAGCGCCAGCGCCGTGGGGTAGCTCATGACGATGGGGCAGTTATAGCAGTTACCGGCGGTCGGATCCTCCTTGCGCTCCCAGCGCACGCACGGCAT
>CALBUZ010000046.1 GCA_937969105.1 uncultured Collinsella sp. | reverse complement strand
TCCTATCATCATGATGACGATGGGCGAAGAGAAGCCCGCCAGCGCCTCGGCAGGCGTCAGGATACCCAGAACCAGGATGCGCGGCTAGCCCGCGTGCTCCTCGGCGGGGTTGGTCTGATTATTCTTGTTGAACTTCGGCCTTTTGCTGAAAGAAAAACGGGAGATGCGATCTGCATCCCCCGTTTTTGTTGCGGTTAGTCTAAGTCAATAAATTTGGTGCTCAGGATCTTGCCGTCCTTGACGAGCATTCTGGCCATGGTGGGGCCTCGGCTGCCTCTGGGATAGCTGGCGCTGCCGGGGTTGAGGACCAGGCAGTGGCCTACTTGGGCTTCTTTGGTTACGTGGGTGTGACCGTTGATGGCTACGTCTACGGATCCCACCGGAAGGTCTTCGCGGTAGTGGGCTACGGCAAATTTGAGGCCTTCGTAGGTGAAGATGGCCAGACGGTCTACATCCGGGCCGTAGTCGCGGTAGTAGTCGTTGTTTCCTAGGACCGCTCGCACGGGGGCGATGGTGCATAGATGCTCGTAATCCATCTCTGAGGTGAGGTCTCCGGCGTGGATGATCAGATCTGCGCCCTTGAGCTCGTCCAGAAGCGCGGGCGAAAGATAGCCGTGGGTGTCCGAGATGATGTCGATGCGCTTGGCGCTTGCACTGTTCATGGGATCCCTTCTGCAAAACCGATTCGACGTATATACAAAAAGCCCCACGGCTCCGCAGACAATTGGTCTACAGGGCTGCGGGGCCAGTTTGCTAGAGGCTCAGGGCCTTCTTGAGCGGTACAACGCGGCGGCGCGAGACCGGCACGCGTTCGTCGACGCCCGTAATGCCCAGTTGGATAGCGCCCGAGGGCACCGTCTCGACATCCGTGACGCACGCCAAGTTGACGATATAGCGGCGATGAACGCGAAAGAAGCCAAAGTCGCAAAGCTTGGCCTCGAACTGCGCCAGCGAAGTCGTCGATAGAAAACGATCATCGACGGTATAGATACAGGAGTAATCGTCCTTGGCCATGATGAAGCGAATGTCATCCACGGGGATGAGGACCTTACGGCCGCCCTTTTCCACCGGAATGCGCTCGATGGTGGCTTTGCTGTCCGTGACGGGCTTGGCGTGCTGCATGACCTTCTCGATCGCACGATCCAGGCGTGCCTCCTCGACCGGCTTCATTAGGTAATCGACGGCATCTACGTCGAACGCCTCGACGGCATGATCGCTATACGCGGTCACAAACACAATCGCCGGAGGATTCTTAAGCTTATGCAGTGCCTCGGCAAGCTGCAGACCAGAAGCACCGGGCATCGAGATATCGAGAAATACGACATCGACGCGGCTTTCCATCAACATCTCAATGGCGGAGCGGACGCTCGACGCCTCAGTGATCGTGCCGATCTTGCCCGTCTGCTCGAGCAAGAAGCGAAGTTCCGAACGGGCCGGGGCCTCGTCATCCACAATCATCGCACGCAGCATAGGGATTAAACCTTTCGTCAGCAAACTACGCTGGGCATCCGCCGCTTGGCGTTGAGCCCATAGCCTTTTATTTTACTCTTGAATATCAAAGATGCTCTCTGACAAATCAAGATGCAGGAGCACTTTGGTGCCCTTGCCCGGCGCCGATTCGACGCGCGTATAAGAGTGCGGTCCATAAAAGCGATGGATGCGCTCAGAAATATTGTGCATGGCCACGCCGGCACCGCCGCCTTGCGGGGAACTGGCATCGGGGCGGGCGGAGCGCTCATCAAACAGCCTGGCGGCGGTGCCCTCGTCCATGCCCACGCCGTTGTCAGCCACGGCAATCAAGATTGCGTCGTCGCCGTCTTGATGGACGGTCACATCGATCCGCAGGGCGTCGTCATCGCCCATGCCATGCCGTACGGCGTTCTCGACAATGGGCTGGATTACAAAGGCCGGGACCAACGTGTCCTCGACATCCTCGGAGACATCGAAAGTCGCCAGTACGCGGTCCTCGCCAAAGCGCGCCTTCTCAAACGTCAGGTAGCGCTTGGTCTGGGCAACCTCGCGCGAGACCGGGATAAGCGACCCTGAGTTGTCGAGCGTGGCGCGATAGAACGAGGAGAACTCGCGCAGCAGCTCGCGGGCGCGCAGCGGGTCGGTACGCGTAAACGACGCGATGGTGTTGAGCGTGTTAAACAGAAAGTGCGGATTGATCTGCGCTTGCAGGGCACGAACCTCGGCACGGGCCGTCAGTTCCTTTTGCACCTCGAGCTCGTGGATGGCGAGCTGCGTGGACAGGATCTCGGCAAAGCCCGAGGCGAGCGCATACTGGGTACGATCGACGGCGCGCGGGGTCTTGTAGTAGAACTTGAGCGTGCCGACGGTGCGGTCGCCCACCTTGATGGGCGCGATGATGCCGGCGGGAACCTGGTTGTGCGAGCCATCCGAACCCACCACGTCCACCACGCGGTTGAACGACTGCACGATGCCGTGCTCAATAACGTAGCGCGTGGCAAGCGTGTGGATGGGCGAATCGGGCAGCAGCTTTTCCTCGAACTCGCCCGCGCAGGCCAGCACGTTGCCCTCATCGGTGATGGCAACGGTCATGGCACGCGTCTCGGGCAGGATACGCCGGCACACCAAAAGCGCTGATTCCTGTGTCAGGCCGCCCTTAATGTCCTCGAGCATGGCCGAGGCAACCGAAAGCGTCTCCTCGGTGTACTGGGAGCGTACCGAATCGGGATTGAGCGTCAAATAGATAAAGATGCACAGGAAGATGCACAGTAACGCACAGGCGACCACCGTGGCAATCGGCTCAATGCCAGTCGCCAGGGCAAAGATAAAGTACGCCAACACGCAAACGGCGCAGACAACGGCGATGATGCGAAAGATTGAAATTGAATTATCGCGCTGGGCGCGGCGGTCGATCATTCAGCCCCCTCCAGGATGCTAATCAGTTGTGCGTCGCGCCAAAGTTCGTCCATGATCTTGGGCCAGAAACTCTGAAAACGCAGGTAGCTTGCGGCGTTTTGGCGGGCATAGGCCTTAGCCTCATCAATACCATGACGCCAGATGCGCAGATACCCCTCGTGCTCGCGGGTAAACATGCTGCGAACCATGGCAGTCTTGCGCACGCGGTCGTCAAGCTCGCGCGAGATCCACGGACCCGGATAGGGCATGAGTGATGCGGCCGTAACCGGAATGAGCTCCTTTTGGTGCGCAGCGAACGTCAGCTTGGCCCGCTCGTAGTACCAACGGTACACGTCCTGCATAAAGCGCGGCGAGCGCTTCTCGGACTCGGGCGGCAGGTGGCGTACGGTCCACTCGTTGTCGAACCACACGTCGTAGCCAAACATGCACATGTTAAAGAGATAGTCCAAATCCTCGCCGCGGGTGATAAACGGGTCGAAGGCCACGCGCGTAAAGGCGCGGGCGTGCAGGGCCATCAGGCCGCCGCACACGTAATTGGAGCGCGAGATGCGGGTGCCCGAGAGCGCCTTTTTCATCCAGCGATTGAACTCGATGCGCTTGGTCCACCAGCGATGGCAAATGCCCGCTTTGTCCGTGGGAGCCAGCGGCGACCCGTCGCGATCGTAAAAGTATCCGCTCTTGACCAAAATCGGCAGGCCCTGACGTGTCTGTTGGCCCAGTGCATAGGTCGCACGCTTCATAAAGTCGGCATCGATGACGGTCTCGTCGTCATCCAAAAACACAACCGCGTCGTGCCCCAGCACCGCCGCGCAGGCAAGACCCATGTTGCGGATGGCGCCGTAGCCGCGCAGGCTCACGCACTCGCCCGAGCCTTTGGGCGCAATCTGTGCCACGCGGTCGGCAACACGCGAAGCCTGAGTATTGGTAACGATGGTGACCTTAAGCGTGGGATGCGCATTAACGATTTCGTGCACGCGACGGGATACGTCGGACGTGGCAGAAACCGGACAGACCACCAAGAGAATGATGCGCGGAATGTCGCGCACCTGTTCGAGCGAAGTCAGGCAGCGATCGAGTTCCGGGTTGGCGGCATTGAGCGACGTCGAGTGATCGTAGGTGCCGGGAGCGTTTGCTTGGGTATCATCGCCTGCCCAATATGTTGGGATCACAACCGTGGCGTTCATACCTTTACCCTCCTTGCAACACAAAAACGGGGCGCCGCCAAACACAGGCGACGCCCCGCGACCTAGCTGATTCCATCATACCCACTTGGGCTAAACATTGTTCGGAAGTCAGAATGATTTATGCGGCTACTTCCAAAAGAGTGCTGCGGATAGGCACAATTGCCGTACTGAGCCCAGTTGTCTTACGCCGCCGTCTGAGCCATGCGGGACAGACGGACCAGCAGCACAAAGCCAAGCACCAGCAGCACGCCGATGGAAAGGACACCCAGCGACGGGTTGCCGGTCAGCGAGGTGACGACCGACACCAGGAAGGTGCCCATCACGCTTGCGTAGCGGCCAAAGATATCAAAGAAGCCGTAGTACTCGTTGGACTTTTCCTTGGGGATGATGCGGCCAAAATAGCTGCGGCTGAGCGCCTGCACGCCACCTTGGAACAGGCCGACCAAAATGGCGAGCACCCAAAACTCAAAGGCGGTCTTTAAGAAAAACGCGGCAAAGAGCACGATGCCCATGTAGGCGGCGACGGCCACCATGATCATGTTGAGCGTGCCCACGCGACCGGCGAGCTTGCCGTAGATGATGGCGGACGGGAAAGCAACGAACTGCGTAACGAGCAGTGCCAGTACCAGCTGGGTCGAGTCGATGCCCAGAGCCGATCCGTAGCTGGTTGCCATGGAGATGACCGTATGGACGCCATCGATGTAGAAGAAGAACGCGATCATGTAGACCAGCACGGGCTTGTTGTGGGCGATCTCGCGCATGGTGTGTCCGACCTCGGAGAACACGCCGCCCACGATGTGGCCGATGGTATCCTGGGGGCCGCGCTCGCGACCGTACTTTTGCTTATAGGTGCGAATGAGCGGCAGGGTAAAGATGAGCCACCAGGCACCGGTGATGATAAACGACAGACGCGTTGCCAGCATGGTGGGGACGCCAAGAGCGGGGCCACCCATGATAAGCGCCAGGCAGATGATGAACGGCACGGTGGAACCGATGTAGCCCCAGGCATAGCCCGAGCTGGACACGGCGTCCATGCGCTCGTCGGTGGTAATGTCGGGCAGCATGGCGTCGTAGAACGTCATAGAAGAGTTAAGGCCGATGGTGCACAGCACGTACACGGTCAAAAATGCCATGGCGGACATAGGGATAGCCTGCGCCAGGCAAAGAACCAGGCCCGTAAGGAAGAAGCCCAAGAAGAACTTGATCTTGTTGCCGGCGTAATCGGCAAGCGCGCCCAGAATGGGCATGAGCATGGCGATGACCAGTGAGGCAATCGTCTGCGCGTTGCCCCAAGCGACCACCAGGTCTGCCGAGGAAGCACCGGTATTGATGGCGTTAAAGTAGATGGGCACCACCGAGGTATTGAGCAGCACGAGGGCCGAGTTGCCCACATCGTACATAACCCAGTTACGCTCGAGCTTGGTGTATTTCATGGACAGGGCCCCTTCGTATTCGCCCGATATGCAGCTAGTTCATCGTACCCCAATTGTCCAGAAGCGCCGGTAAGGATTCGGCAAAGGGACAGGAGCGGTCATACGGACACGCAGGGCGAAACGCCATCCCATCAACGCAGTTGCGGTGAAATAGTTCCCGCTTAGCCCTCCGGGGGCTTCATTCAGGAACTATTCCACCGCAACTTATTGGAGAATATGGGCGAGGCAGCTTGCTACTCCTCGCGGTCGAACTCTTCGTCGGCGCCGAGCACGCGACCGCTGTAATTGACGTGGCTGGTCACGGCTTCCATATCGCCGGTCTCGATAAAGCGGGCAACCGTGCACTCGTAATCGAGCAGCGCGCGGTCAAAGACCTCGGGGAAGCTCTCGGTCGAGACTTCATCGGTAAAGGGGCTCTTCCATGCCAAGTGGCCCAGATTTCCGGTACGCTCGGGCAGCTCGGTCGTCACGCGGTGCGCAAGGCCGTCGAGCAGCGAATAATCGTGCACCAAGCCCTCGAGCAGGGCAATCGCGCGCGTCTTGGCCGAACCGGCGGGCTCGATAGTGCGGTAGAGCAGCTGCATGTCGGCTACGGCGCCGCCGTACTCTCCCACCGGGATATCGATGCCGTACACACGTCCGGCAACATAGCTCATCAGCACACCGGCAACGCGATTGATGCGGTCGGTAGTGACGATCTCGCCCGCCGGCGGATAATCCTCGACCGTAGCCCCATCGCGCTTGAGCTGCAGCATCAGCACGTCCAGGTCGCTTTCGAGCACGGCATGAACTTGACTGCCCGAAGCCTCGAGCTCGGGATCGGACTCGACAATGCCAAACTGCTGCTCGTAGACAAAGGGGTGGGCATTGCGATCGAGCACATAGTGCGACAGCAGGCCCAGCGCAAAGGCGCGACCCAGATTGGCATCGCGCGGCTGCAGGTGCGACACGCCGTCGCGCAGGCACGAGAATTGGCGCGACATGCGCGAGCGGTGCATGACCTGAGCAAGCGACATGCAGTCGGAGATGCGCGGCGTGAGCATGTGGAAGAAAAACGGGTCGGGACCTTGGTTTCCCAGGATAAAGGCGATGCGCTCCTCGTCGGACGTGATAACGCCCTGCGGAAGACGGTCGATGCTTTCCTCGCCAAACAGATGATGCGTAATGAGCGCGGGCATAATAATCCTTTCGATTTCATTCGATGCAATCCATTATGCCCACCGCACAGTCATGCCAAACCTGTAACGGCAAACGATGGCACACCGACCCTTACGCTAGCCCCAAGTGCGATTTGACCTCGGCAGCGCGACGACGGGACACGGGCACCGTCGAGCTCACACGGTCGAGCCTGAGCTCCATCAGGCCCGTGGAGCCGATTTCGACATTGTGCACGTCTTCCAAATTGACCAGATAGCTGCGGTGGACGCGGATAAAGCCCTCGGAGGCCAAGCGGCGCTCGAGCGAGGAAATCGACTCATTGATCAGATACGTTCCATCGGCACAGACGGCGTTGCAAAAATCGGCGCGCGCCTCAAAGTAGCAGACATCCGCCACGGGAATGAACACCCTTTTGCCCCCGCGATCCACCGTCAGGCGCAAAGGCTGGCGCGGAGCATGGACGACGCGGCGAGCGCCCAGGGCAGTCTCGATCTTGTCGAGCGCCTTTGACAAGCGGGCATCCTCGACCGGTTTAACGACGTAATCGACAGCATCGAGGTTATAGGCATCGGCCGCATACTCGGCAAACGCCGTCACAAACACCACGACCGGCGGCCTCTTTAGGTTTTGCAGGGTCTCGGCAAGCTCAATTCCCGAGCGCCCGGGCATCGTGATGTCTAAAAACAGCACGTCGGGCTTGTTCGACAGAATCAGCTCCACGGCTTCGGTGACATTGCCCGCCTCGGCAATCTGACCCACACGCGTATCCTTTTCCAACAGATAGCGTAGCTCAGCCCTAATTGGGGGCTCGTCATCAACCACCAGTATGTTCCAGCCTTCGGACATATGCGCTTCCCCTCTTTTTCTCTCAATCCAACCGCGTGCTACACCGTCAACGGCGCCGGCTCATGTGGCTCGCCGTTCAACTCAACGATGACCTGCGTTCCCACGCCCTCCTGGGACTTCACGCGCATGCCGGAATCTTCTCCGTAGAAGAAATGGATGCGCTGAAGCACGTTGAAGAGCGCCAGGCCGCAACCTCGCTTGACGGAGCCGTCGGCGGTAATGCTCTCGGGTTCCTCTCGGCGATGCTGCTCAAACAGATGCGCGCAGACTTCTTCGCTCATTCCGATGCCGTCGTCTTCGACGATGATCTCCAAGCCGTCATCGGTCTCGAAAGCCCTAACACGAATAGAAAGCGGCTCGGTCTCGCGCTGCGCATGCTTGATGCAGTTTTCGAGCAGCGGCTGCAAGATAAACGGCGGTACCAGGCTGTCGCGCACCTCAAAGTCGATGTCGACCGAAACGCGCAGACGGCCGTCGCCATATCGGGCCTGCATAAGATTGATATAACGAGTGCCCTGTTCCACCTCGTGCTCGAGCGTGGTGAGCGTATCGGAGTCAGAAAGCGTCTGACGATAGTAGTTGGAAAAGTCGATCAGCAGCGATCGCGCCTTGTCGGGCTCGGTTCGAACGAGCGACACGATCGTGCTAATGGTATTGAATAGAAAATGCGGGTCGACCTGCGATTGCAAGGCGCGCAGCTCCACGCGGGCCGTAAGCTCGTCCTGGCGCTCGAGCTCAAAGCTGGCGAGCTGCGTGGAAATGAGATCGGCAAAGCCCGAGGCCAACGCCGTCTGGCGCATATCGATGCTGCTCAGGCGGGGATAGTACAGCTCGAGCGTACCCACGCAATGCCCGCGCACGGTAAGCGGCGCAACAATGCCGGCGCGCAGGCGGGGAAAATAGCCGCCCGTCTCATTGGAGGTGTCACGCGAAAACACGCTTTGCTCGCCCGTCTCAATCACACTGAGCGTGGTCTTGAGCACGACCGGGGTGCCGGCCGGGCACTTTGCCGAGTCCTCGCCCCAGCTTGCCAACACCTGTTTGCCATCGGTAAAGCAGATGGCAGAGGCGATGGTCTCGGACAGGATGATTTTAGAGGCACCCAGGGCCGCTTCGGGCGTAAGGCCGCGCGACGTGTAGGCGAATATTTTTGATGCGATGGCGAGCGTACGGTCGGTTGCGCTCGATGTGAGGTCGTCGGGGACCACAAAGACATACGAGAAAAAGAAGCACAGCATGACCAGGCCGGCAATAACGACAACGCCCGGAACGGGATTGGGATTATCGGTTAAATCCCAGATAAGCAGCAGGATAAGCGCCGGAACGACAACACCGAGCAGGATGGCCTGGACCACGTGCTGTGCCGTGCGAAAGACCTTGGTAGAGTTGTAGCTCTTGCCCAGAATCAGCCTGTTTAAATCCACCGTCATCCCCTTTTGTCCGTAGCACCCATAGCAATAAAGAGGGCCGCAAGCGACCCTCTCCATTGCATTATGCAATCAAAAACTGTGTTTTACATCCAGCCATCGACAAACGGTATCTTAGGCGCTGTATTTGTTGGCCTCGCCAAAGGTGCCAGCCTCGACGATCCAGCCGTCCTTCATGATGACGTCCATGTTGTCGGTGTTGAGCACGTGGATATCGGCAGCGACGTCACCGTTGACGACCAGCAGGTCGGCGCACTTGCCGGCCTCGATAGAACCGGTCTCGTCCTCGATGTGGCACATCTTGGCACCGTTGAGGGTGGCGCAGGTGATGGTCTCGACCGGGGTGAAGCCGATCTTGTCGACGAACTCGTACATCTCCTCGATGGAGCAGGTGCCGTACGGGGTGACGAAGGAGAAGGAGTCGGAGCCGATCGTCATGACGACGCCGCGCTTCTTGGCCTCGCGCAGGCAGTCGTAGTTGCGCTGCAGCTCCTTCTCGACCAGGGTGCCCTCGTACTTGTCGTGCAGCTCGGGGACGTAGACGGGCGGATAGGTGGCGTACCAGGTGGGCAGGAAGGCGATCGTCGGGGTGAAGAAGGTGCCCTGCTCGGCCATGAGGTCCATGGTGCGCTCATCGATATCGAAACCGTGAATCAGTTGCTCGCAGCCAAAGCGAACGGAATCATAGGCAGCGGCGTGGTTGTTGTAGCAGTGGCTCCACACGGGGATGCCGACCATCTTTGCCTCTTCGACCACGGCCTGGATCTCCTCGGAGCAATAGTGCTGGTCGCGACCGGAGTCCCAGCGCCAGATGCCGCCACCGGTAGCCCAGATCTTGATGGCATCGGGGTTCTCGCGCAGGCGACGACGGACGGCCTTGCGCAGATCCCAAGGACCGTCGACCTGGTCGCCCCAGGGATGGGATTCCTTGTTGAGCTCCTGGGTGCAGTGGTGGGAGTCACCGTGGCCGGCAACGCGGCAGAAGCCCAGGCCGGTGGCCAGAACGCGCGGGCCCTTAAAGACGCCCTTGTCGATGCAGTCACGGATCTGGATACCAAAGCGGCCGATCTCGCAGACGGTGGTGAGGCCGTGGGTGAGGCAGTCGTAGGCCTGCTTGACGGCGACGGCCTGCTTCTCGAGGAGCGGCTGCATGACCCAATCGGTGTCATCGTCGGTCAGGTTGCCCGAGAAGTGCAGGTGAGTGTCGATCAGGCCGGGAAGGACGGTCTTGCCGGCGGCGTCGATGACCTCAACGCCCTCGGGAAGGTCCTGCATAGTGCCGGCGTACTCGATCTTGCCGTTGTCGTCGACGAGAACGAGGGAGTTCTCGATCGGCTCAGCACCGGTACCGTCGATGAGCTTGCCGCCAACGATTGCATACTTAGTGGACATGGTTCCTCCTTATGGATCCATATATGTGGGCGAGGCCGTGTTGGGTTAAGGCCTCACAAAGCTACCCAAGTGGTGCCGGGTTCGGTGCGCGGAAGAGAGGGCCCCGCGCACCTGGTCCGCCCCGGCTAGGCGTTACTTTTTGCGGGAATTGGTGAAAGCCATGAGGGCCAGGCCAATAGCCAACCAGCCGATCACGATGCTCCACTCCACCATGTTGAGGGAGGCGGGAGAGAACGGAATCACGAGCAGGCCGATGATGATGGCGCAGGCAGCGATAGCGAGGCCGATGCCAAACTTGCCGCCGGGTACCTCGTAGGGACGAGGCAGGTCGGGCTCGGTGAAGCGCATGCGCAGGCAGGCGAGGGCGACCATGCCGCAGGAGAAGATGAAGGCGAGAGCCGACACGTTGGTCAGAGGAATGAGCATGTTCTTGCCCAGGAACGGACCGATGACGGTGATGACGCCCAGAACGACGCAGGCGAGCTTGGGAGCGCCGGACTTGGGGTCGACCTCGGCGAACTTCTCGGGCAGCTGGCCTTTACGACCCATGGCGAGCATGATGCGGCTCGTGGCGCCGTAGAAGGAGTTCATCGGGCCCATGGGTCCAAGCGTGGCAATGACGAGCATGGCCAGGTACAGGAGCATGTTGATGCCCTTGAGGCAGGCAAGCGCGGGAACCGGGCTCTTAACAAACTCATGCCAGTCGAGGATGGTGCCGAACGAGTAGATGCAGACCATGTAGAAGCCGCCGGCGGCCAGCAGGGCCAGGGAGATGATCTTGCCGAACTTGTTCCAGTTGAGGCCCTCGGCTGCTTCCTCAGCCTGCTGAGGAATGGTGTCGAAACCGGCGTAGAAGAACGGGGTCAGAACCAGGACCGACACGATGCCGGCGAACAGGCTGGTGCTCTCGGTAGCGGCCTTGCCGCCGCCAGCACCGGCGACCTGGGAGAACACGGGCATGGCGTTGTCCGGCGAGCCGGTGAACAGCGAGACGCCCATGGCGAGCAGCATGCCGCAGAGCAGGGCCTTGGTCAGGAAGGCCTGGAGCTTGGCGGCCGAGCTGGCGCCGCGGAAGTTGAGGAAGATGACGTAGACTGCAAAGCCGAGCGCGATCAGTGTCGGGAACAGGTAAACGTCGGCGCCCAGGATGGTGTAGAGCTTGACGGCGCGCAGCCACTCAAGACCGGGCAGGCTGCCGAACATCTCGGACACGAGGGTCGAAATGGCGATGGCCTCCCACGGGCACAGGATACCGTTGCCCAGGGCCAAAAGCCAACCGGTGATGTAGCTCAGCGTACGGCCAAAGCTACGATCGACATACTCGACGATGCCGCCCGAGATGGGGATAGCAGCCGTGAGCTCACCGAAAACAGCTCCAACAGGCACGAGGAAGATTGCACCCAAGAGGAATGCGATCATAGCGGGAACGGGACCGCCGCCCACGACCATCCAGTCGCCGACCTGCAGAACCCAACCGGTACCGATAATGGCACCGAAACCGATGGTGAAGAAGTTCCAGAGCGAAAGCGTTTTCTTCATGCCGCCGTTATCCTCGACTGCAACTTCTGCGTTCTTGTCCGCCATTGTTCCCCTCCTTTCCTTTTTGACGCCCCTTGACGTCACCCCTTGCGCGGTCTGTTTTGCCGCGCTCTTTTATTTCGTGGCTTTAAGATACGGCCTTGGCGCAGCATGGCCGCCCATGGCTCGACCGAAGGCCGAACTCGCATATGAGCGGCGCCGTTTTTGGGACGAACGGCACGGTTTGCCGCTCATTGCTGCCGCCCGCCCGACGGGCGTACGTTCATCGGACGCATAGAGAGATGTTTTTGAGGCCGTGTGTTTTGCGCCTTTCGTACCGTTTACCGAGCTTTTGACGCGCAGACCCATTTGTTGCACATCTTTTTTGTAGGATAGACAGGTTATACATGAGACAAGGCGGTACGAATGGCATACGGATACAACGACGGTGATCAACGGCGACAAAGCGTTCGCCTTGCTGGCCGTACCACGCCGACGCCCAGAAGTGCCACGAGCGGCAATCCACAACGCACTCAAGAACAACCCAGGCCTTCGTCTCGGCAGCAGGCAAGCAGAACGCGGCAGAGTGGCCGTCCGAGCACGGGCACAAGCGCGCAGCAAGATAGCCGCTTGGGCGCGCGCACTCGACAGCGTCAGGCCGAGGTTCCGCAGCTGCGCCGCAACGGCGTACGTCAGCCCGGCATCCATATCAACCGCTTCTTTTCGCATCCCCAAGGCGGACGCGACGGCAAGCCTTACCGCTCGACATCGCACGTGAATGCCCCCGCCCTGCCGGCTCGTCGACTTCGCCTCGCACTGTGCTCTATCCTCACCTGTCTGGTCTTTGTGTTTATGAGCTCCTGTATGTCCCACGGCTCGGCCGGTCTCGAGCCCACCGCCGAGGACAAGCTGCTCAAGGCCCCCGTCGCGCCCGGTTATTCTTTCGCCTTTTCGACCCCGCGCTCGCAATGGCAAGCCGGCACGATGCCCCATATCTACCAGATCGACCCTGCGTGGTCGGAGCTGCCTTACGCCGGCGGCACCATCCGCCAAAATGCCTGCGGGCCTACGTGCCTCACCATGGTCTATATCTTTAAGACGGGACGCACCGATATGACCCCCGTCGATATGTGCGCGCTTTCCGAGGCGGGCAATTACGCCCCCACTGGTGCAACCGAATGGTCGTTTATGACGAGCGGCGCATGGCAGTTGGGACTTAACGGAACGGAGCTCCATAACGATTGCGACTCGATGACTCAGGCGCTGCGTTCGGGAGCGCCCGTCATCGCCGCCGTTCGGCCGGGCACCTTTACCAACGTGGGCCACTACATTGTGCTTTACGGTATTGACGACACCGACCAGATTGGCGTCTACGACCCCAACTCGGCCAGCCGCAGCGCCCGCCGCTGGGGCGTCGTAGAGGTCCTTAACGAAGTCGAAGCCATGTGGGCCTACTACTAGTCATTGGGGACAGACTTAAATGAGTACTCGTTGGGAACAGCCCTTGTAGACGACCGCTCGCGCTGTCGAAAAGAACTGTCCCAAGATGCCGACAGAAAAGGAATGTCCCCAGGTGCCGGGTTTGTCCGCGGCAAGAGTGTCCCTTTTGGCTAGTCGTTTAAGAACGTCCCCAATGACTAGGTGAATAGCAAAAGCCCCGCAGTCGGAGCGGACTGCGGGGCTCATGAAGAGAGGCTAGTTTGCGGGCGCCCTGCCTGGCGCCCACGAGAGAGGCAACAGAGTAGAGACTACTCGTGGATGCGGGTACCGGAGAGGCCGGCCATGGTCTCGGCGGCCTTGTCCAGAGCACCGATGATGCAGGTGCGGCCCTTGCGGGAGCGGGCGAACTTGATGGCAGCGCGGACCTTGGGCTCCATGGAACCCTTGCCGAACTGGCCCTCGTCGGCCAGGCGCTCGGCCTCGTCAGCGGTGATGTCCTCGAGCTCCTCCTGGTTGGGCTTGCCAAAGTTGATGGCGACATGCTCAACGGCGGTCAGCAGGAACAGAACGTCGGCGTCGCAGTCCTCGGCCAGCAGCTCGCCGCCCAGGTCCTTGTCGATGACGGCGGGAACGCCCTTGTAGCAGCCCTTGTTCTCATAGTCGCGGACGACGGGGATGCCGCCGCCACCGCAGGCGATGACGATGAACTCGTTGTCGAGCAGGTTGAGGATGGAGTCGGCCTCGACGATCTTCTTGGGATCGGGGGAAGCGACGACGCGACGCCAGCCGCGACCGGAATCCTCGACGAAGACCTTGGAGGGATCCTCGGCCATGAACTCCTTGGCCTGCTCCTCGGTGTAGAAGGGGCCGATCGGCTTGGTCGGGTTCTTGAACGCGGGGTCGTCCGGGTCGCACTCGATCTGGGTGACGACGGTGGCGGCGTGCCAACGCTTATAGCGCTTGTGCATCTCGCGGCCAATGCCCTGCTGCAGGTGATAGCCAATGTAGCCCTGGGACATGGCGCCGCACTCGGGCAGCGGCATCTCGGGGGTGCCGATGGCGTCGTGGGCAGCGGCGAAGGCGTTCTGGATCATGCCGACCTGCGGACCGTTGCCGTGGGTGATGATGATCTCGTTGCCCTGCTCGATCAGGCCGAGGAGAGCGTGAGCGGTGTTGCTCACGGCCTCGATCTGCTCAACGGGGTTGTTGCCGAGGGCGTTGCCGCCAAGGGCGACGACGATACGATCGGGCTTGCCAAGAGGCTTAGACATTGCTGGAATCCTTTCTGTAAAAGGCCTACAACCCATTAATAACCCGCGCCCGTGCGATACGCGAGTTTATTAAGGTTTATATTCTCTTTATCGCTCATTTTATTCATTTTGAAAATAGCTGAACAGTGAACGGTCGCTTTTACCCGCTCAGCGTAAAGAAACCCAGCTCAAGCATATCTACGTCATTTACGTGCAACTTTATTTTAATAGAGCAGAGATTAGACCAGATTATGCAAACTATATCTTTGCTAAACACAAAACAGACAGCGCAATATCTTACTCGCACTATACGAGATTCTATGCACTTATTGGACGAGTATGCAGCCCTGCAATAACATGGCGTTTTTCATCCAGCATAAGGAATAGACGAGTGCCTTTGCCGCGCGTCGGCCGGCAGCCGGCGAGCCGTCTCGTCGATTGCCGCTTCCAGAAAATCAAAAACTGATATTGCGCGCGCAATTGCGGCATGGTACTTTAGCGAAGAACAGCGCGGGCTGGGGCGACAGAGATCTGTCGTGAAGTTTGGGTTCGGCGACCCCGCCGCTGTCTTCTCCTTATCCGCCAGCGAACCCCTTGAGCGACGGATTGAGGAGGTCCTTACTATGACAAAAATGCTCAAGATCACGCTGAATGGCGAGACGTTTCTCGCCGATATGCTCTGGGACAAGGCCCCCGAGACATGCAAGCTGTTCGAATCGTCCTGTCCGGTCGAGTCACGTATCTTTTCGGCCAAGATCTGCGATGCCGAGGTAACCTATCCCGTATCGGGCCCCATTGCCAATTATGAGCACATCGAGAACCCCGTTTTTCACGAGCCGGCGGGCGCCGTGAGCTGGTATGGCGGATGGTCGTCAATCTGCATCTTCTTTGACGTGTGCGAGCCCTTTGGCACCTGCAACATGTTCGCCCGCATCTGCGAAGCCGACCGCGAGCGCTTTGCCGCCGCCTGCCGCAATGTCTGGGACAACCAGGGCATGTGCATCAAAAACGAAATCGTCGAGATCGAAGCGGAGGCCTAAAGATGATGGATATCAACACCCTGCTCGCACTCGACCTTGCCGAGTACACCACTGCACTTGAGGCCCTCGCCGACCAAATGATGCTCGAGGAACCGCGCGATATCGACTACATGCGCCGCCGCAAGCTTGACACAGGCCGCGAATTCGCCGTCTGGAACTTCACCGTCGGCTACTGCATGAACGCGGCCGACGCCCTCTCCCTCCTGCGAGCCCAGGCCAACGAAAACGCCAACGACGGCACCGCCGACCTCGCAACGATCAACAACAGCGCCGCGCGCCTGTGCGACTGGTTCTCGGGCGCCTTCGACGTCACCGGCAAAATGGATGACACCACGGCAATCCTCGCCCACAGCCGCGACCTCTACGCCCAGGTAGAGACTCACGAACAGTTTGCAGCCCTCACCCGCGCCACCGAGCGCTATCTGGTCCAGCTCCAATTTTGGGTCGACCGCCAGATTCCCTGGCCGGCCATTAGCGACCTCGTCCACGGCTACCGCCTACGCACAGAGAGCGGCGAGACAAGGTAAAAACAGCCAGGTAGCACCAACATAGTCCCACCACGGAACCCAAAGTAGCAATCAGAGGGCTGGAGACGCCAACAACAGCGTCCCCAGCCCTCTCCAAAGTGCCGCGCGTTTCGCGCCAAAGCCGCGAAACAGCGAAGGGGACAAAAGGCCCCCACAACCGCGTCCTTCATTCAGCCACACAATCCGAGGACGTAGTCGCAGCAGGATCTGAGGGCTGACCTTCGCGGACACTCCGCAGGACGAAAGAACCCCCGCCGCACGTAGTGCGCAGCGGGGGTTCTTTCATGTCCGAGGACGTCCGCGAAGGTCAGCCCTCAGATCCTGCGGCGGGAGACCTAGGCCTCGTTGTACACCGTCTTGAGCTTCAGCAGGTGAGCGTAGCGGTCCATAGCGGCCTGCTCGTTCTCCTTGAAGAGCTCCTCAGCGCGCTCGGGGAAGGAGCGCGTCAGCGAAGCGTAACGGGCCTCGTTCATCAGGAACTCCTGATAACCGCCCGCGGGCTCCTTGGAATCGAGCGAGAACTTCTTGCCGGCAGCAGCCTCGGGGTTGAAGCGGAAGAGGTTCCAGTAACCGCACTCGACAGCCTTCTTCATCTCGGCCTGGCAGTTCTGCATGCCGCCCTTCTTGATGGAGTGCATCTCGCAGGGGCTGTAGCCGATGATGAGGGACGGGCCGTCGTAGGCCTCGGCCTCGTGGATGGCCTTGAGGGTCTGAGCCGGGTTGGCGCCCATGGCGACCTGCGCCACGTAGACGTAGCCATAGCTCATAGCGATCTCGGCCAGAGACTTCTTCTTGGTCACCTTACCGGCAGCGGCGAACTGAGCGACCTGGCCCAGGTTCGAGGCCTTGGAGGCCTGACCGCCGGTGTTGGAGTAGACCTCGGTGTCGAAGACGAAGACGTTGATATTGTGGCCGGAAGCCAGGACGTGGTCCAGGCCACCGAAGCCGATGTCGTAGGCCCAACCGTCGCCACCGAAGACCCAGAAGGACTTCTTGGTGAGGTAAGCCTTGTCGGCGAGGATCGCCTTGGAAGCGTCGCAGCCGCACTTCTCGAGCTCGGCAACGTAAGCGGCGGCAGCGGTCTTAGAGGCCTCGGCGTCGTTGACAGAGTCAATCCAAGCCTGACCGGCGGCCTTGAGCTCGTCGGACGGACCGTCAGCGGCGATGATCTCCTGCGTAGCAGCGATCAGCTTCTTCTGAACGGCCTCGTAGCCAACGGCCATGCCCAGACCATGCTCGGCATTGTCCTCGAACAGGGAGTTGTTCCACGCCGGGCCGTGACCGTCCTTGTCCTTGCAGTAAGGAGCGGTGGCAGCGGGGTTGCCCCAAATGGAGGAGCAGCCGGTGGCGTTGGAGATGAACATGCGGTCGCCGGCGACCTGGGTCACCAGACGTGCATAGGCGGTCTCGGCGCAGCCGGCGCAGGAGCCGGAGAACTCCAGGTAGGGCTGCTTAAACTGGCTGCCCTTGACGTTGGCCGCGATGAGCTCCTTCTTCTCGGAGACGTTCTCGACCATGTAGTCCCAAACGGGCTGCTGGTCCATCTCCTGCTCGGTGGGAACCATCTCGAGGGCGCCCTTGGGGCAGACCTTGACGCAGTTGGTGCAGCCCATGCAGTCGAGCGGAGACACGGCCATGGTGAACTTCATGCCCTTGGCCTTGGGGCCCATGGCGTCGAGCGTGCGAGTAGCCTCGGGCGCGGCGGCAGCCTCGTCCTCGGTCATCGCGAACGGACGGATGGTGGCATGCGGGCACACATAGGCGCACTGGTTGCACTGGATGCACTTGGTCTCGTCCCAGTGGGGAACGACCACGGCGACGCCGCGCTTCTCGTATGCGGAGGCGCCCAGCTCAAACTGACCGTCGGCGCAATCGACGAAAGCGGAAACAGGCAGGCTGTCGCCATCCATGCGATCGATGGGCTCAAGCAGGTTCTTGACCTGCTGGGCGATGGCAGACTTGGTCTCCTCGGAGAGCTCGACGGGAGCGGCATCCTCGGCGGTAGCCCAGTCGGCCGGAACCTCGAACTTACGGAAGGCGGTAGCGCCGGCATCGATGGCCTTGTGGTTGGCGTCGACGATGGCCTGGCCCTTCTTCATGTAGGACTTGGTGGCCGCGTCCTTCATGTA
>CALBUZ010000045.1 GCA_937969105.1 uncultured Collinsella sp. | reverse complement strand
TCTAATAAAACACCCTCTCTCGTCTCCACCCAACCGCCATATCTACCTCAACTAAATCGATTTACCAAACCGTCCAGCCGACAATTCAGCCGCCGGCGCAAAATCGAAACAAAGCCGGCGCATACTGATAAACGTTTGACGCTGTTTATCAGTTTTACCAACCATATCGGAAGGTGTTTCATGGTCGCATTCGATCGCAACCCGCAAGACTTTAAGTATCTGCGTCTGCTGTCGAGACAATTTCCCACCGAGCAATCCGCGTTTACCGAGATCATCAATCTCTCGGCCATTCTCAACCTGCCCAAAGGCACCGAGCATTTTATGAGCGACGTGCACGGCGAGTACGAAGCCTTTATGCACATCCTCAACAACTGCTCGGGTGTCGTGCGCGAACATGTCGACGAGATCTTTGGCGACACGCTCTCCTTTGACGAAAAGGGCGAGCTGTGCACGCTCATCTACTACCCGCGCGAGAAGATCGAGCTGGTCCGCAGCCGGCGCGAGGACTCCCCCACCTGGTACAAGACAATGCTCGACCAGCTCATCATGGTTGCCCGCTCGCTTTCGAGCCGCTATACGCGCTCCAAGGTGCGTAAGGCCATCCCGCGCGATTACGCCTACATCATCGACGAGCTGCTGCACACGCATCCGGACGAGAACAACTATCGTGTGCGTTATCACGAGCGCATCGTGGAGTCCATCCTAGAGACCGCAAGCGCCGACGACTTTATCGAGTCGCTCGCCTCGCTCATCAAGCGCCTGGCCGTCGACCACCTGCACCTGGTGGGCGATATCTTCGACCGTGGCGGCGGCGCTGCCAAGATTATGGACCGCCTGCTCACCTACCATTCGCTCGACATCCAGTGGGGCAACCACGACCTGCTGTGGATGGGCGCCGCTGCCGGCGAGCCCGCCTGCATCGCCACGGTGCTGCGCAACAACCTGCGCTACGACAACTACGAGATCCTCGAGAACGACTACGGTATCTCGCTGCGCGAGCTCGTCGCCTTTGCCGATGCCACCTACACCGCCGGTGAGACCATCACCCCGCTGATCAAGGCCATCAACGTGCTGCTCTTTAAACTCGAGGGCCAGATTATCCAGCGCCACCCCGAGTTCGACATGACCGACCGCCTGCTGCTCGACAAGATCGACCACGACGCCGGCACGGTCACGCTTGCCGACGGCAGTGTATGGCCGCTCACGACCAACGACTTCCCCACCGTCGATCCGGCGGACCCCTACACGCTCACGCCCCAGGAGCAACACATCATCGACAAGCTTGTGTCCGAGTTTGTCACCGCCGATCATCTGCATCGCCATATCGATTTCCTCTACACCCACGGCTCGATGTACAAGGTCACCAACGGCAACCTGCTGTTCCATGGCTGCGTACCACTCAACGAAGACGGCACCTTTAGCAGCATGAACTGCCTGGGTACCTGGCACGCCGGCCGCGATTATCTCGATTTTTGCGACCGCATCGCCCGCCGCGCCTGGCGCGTGGGCGACCGCGACGCCCTCGACTGGATGTGGTACCTGTGGATCGGCTTTAACTCACCCGCCAGCGGACGCCTGGTGCGTACCTTTGAGCGCGCCTATATCGCCGATAAGAGCACCTGGGTCGAGCCGATGGACCCGTACTTTACGCTTACCAAGTCGCCCTCGGTCTGCGACGACGTCATGCGCGAGTTCGGCGTTGCCCCCATGGCATGTTCGCCGACCGGCCACATCATCAACGGCCACACACCCGTTAAAACCACCAAGGGCGAGCAGCCCATCCGCGCCGAGGGCAAGCTGCTGGTCATCGATGGCGGTTTCTGTCGCGCCTATCATCCCAAAACGGGTATCGCCGGCTACACGCTTATCTCGAGCTCACGCGGCTGCCGCCTCAAGTCGCACCGGGCCTTTACAACGGTTGCCGAAGCGCTCACGCGCAACGTGGACATCGAGAGCGAGACCAACCGTTTTGACCAGGCCGACCGTCGCCGCATGGTGAGCGACACCGATACCGGTGCTAAGATCCGCAGCCAGATCCAGGACCTACGCCAACTGCTCGATGCATATAGAAACGGTGCTATCGAGGAGCGCGCCTAGCTCTACCCGTGGGGATTGGCTAAACTTGCTGAGTTCGTCATCCCCACGGCGCCCCGGCGCAATCCTAAGGCAGGTACCATGCAAAAGCTCCTTGCGCAGATCATGAAGTTTGGTGTCGTCGGCGTCGTCGCCACGGTCATCGACTTTGGCATCATGAATCTACTCCACTACGGCCTGGGCCTTAACATCCTGATCGCCAATACCAGCGGCTTTATCGTCTCGCTCATCTTTAACTACGTCGCGAGCATGAAGTACGTGTTTGCGCACAAGGAGGGCATGAGCCGCCGCCGCGAGTTCATTATCTTTGTCGTGCTGTCCGTGATCGGCTTGGCTCTCAACGACGGTATCGTGCTGGCGCTCAACGCCGGCCTGGGGCTCGAGGCCAATATCGCCAAGATTTGCGCCACCGCGCTTGTTATGGTCTACAACTTTGTGACCCGAAAGATCTTCCTGGAGGGCGAGGAGACCAAGTAGCTCGACCTCCTCCTTGCACTACGAGGCCCACGGACGACGCGCGTCGAGCGCTGCGTTGTTCGTGGGCCTTGCTCGTTTACGGAAGGATTTACGACGTTTGCGGATTGTCTCTTGCAAATTTGACGAGTTCGTATAGTTCTTGGCAAAGCCCTTACGTTTCCCTTGCAAAAGCTCTAAAGTATCCTCTGCTCGATTCGTCAACGCATTGGATGTGATTACGTGCGTAAGGCACTGGCACAACCTCATACTAAGCAATTCCTCAAGTTCGCTGTCGTGGGTCTTATCTCCTTTGGCATCGACTGGGGCATGCTCATTGCGCTCGTCGAGCTGTTCCATCTCGACTTTTTGATGAGCACCACGATTTCGTTTATCACGTCCGTCGTGGTCAACTACTGGCTCAGCATGAAGTACGTGTTCGACCATCGCGAGGGCATGAGCCGCAAGCGCGAGTTCACGATTTTCACCATCCTGTCGGTGATTGGTTTGGGCCTCAACGACCTGTACATGTTTGTGGGCGTCACGTTTTTGAGCATCGGCTACCAGGCCATGAAGGCCATCGCCACGTTCCTGGTCACCTGGTACAACTACTTTAGCCGTCGCTTCTTCCTCGAGGGCGCTCGTTCGTAGTTTGTACGACATTTGCTTGAAGGTATAACCGGTTGGAATTCTCGTTCCAACCGGTTTTTTGTTTACTGAGAGACCTGGCGACCCAGTCCCATTCGCATGAAAAACAAGCGGCTCGGATGTTGGTCCGAACCGCCCGTTTGGCGTGTTATGTCGAGGCTCCTAGCCCGTTACGTAATACCACACGACAGTGTCGCCGTTGGAGAGCACGTAGTTGCTGCAGGCCGTATTGGGTGTTACGCCGTTGACGGAATACATCCAGCCGCTCGTACTACCGTGCTCCTTCTCGGCCAAACCGCCGATGGCTGCGACATACGTGCCGTACGACGAACCGTGCGCATTAACGGAAAGACCCAGCGCGCAGAGAGCATCATAGACCGTAGCGCCCTCATTGAAGGTAAACGTACCGCCCGACGAGACAGGATTGCCCACGGCACTTGAAGTGACCGAGACCGTCACCGTAACGTAACCAGGCTGCTGCGAGCCGCTCTGGTTGCCCGTGGAGGCGCTGCCGCCGCCGGACGCAGACCCACCGCCGGTTGTCGAGCCGCCGCCCGAAGAAGAGCCGTCAGAAGCGCTCGATCCACCGACGGATTCGGAGCCATATCCGGCAGACGCGTTGCTGGACTTCTTGCCGTCCTTGCCTTCGGACTTCTTCTCCTTCGAATCCTTTTTTGAGTCCTTGTCCGAGGATTCGGAAGCGTCCTTGGAATCCGATTCATTCGAGTCCTTGGACTCGGAGTCCACAGCGTCAGAAGACGAGGAGCCCGCTGCCTCCGTCTTGCGAGAGGCGGTAGAGCCAGAGTCGGCAACGCTCTCCCCCGCCACGGTCTGCACGATCCAGTCGATGGACCATGCGCCGCTGGAAGAAGGCCGGACAAAGCCTAGCGACACCACGATCAGAACGATGAAGGCAGCCGTCAGCGCACCGACGAGCGCCTTGCACCGAGGGGCGGACGCCGCCGAAGCGGCGCCCTTTCGCTTAGTATCGTCAAGCTGGATAAACGACGAGTCGGGTTGCTTGGAATCGGCATCCTGAGGTTTATTGGACACAGCCCTCACCTACCGACGCTTGGTAAACACGAAGACGCCGACGATGGCGAGGCCGATCACGCCAGCCGCTACGCCGACAATGGCGAGCGGGTTGAAGCCAGACTCCTGTGCCGGAGCCGCAGCGGACTTCCTGGCGGTGGTTGCAGCAGAAGAGCCCGCGTCAGACTTGCCAGACTTGTCGTCCTTCTTGTCAGACTTCTTATCGGACTTGTCGGAATCCTTCTTGGAATCCTCGCCGTCCTTGGTCTCGGTCGCAGTCGTGGTAGACGAGACCGGCTTCTGGCCAGGCGAAACGGCGCCGCCAGGCTGCTGGCCGTTTGTGCCGCCACCGGAGTTACCGTCATTGCCAGAGCCGCCCGCATTGCCATTGGAGCCGCCGTTGGAGCCAGAGCCGCCGTTGCCACCAGGGTTGACGGCATTCTTGGTCCACTTGGCATACAGCGTTATATCTGCCGTCACCGCGGCGTCAAAGTCGTACGCCTCAGTGCAGGCCTCATCCGTGTACCAACCGGCAAAGGTATAACCCTCACGCGTCGGATCGGCGGGCTTAACCAGCTTGTTTCCCTTGAACACGGCAGAGCTCGAGGACGACCCGTCACCATATGCCAGGACGACGTTAATGCCGTCACTCAGGCGGAACAGCGTGCCGGAATCGTTGATGTAATACAGGTTGCCGTAACGGTCGGAAACAACAGGCGAGTCACAGTACTCGTTGTGACCAGATGCGTCATATGCCAAGGTCGCCTCGGCATCACCCATCTTGTAACGGTACACACCGCCGCCGGAAATACGGTTTCCTTTGCTATCAGACTGGGCGCTATTGACCGTAAAGTACACGTAGGTTCCCTCGGCCTGCTTTGAGACCAGCGGCGCAGCCTTAATGCCGCCCGCGGGCAGCGCCGCACCGTCAGAGCCAGAGACAAACTTGACACTCATTGTCTTAAGGTCAACGATGGCCAACGCAGACGAATCGCCCTTTTCGCCACCAACCAGCAACGTGTTGTTATCAAGAAGCGTCGGAATCGACGCGCAGCCCGTCAAACCAAGGTCAACGGTCTTTTCGGACAGCGACGCCTCACTCCGCAGCGAATCGTCAAACGAAATCACATGCAGCTTGCCGTCGCGCGTGACCAAATACATGGTCTTGCCATCCTGCGACACCACGATACTCGAGTTTGTCGTCACGCCCAGGGAAAGCTCGCCTAACACCTCGCCAGTCTTTTGATCGAGCACTTCCACCGTTCCGGAAGACGTGGGAACCACGAACTTGCCATCCACAGCAACGCCACCGGTCCAGTAGTAGCCCTCATTCGCGTTATTGTGCCTCCAGACTTCCTTACCCGACTGGATGTCAATGCAGACGACAAAGCCGTTGACGAACTTGGTTATGTCACGAGTCCCATCAGCCGTCCCAATATACAGGTAGTCGCCATCGACCGTTAGCGAAGAGCTCGACTGGGCCTCGGCACTTACTGCCGAAGTCATCCAAACCGTCTTGAGCTTGTCGACCGTCAGAGCCTGCACCGAACCACCACTGAGCGGCACCATGACCAGGCCCTTTGCATACACGGGGCGAGCAGTGTAGCTTACGCTCGCCTTGAGCTTGGCAGATGAGGCCACCTTACCCGTCTGACAATCAATCTTAAGAAGCTGATCATTAACCGCCAAATAGATGTAGCCGTCAACGATCACAGGCTCGCTCGCGTTTGCATAGCTTCCGCCAACATACTGCTTATAGTTAAACGTCCAAGCCTCTGCCGTGGCACCCGTGGGGGTATCGGCATTCGTTACGGCATTTCCAAAGCCAGTGGCGTCAGATTTGGAATCGACAGGCCGATCGGCGTCCGGCTCAACGACAACGCCGTCCACAAGCTCGGCGGGACGCTTGCTGTCGACCAGATAGCGCCAAACGAGCTTATCGCCAGAGTTGAGCTTGGCCTCATCCAGACTGTCATCGATGCGGACGCCGTTGACGTATGCCTGCCAGTAACTGGTCGACAAATTGGCCAGAACTGTGCCATCGACAGTCGACGTCACGCTATAAAGCTCGACGCCGCCCAAGCCATACGGACGCAGGTTGATAAGCTGGTAATCGATGCCGAGACTCTCAAAGTAGCGCTCGGTGACTTTCTGAATCGTCGAGCCCTCATCGACAGCAAGGGATGCCTCCCCTGCCCACGGCTGGGACATCTTGTCACCATCTACGCCATAAAGCGTCGCGGAAACCGTAATCTGCTTGGCGGCATTCTTAGTCCACTTGGCGTACAGGGTAACGTCGCCGGAGACGGGCGTCGAGAAGTCGTAGGCCCGCGTGCACCCCGCATCGGAGTACCAGCCGGCGAACGTGTAGCCCTCGCGCGCGGGGTCTTCCGGCCTGGCGGCCGCCTTGCCGTCCTCGACCTTCTGCGCGGCGACCGCGGAGCCCTCGCCCGCGTCGAACGTCACGGTGTGGATGGCAGGGGCCTCGGGCACCTCGTATACCCAAGAGACGTCGTCGCCGCCCTTGAGCACAATGCTGCTCGCGCCGAGCTGCGCATACTCACCGTTAACCACAAGCGACCAGTATGCCCACCGGTTGTTACCCATGTCGACGGTGCCGAGCACGCGGCCGTCGGGCGACGTAATGCTATTGAGCCTCCAGCCGTACTGGGTGTCCGGCGTGGCGTCGTACACGAGACCCGCCTGCTCAAACAGAGCTTCGGAAAGGTCGGCCGCCGTCGCGCCCTCGGGGAGCTCGAGCGTAGTCTTGTCCGCCCAAACCTGGCTCTTGTTCTCGGCATCGACGCCAGCCACCGAGCCGGTAACCGAAATGGTTGCGGGAACTTCCTTCTTGCTCCACTTGGCGTAGACCGTGACGTCGGACGAAATGGCCGAATCAAAGTCGAACGGCTGCGTCCCGCCCGCATCGGCGAACCAGCCATCGAAGGTATAGCCTTCGCGCTCGGGGTCGGCAGGCTTCACGGCCTTGCCCCCCTCGTCGACCGCCTGGTCCGCAACGGCCGATCCCTCGCCCGTGTCAAAGCGAACGGTGAAGGTCTTGACGGCAGGAGCCTCCTTGCCGGCGATAGCAAACAAGCTGCCCGAGTCGTTTATGTAGTAGAGCGTGCCGTCGGCACCGACCGCGGGCGTGCACATGCCATAGTCCCGGCTGGCCGAAGCGGGGGTATAGATCTCCTCGGCGGCCGCATCCCCGACCTTGTAGCGGTAGAGCGCTCCGGGTTTGTTGTTGCCCGTGAAGTACACGTAGGTGGCGTCGCCCTGCTGGGAGACGACCGGGGTGGACTTGACCTCGCCCGAAATGTAGCCGGTCGTCGTCTTGGAGACAGACGCGATAACGGACATGTCGTCGGTATCGATGACCGTCAGCTGACCGTAATAGCTGCCGTACTTACCCGCTCGATCAGCGCTCACGCCGCCGACGTAGATCCTGTTACCGGCGAGAACCGGCGTCGAGGTGGGACCGAACGACTCGGCGCCCTTGCCATCTTTGCCGCTATTGGAAATCGCAACCTTGCCGAGCTCCGTCAGGACGCCAGCGGTACCGACACCGAGCTTGTGCAGGTAGCCGTCGTAGCTGACGACGTAGACAACCTTGCCACCGGGCGCGACCGTGACCCCGGACCTCACGGAGGCGCCAAGGCTCAGGCTCGAGACCGACTTGCCCGTGGCGAGATCGACGGTCTCGACCGTACCGTCCATGTTGCCGACAAAGCCGTAGTCTCCCGACACGCCCATGCCGGTCCAGTAGTAGTTGGCCTTGGTGCCGACAGCCTGCTGCTTCCAGATAGTCCTGCCGGTCGCCAGGTCAAGGCAGACGGAGTAGCCGCCCGGGCCGGACCAGCCGGCGCTCGTCTGGAAATAGACCTTGCCGGCAGACACCGTAAGGTTGCCCTGGCACTGCTGCGCGCCGCCCTCGCCATCGGGGAGCTTCTCGCTCACCCAAACGGTCGTGAGGGTATCTGCCGTCAGCGCCTGCACGCGCCCGTCACCTAATGGGACAAGCACCAGGCCGTCTGCATATGCCATGCGGGACACAGACGAGATGGCACTTACGAGCTTGGCACTCTTAACGACATCACCGGTCTTAGTATCACGCTGGTAGAGCGAATTGCCCGCCGCGATAAAGAGGTAGTCGCCGGCGGTAATCGGTTCGGAGACATACGTGGACCAGTCGGACGACTCCTTGAGCTTGGCGACCCATTTTTCCTCGGCAGCGCCCGTGGGGGTCGGAGCCTCAGTAGTGCCCGTTCCGGCCGCGGGCCACGAGCTGCTCCAGTCGGGGCCCTTAGCACTCGGGTCGACGACAACGCCGTCGACCTCGGTTGCCGGCTGTTTAAAGTTATAGAGATAGACCAGGGACAGGGAGTCACCCGGCTTAACCTTGTAGCTCGAAACGCCCTCGGAGGCAGATTCGCCGTTGACGTAGAAGCCCCAGCTGCGAGAGTAATCTGCCGTGGTGCCCAGCTCCACTCCGCCGGCAGACGTAATCGACTTGACGAACACGCCCCAGGACTCGGTGGGGGCATCGTATGCCAGACCGGCGGCATCGAGCGCCTGCTTGATGAGGTCCCAAGCAGTAGCGCCAGAGCCGGCGGCATATGTCACGGCGACGCTGTTGAGCCAGGCATCCTGCACCGGCGTCGCGGCATCCGGGTTTTTGACGCCCACGATCGAGACCGTGGCGGACTCATCCTTGGTCCACTTGGCGTACAGGGTAACGTCGCCGGAGACGGGCGTCGAGAAGTCGTAGGCCCGCGTGCACCCCGCATCGGAGTACCAGCCGGCGAACGTGTAGCCCTCGCGCGCGGGGTCTTCCGGCCTGGCGGCCGCCTTGCCGTCCTCGACCTTCTGCGCGGCGACCGCGGAGCCCTCGCCCGCGTCGAACGTCACGGTGTGGGTAATCACCGCAAAGCCGTCAACATAACGGTATTCGACAACGTCACCCGGCTGGACAGCATATTGCTTCGCACCGACATCCGCCATGGTGCCGTTGACGTAGAACGACCAATAGCGATAGGGAGCATTCCAATCAGAAGCAAGAATGCGGCCATCCTTGGTCTTCAGCGAAATCAGGCCAAGTGAGTTGGTCTCAAAATCGGTGCAGCCGGCGTTCTCGAGCACTTGCTCGAGAACATCCTCTGCAGTCTTATGGTCATCATACTGAACGGGGACCTGAGTCAAAGGCACAATGGACTCGGGCGAACGCTCGGAGTCGCCAGCGTAACCCGTGAGCCCCGTCACGCCCGCTTTAACGATAATCGTCTTTCCGGCATTAGGATCTTCGACGCCAGTTGTACCCAGAACCGTCAGTGTTGCCGAGACATCCTGGTTCGCAAGCTTGGCATACGTGGCATTGTCGGAATAACGCTCGGCATAGCGAGCATACTTCTCACTCGTCAAGCAAGACGAGATCGTAACCTTCGTGTTGTACCGCGGCTGCGTGACCTTCAGGTTCTCGGCTGTGACAACGGAGCTGTTGCTCGACTTAAACAGGCGCCAGTCCTGACCGGACATTGCGTCATAGCCAGGCAGATCAACCGGCACGACGCCCAAGTCGGTCGAATCGGTCGTTGCCTTGTTGTAACTCCAGGCAAGGTTGCCGTCGGCATCAAGATAAGCCTTCTGGAACGCGTGCATGTCGGTCGAAACGGCACTAGCGTCCTGGCCATTCAAGATGGCAGCGGCGTAGCCGGCCTTAGCCTGCTCCATAAGGGAAAGCTCAGCATCAAGCTCGTCCTGGTCCTGCGGAGCAATCGCAAAGTCGAGGGTCTTACTAGCCGTGACCTCGGAGTTCGACTTGTCGGTCACCGTGAGGGTGATCTTGGTCTTCGCCGCCTCGGTGCCAGGCAACGGCTGGTAGACCGTGCCCTTGTAGCCGTTGAACGTAATGTCATCGGTGCTGGCAGAGTACTTGACCTCGTAATACTTGCCGTCGATATTGAGCGTGCTCGTGCGCGGCATCTGCAGGTCGGCGGTTAGGCCGTCCTTGTCGGCAACCGTTTCGGTACCGGAGTACTTGATGTTGTCGTAGGTAAAGGCCGCATCGACCTTCTCCTGGAGCGCCTTCTTGTCGGCGGCGACCTTCTCAGGATCACCCTTGACCGTCACGACAAAGTCGTGCGAGCCGGCAATCTTGATGTCGCCGCTCGTAACCGTAACCTTGGCGGTCAGCGTCACGTCTCGATCGCTCGATGCGCGCGAAACCTTACCCGTCTTATCTTCCCAGCTATAACCAGAAACAGACAGGCGCTCGGTGTCGGAGCTTGTCCATTCAACAGAGAATTTCTTTGCGGAACCCGCCTTGTACGGAAGCGTGACATTTTGGGTCACGCCATCGGCGGACTCGCCCGACGCGTAGCCAATCTGCAGGGATTCGGCAGCACTGTCAAGAAGGTCTTGCAGTTTAGCTTCGTCCCAAGCAACCTGCACCGACTTGTTGGGCTGGTAGTACTCGGTCTCGCCGTCGCGCGACAGCTCAAACACCACATCGGCGCTACGCAGACCGTCGATGTTGTAACCGGTGTAGTCGTTGGGGTCGATGTAGAAGAACGTCACATCGCCGTTGGTCTTATCCTGAGCGTCGGAGATGCCGACCGTGGCCTTGGCATCCTCGGCATTAAAGGTAACGCCGCCCTCGGAGACCTTAACGTCAACGTCGGTAAAGCCCAGGTCGGCAAGCTGCGCCTTCAGAACATCGTTGACGTTGCCGCCCTTGGTGCTGTAATCAACAGCGATCTGCTTGTTAGCATTGTTGAGCTTTTGGACTGCAGCCTCAAGCGAGCCCGCGGCAATAACCTTGTTGGCGGAGACGAGCTCGACCGTCGAGCTACCGCTCGTGGCGACAGCCTTCAGATACTTGCCCGCGGCAGAAGCCGAAACCGTCGCCTCGGCGCCCGACATATCGGGCAGCAGCGTCCAGTCGGCCGCCGGAGCCTTCGCGTCGTCGGCCGCATACCAGGCAACAGTCGCCTGGTCGGTGACATCGATACCGTTGGTGGTCGAACCGTCGGCGCGCTTGGCCTGCGCCGTCGCCTTAACGCTATCGCCCGAGACGAGATGGGTCGAATCGCTATTAATCTGCGGGTTGGCAATCACGCGCAGCAGGTTATACTCCCCCGCCGCGGTAACGCTGTCGGACGAAACCCATTCAACCGTATTGTCGAGAGCGTTCGCCGTAACTTTGATGCGCTTGCCAACAAGCGCGTCCGAAATAGTCAGGCTGCCATCGGTCGTATCGATGCCGTCGGTGAGCTCGGTCCAGTCGGCATCGCCCTCGCCCTTGGCATACCACGCCATAGTGAGCTCGGCATCGTCGGGCACGTCCTTGGTCGAGCCCGACCAGCTGCCCGGAACCTGCACGCTCGGCGTGATCTTTGAACCCACGCTGAGCGTAACGTTCTTATCGGCAAGCTCAATGCCCGCCAGCTTGTACTGGCCCTTGAGCGTCACGGGGCCGAGCGGGGCAACGGACTGCGTGCCGCCGTAGGAGCTCTTCTTCTGCGTGCTGGAAACGGTATTTTCGCTCGTCACCTTCACGCGCAGGTACTTGCCGGCATAGGCGGCGTCAACGGTATAGGCGGCCTCGGTAGCACCGGGGATATCGGTATAGGCGGAGTCGTAGCTCGAGCTGCTGTTTGCATACTGCCACTGGTAGGTCACGTTATCGGTGCGGTCGATATAGTGATAGTTGGAGCCGTCCTTTTTGCGCACCTTAGTCTTGAGCGTATCGCCCACGTGCACGCCGTTGGTGGCAGGAGAGCCCTCGAACTGTACGTCGTAAAGCTCAACTTGGCCAGCGACGGAGACAGGACCCGCCGCATAGTACGGCTTCTGCTCGCCATAGCCGCCGTTGGCCTTGGCCACGACGTACCAGCCCTTAAGGGCGGCGGTCACCGTCAGGGTGTTACCGGTCTCACCCTCGATAGGCGTGTTGCACGAGCTGGCGGTATTCGACTTGCCCTTGTACCACTGCCACGTGACATGCGAGTCGGAGGTAACGTCGGTGGAGCCCGCCTTGGCGGTCGCCGTAATCGTGGAACCAACCTCGACTTTGCCCGAAGTCGGGCTCATAGTCACGCTCGAGACATTAATTGAACCGGCGGCAGCGACGAGAGCGCCCGTCGAGTTGGTCAAGCTCGAAGAGCCGATCTTCGAGGACACCTTGCACTTGAGGTACTTGCCGCCCAAAGCATCGGTTAGCTCGAGGGTCTCACCCGTGGCACCCGCAATGTCGGTATACGTGCCACTCTTGGTGCCAGAGCACTGCCACTGATAGTTGAGCTTGCTCGCGTCGACGAATGCGCCGTACGCGCCGCCCCTCTCCTTGGCGCGAGCCTTAGCGGTATCCCCCACCGCAAAGACGCTCGTGTTGTCCTTGGTGTTAACGATGGACACGGCCGAAAGCTCGACCGCACCGGCCTGTTTGACCTTGCTGGAAGTGGTCTTGTTCACCGTGTTGACGCCAGCGTTGGCCTCGACCCTGATGTACTTGCCCTCAAGGTCGTCGCCCACCACGAGCGTAGCGCCCGTCTCGCCTTCGATCTTGGTAAATCCCGAGTACTGCGAGGTGGATGCGGACCACGTGTAGGTGACCTTGGCATCGGCGGGGGCTTGCTGATAATAGCTTATGTACGGAGTCGCCGTCAGGGTATCGCCTATGCTCGGCGTGTCGCTATTCAGCTTGATGCTGTTAAGCTCCATCTGACCGGCGCCCAGCACGGGGCCAGGAATGTAGTTGGCATTGATGCCCGAGCCGGAAGAAACAGACGGACCATAGTAGTCCTTGCCGTCTGCCGTAACCTTGCAGATGAAGTACTTGCCCTCCATCGCGGCGGTAACGATGAGCGACTGCTCGTGGCCTACGACCTCGGTGTAGTCGGCGACATTGCTGCTGGCCCTGGTCGTGCCGGCGAGCCAGGTGTAAGTCCAGGTGCCAGGATTGGCAACGGACTCAGTCGAAGTGCCGTACCAGTCGTCCTCGACCTCATCGTACATATTTGCCCAGAGCGTATCGCCCGCGCTGAGCGCGCCCGACTTCGTGGAATAGGAGCTGTCCTTATCCTTGGTGTCCTGGATGAAGACCTTGGCCTCGCTCGAAAGCGTTGTGGCGGACGCGGCGGGAATGGCGTTATTCTGCTCCGAAGCAGCAGGCACCGCGGGAGAGCTCTCGGACTCAGTCGCGTTGTCTGCGGCGGTGTCATCGCCATTCGCGGCACTCGCATTTGCGCCCTGATCTGCGCCGTCACCATCGGCAGCAGCGCTCGCCGCTGCACTGTTCGCGCCGGTGTCGGCAGCGGTGCCATCGTCGGCCGCCGCGCCCTCGCCGTCCGTCGCAGCCTGGGTCACGGCCTCGGCAATGCCCTCGGCGCCCTCGGCCCAAAGTTGCGCCGGCGTAGTGCCAAAAGCCATGGCAAAAGCCAGGAACGCCACCAGACCGCGCTTGGCTACGCCACGGGCAATCGCTCCATGGCGACGCCACGAGGCGCGCTGGCGCTCGTCTTCAAACATATCCATTTGTCTCCTATTGTCTGAACTTGGAGCATTGCCCAGCGGCTGCCCCACGTCATCGCGCGCGTTGCGCTCGAGTACCCCCATCGGGGTCCCCCTTCCCTCCAGAGCCCAACGCGTACCGGCAGCATGCGCCGCGGTCGCGTGCAAGATGGGAGGCGATCCGACTTAACCTTACCGACCCGGGCGCATCGTCCGATCTGCGATGCGAACATCCCGAGCCAAGAGGAATTACGGTTACTGGTACAGCCGGGGATTTGCACCCCGATTCTCCCAAACGCGCAGGAAAACCGCGCATTCGTGCGTCTCCGCACCACCATCTAGGCCATCGATTAATACCGTCAATATGCTATCACGCAACAGGGCCTCGCACGCAGGCGAAGCCCATGGTAAAAGCTATTGTTTGCGATAGGAAAATGCGGTGACGGTCGCAGCCTCTAGTGCTTGCCGCCGTGGCTGTTGAGCCAGATATTGCGGCCCAGCATAAGTGCCAGCACCAGCGCGCTCACGTAGCCCATAAAGCCAATGACCGGGATACCGAACACAACCGGCTCGATGCGCGCGTAGTACACCACCGACGAACCGATAAACAGACCGGCGATCACAATTGCCATCGACATGCGGTCGATAATTCCGCCCAGCTGTCGCAGCGCCTTATCGCTGCTCATGATCTGCGTGTTAACCTTAAGCTGGCCGCGCGTGAGCATGCGCGACGCCAAGCCCAGATACTCGGCCGCCTCGAGCGAGCCTTTTGCCGCGCGATAGCTGCTCGCGGCAAGGTCGCGCCCCATATCGCGCACGCGCGCATAGGTGCTTTTCTCGTTTTTGATGTGCGTCTGGATGATCTGGATCATGTTGACGTTGGGCATGTACTCGGTCAGCAGACCCTCGAGCGTCACCATGCCACGCGCGAACATTGTCACCACGCTCGGCAGCTCAACGTCGTTTTTGCGCGCCAGGTTTAGCAGCGAGGTCAAAAACTCGCCGATATCAAGATCCTTAAGGTCAAGGCCCGCAAAGTCGGCGACGATAAAGTCCAAGTCGGACAAAAAGGCCGAATGGTCGAGCTCGGCCGAATCGCCGCGCGTCACGGCAAAGCGCATAAGCGAATCCTTGAGCTTGGGCACGTCGCCTTCGGCCACGGCGAAAATCATATCCTTGACGATACCACGGTCGTGACTCGACATGCGCCCGACCATGCCCAGGTCGATAAAGTAGACGATACCATCCTTGAGAATGATGTTTCCCGCATGCGGGTCGGCATGGAAAAAGCCGTCGTCGAGCACCTGCGTCGAATAGTCCTCGACAATCGCCGAGCCGATCTTTTCCAGGTCATAGCCCTCGGCCACCAGGCGCTCGGGATCGGCAATCGAGATGCCGTCAATGTAGTCCATGACCACGACGTGTTCGGTGCAAAGGTCCAAGTAGGATTTGGGACACGACACGCCATGCACGCTTTTGTGGAACTCATAGAAATCGTTGAGGTTTTTGGCCTCGGCCAAAAAGTTGGTTTCCTCGCGAAACGAGGTCCACAGCTCTTCGACCACGCCGTGCAGGTCAACAAACTGATCGGTGTTGACGAACTTGGAAACGATGCGCACCACCGAACGGATGATGTCGATGTCCTGCGCCATGACCTGTTGCGCGCCGGGGCGCTGGACCTTAACGGCCACGTCCTCGCCCGTCACCAAGCGGGCGCGGTGTACCTGCGCGAGCGAGGCGCTTCCGAGCGGGTTGGGGTCGATTGCGTCGAACATCTGCCCCAGGCGCTGGCCGTACTCCTCTTCCAGACAGCGGAGCACTACCCCATACGGCACCGGCTCTACGTCGGAGCGCAGGCGACGCAGCTCGTCGCAAAACCGCTGCGGCAAGATCTCGGAGCGGTTGGCCAGAATCTGACCCATCTTGACGAACATGGGGCCGAGCTCTTCGAGCAGGCGGCGTAGGCGCACCGGCGTGAGGTTGTCCCACACGCGGTACTTTTTAATCAGGCGAACAATCTGCCCGATACGTTCGCGGCGGCCCGCCGGCGTGAGCTGGTATTCCTCGTCCGGCGCCATCGCGTCGGGCTCTTCAGGGACCATATCGACGGCGCGCGGCTTCTTGCGAGCGCCCGAGACGGCGGCCTCAACCTCATCGACAACCGCCGTCTCGTCACCCAAGGGATCTAGATTGTTGTAATCGGTGGTGGAATCTGCCATCTGCGCTGCTACTCGGCCTCTTCGGCGTCCTCTGCGTCGTCGGGCTCAACAGACTCGACGGGCACCGAGGTCACGTTGTCCTCGACCGAATCGACGATGTCGCGCACATGGGCCAAAAAGGCCGTGCGCTCGGGGGCGGTCATGACGCGGACGCGGGCCAGGATGAGCTCGTCGAGCACACGCTGTGCCGCGGTCTCGCCCTGCATGCCCAGGCGCTCGGTCAGGTCGGAGATGGTGCCACCCGCCTGCTCGAACATATCGGACACGCTGCGGGCGATATCGGGGGTGCCGGCATCCTTGCGGACCTGCTCACCCTTGGTACCGAGGTCGTCGAGGACCTTCTTGCCGCCCTCGACGGCAACGGCGGCGGCGCCGAAGCCCACGTTGATGGCACCGTTAACAAGCTGATCGAATTTCATAACCATGGTTGGCTCCAATCGTGAACAACTGCATTGGCCTTCTTGTACCCAAGATTGGGCGAACGACACAAAATCGTTTTACCGCCAAGATAGGAATCGAGCGGGGCAAAGCCTTTGACGGCGTTTGTCCCGCTCGCTCGTTGCAAGGCTGTCTTTACCTCACATTGTCGTTCATCGCGAAGGAATTCTTCATGGCACAGCTCGTGGTGTAGAGCACCTTGCCCAACAGAGCATCAGTCTCCACACGCACGAGCTCGGCAAAGGCCTCGTTGGCGCGGGCGAGCTCGGCGGGCACCTCGGCCTCGGGCAGCGCGGCTACGACAGCGTCAACGTCGTGAATCTGCTTGTGGCCCATGCCGCCGACCTTCTCCTGATAATCCTCGACTGCGCGACCGCACTCATGGAAGCGGACGTCAGCCAGCGCGCCGATCAGGCGGTTGGCCCAGTAGAAATTCTCGGACGTCACGCGAGCCTGCGTGTCGGCATAGTACTCGGGCATGGTCTCGACGTTGGCGTACAGCGGCACGAGCGCGTTAAACGAGTTGGAGCCAAACGCCATCCACTGCACGGCGCGATACGCCGGCTGCGCATAGGGGCGCAGCTGCAGCACGGCGAGCTGACTGTTGCGATTGATGCCGATAGGACGATAGGCGCCGCGTGTGGCGGGCGTGCCCTTGCTGCCGTAGCAGTCGTACTCCGTGCCCTGGTAGTGGCTCGAAAGCACGTACTTGATGTCCTCGATGGTCACCTTGCGCTCGGGCACGCGGCTCCAGGGGATGTCATCGCTCTCGGGCGTGTAGTCGGCCTCGGGACCGTCCCACACATCGCTGGGGTTGAGGCAACGCTGCATGTACCAAGCGCGCGGCGTGTTGTAGACATGGTCGCTGTCACTGTGCGAGCCAAAGGCCTCGCGCGGGTTAAAGACCGCGGCGGGACCGTCACCCTTAACACCCAGCGTAAGGTCCAGATGCCACTCGGCCATCCAGGAGCGCAGGTCGGCGGAGCACATGTGGTCGGCCTGGGCGCCCTCGGCATCGTCCAGGTCAAAGCTATCGATACCCAGCTGGTTGGGCATGGTCACATAGGCGTCGTCGGGCACGCGCTTGGCGATCCAGTGGTGCCCGCCGATGGTCTCGAGCCACCAGATCTCGTCAACGTCACTAAAGGCAATGCCATTGTTCTCGTAGGTGCCATAGCGCTCGAGCAGGTCGCCCAGGATACGCACACCGTCGCGGGCAGACTTGGCGTACGGCAGCACCAGGGTCACCATGTCCTCCTCACCCAGACCGCCGGGCTGCGCCGGAACATAGCCGTCCTCGCCCTCGTTGCCCTTGGCGGGCACGTAGTCCACGAGCGGATCGGCGCCGCGGACGCGCTCGTTGGTGGTGAGCGTCTCGGTTGCGGACATGCCAACATTGAGCTCGTTGAAACCAGCCTCGGCCCAAATGCCGTGACCGGGGACGACGTCGGGGACGCTCGTGTAGCGCATGGGGTTGTCGGGCAGTTCAACGGTCAGGTGGCTCAGGACACTCGTGTAGACACGCGGCTGCTCGTCAGGATGCACCACGCGCATGCGTTTGGGCTCAAACACCCCGTTGGACGAGTCCTCATTGCGGGCAACCAGCGTCGACCCGTCGTAGCTCGCGTTCTTACCAACCAAAATCGTTGTGCACGGCATGCGCATCCTCCTTGAGCGAAGAAATTAAATGGCAACAGTGTATCGCTTTGGCTCAAAAAGGGCGAAGCCACAGCTCCGGCAACCCCTGTGGTCAAAAAATGCCAAATATGAGTACTGTCACCAATTTAGTAGTAGCAAATTTCCTTGTAACGAGTGCCAGAAATCCCCATTTGTCCAAAAGCAAGAGGTAGCGCACAGAGATGTGGTGTAAGAGGCGGGGCATGCCCCGCCTCCGCCCTTTCTTGAAAGGGAGGGGACACCGC
>CALBUZ010000044.1 GCA_937969105.1 uncultured Collinsella sp. | reverse complement strand
ACGTCACCTTGCTCGCTTAGGGGCGTTTTCGCTTTCCGCCTTCTACCTGCGATGGCCGTAACGCCGGCATATCGTAAGTTGCGGTGAAATAGGGATGGTTTGGCGGCTTTAAAGCCTTTAACAGTCCCTTTTTCACCGCAACTCGTTGAGGCGGCGGGGTCCCACTGCCGGCACTTGGGGACGTTCCTATTGTGCCGGCAGGTGGGGGCACTCCTTCGCTAGAAGATTCGGTGCAGGTCTCCGCGGTTGAGGGCTTCGTCGAAGAGGTGCTTGAATACCTCGCTGCCGTGCAGTCCATCGTGCTCGAACTCGTTGGTCACCCAGGCGTGCGAGTTGCCCACGCGGCTGAGCGTGTCGAGCTGCATGCCCGAGTCCACGTACATGTCATCGAAGTACACGGCGGCCTGGAGTGGCACCTCATTGCATGCTAGGCGATGCGGGTCGTAAATCTTGTCCCAGCTCGTGTCTTCCATCAGCAGTTCCATCGCGGGCTTGAAGGGCTTGAGCTCGGGCATCTGCTCGAACATCCACGGGAACATGGCCTCGCCGGTAAACATGAGCGGGCGCGCGAGGGTGTCGAACTCGGCGCGGTGAGCCTTCTCTTCAGCCGCGGCCCAGCGAATGGGCATTGTGTCGCCGTCGGCGTAGATGAACTCCTGCAGCGTCCAGTACAGCGGGTTTGTACGCGTGTTGGTGCGCTCGAAGGCGCGCATCAAAAAGCTGTCAGATACCGAGGCGCCGCAGGTCAGCGTGCCGTCGCCGTCAACAAAAGCGTGATCGATAATCCAATGCATGCGCTCAAAGCTCGGCTTCATGCCAAAGTCGCTGCCCATAAGCTGCAGGCGCTCCACCGTCATTGGCGAGCCGTCGGGCAGCGCGGGCTTCTGCTCCTCAAGCGCATCGGCCAGGGCTGCCACGCGCTCGACGTCGGCGGGGTAGCGGTCGTAATACTGCTGCGTCTTGGCTGCCATGCGTGGGAAGGTGTGCGCGTAGACCTCGCTGGCGCTCGCCGGCACGTGCGGAATGCCGCCGCAGGTAAAGCTTGCCGCCACGCCCTCGGGGAAGAGCGACAGATAGCTCAACGTCAAAAAGCCGCCGTAGCTCTGCCCCAGTGTGACCCACGGCTTGCCGCCAAAGCCCACCAGGCGCAGGTACTCAAAATCGCGCACGATGGAGCTGGCAAGATGGCGCTTGAGGAAATCCGCCTGCGAGCGTGCTGTATCGGCGCCGGCGGCCGTTGCGCGATCACCCAGTGCCTTGATCGTGCGTCCGTCCACACAGCTACTGCGTCCGGTGCCGCGCTGGTCGGGAAGGACCACGCGGAAGTGCTTGACGGCCTCCTCGATCCAGCCGTCGCTTGTGGGCGACAGCGGACGCGGGCTCTCGCCGCCGGGGCCGCCCTGCAAAAACAGGAGCAGTGGCAGATCGTCGTTGATGCGGTCGGGCGCGCAAACCACGCGGTAGAAGAGCTTGATGCTCTCGGGCGCGCCGGCGATGGGTGCCGGCATAGCGCCGCGGCGCATGGTGCTGCCGACGGCCAGGAGCATCGGCTCCAGGCCGCGCCAGTCAAGGGGGACGTCGATGCTGTGGTCCTCGACATAGAGGCCGGGGACGTTGTATGAAGTGATGAGGGCCATGCGGTACTTCCGTTCGTTGCGGTGTTTCGGGTTGACCAATTCTACCGCCGCGGGCGAGGGCATGCACAAATCGGCTACCATGGATGGCAAACATCTAAGAGAAAGGGCCGCCCATGTCGGTCGATATAGCTACGTATGTCCACGATCTTGCCGTTGCCGCCAAGGCAGCGTCGGCATCGCTTGCCACGGCGAGCGATGAGCAGCGTCAGGAGGCCGTGCGCGCCATGGCCGCAGCGCTGCGCGACGGTGTCGATTCCATCGTTGCCGCCAACGAGCTCGATATGTCCGCCGCGCGCGATGCGGGCACCTCGACGGGGCTCCTCGATCGCCTGTTGCTGACGCCCGAGCGCGTTGAGGGCATGGCCGCCGGCCTGGAGAAGCTCGCCGAGCTGCCCGATCCTGTCGGCCGCGTGCTCGACCACCGCGTGCTTGCAAGCGGCGTGGACCTCACCCGTGTGAGCGTGCCGCTGGGTCTGGTCGCCATGGTCTACGAGGCGCGCCCCAACGTAACGGCCGACGCCGCGGGCATCTGCATCCGCACCGGCAACGCCTGCATTCTGCGCGGCGGTTCGCTGGCCTATCACTCGTGCGCCATGATTGCCGAGCTGTTGGCCGATGCGCTTGAAGTCCAGAGTTTCCCGCGCGAGGCTGTGTCGATGATCGAGTCTACCGACCGCGAGGCCACCGGCGAGCTCATGAAGCTCCGCGGCATCGTCGACGTGCTTATTCCGCGTGGCGGTGCGGGCCTGATTCAGCGCTGCGTGCGCGAGTCGCTTGTACCGGTGATCGAGACGGGCACGGGTAACTGCCATATCTACGTGCATGAATCCGCCGACTTTGACAAGGCGCTCAACATTATCGTCAATGCCAAGACCCAGCGCGTGGGCGTGTGCAATGCCGCCGAGTCGCTGCTGGTCGACCGTGCCGTGGCCGACGCGTTTTTGCCCGCAGTCGTTGCCGTGCTGCACGACCACGGCGTGCTGATTCACGGCGACGAGGCCACGTGCGCCGCATGCGCCGACGCTGGGCTTGTCGAGGGCGACGACTATGTTGCCGCGACTGAGGAGGACTGGGGCCGTGAGTACCTGGCGCTCGAGATGAGCGTGAAGGTCGTGGCGAACGAGGACGAGGCCATCGCACACATCAACCGCTACGGCACCATGCACTCCGAGGCCATCGTTGCCGAGGACGAGGATGCCTGCGAGCGCTTCCTGGATGCGGTCGATGCCTCGGCAGTTTACGCCAACGCCAGCACGCGCTTCACTGACGGCGGCGAGTTTGGGCTGGGTGCCGAGATCGGCATCTCGACCCAAAAGCTCCATGCCCGCGGCCCCTTTGCCGCCGAGGCCCTCACCACCTACAAATACAAGCTCCGCGGCACCGGCCAGGTTCGCCCCTAAACGCCCGCGCAAAAAATCACCGCAAAGGGGCCAAGCCCCTTTGCGGTGATTTTGGTGCTAGGCCTGAAAGGTGTCGCGGTCGGGGGCGAAGGACTGCATGGCTGCGATGGTGCGGTCGAAGAGCTCGGGAAGCTCCCAGCCCAGCATCTCGGCGCCCTGCGAAATTACGTCGCGCGAGCAGCCGGCGGCAAAGCGCTTGTCCTTGAATTTCTTTTTGAGCGACTTGGTCGTAAAGTCCATGACGCTCTTGCTCGGGCGCATGATGACGGCGGCGCCAATCAGGCCGGTGAGCTCATCGCAGGCAAACAGGATCTTTTCCATCTGCAGCTCGGGCTTGGGCAGCGAAGAGTTGAAGTCGGACGTGTGTGTCTGGATGGCACGGATAAGCTCGGGAGACGCACCTTCGCCCTCAAGAATCTCGGCGGCATAGATGGTGTGGTTCATGGGGTCGTCCTCATGCTCCTCCCAATCCAGGTCGTGCAGCAGACCGACGATGCCCCAAAACTCCTCGTTCTCGGGGTCGAACTCGCGCGCAAAGTAGCGCATAGTGCCCTCGACCGTCTCGCCATGGGTGATGTGGAACGGGTCCTTGTTGTGCTCGTTGAGCAGTTCGAACGCGCGGTCGCGGGTGATTCCGGCGGTAAGCGGCTCTGCCATAAGGGACTCCTTGTGCTCGTGGGTATCGATAAGAATGAATACTACTAGAACAAGAAAACCACCACAAAGGTGCCTGTCCCCTTTGTGGTGGTTTTTGGTGCGGATGGGTTAGTTGAGGGCGGCTTGGGCTAGGCGGGCTTCGGCGTCCTCCTCGGTGACGCCCAGGGCCACGGCGAACTCCTCGATGGAGCGGCGCTTGGCTTCCTTGAGTACGCGCATGTAGTAGGAGCTGGGTTTTTTGTCTGCTTCCTCGGCCTGGCGAATACGGTGCATCATGGTTTTTGCCACGCGGACCGTCTCGGGCGCACCCAGCTTAAGCTGCTGCTTAAAGTGCGTCTCCTCGAGCGAGCTGTTGCGCTCGGTAAAGGTGTCGCACTCCAACTCGTTGTAGTGGCTCAGCAGGTGCTCGGCATCTTGCTGGGAGATGGCGGCATGCAGACGGTCGGCCTGCGCCACGGGGTACATGAGGATCGTCTGCGCATGTCCCTGCTTGGTCTCGAGCAACAACATGGGCTGCGGCGTGTCGTCCCTAAAACCGACGACGGTGCAGACTCCCTGACCCGGATGAATGACGTGTTGACCGATTGAGAACATGCTACCTCCAACTTATACGAATTTACGTATGTCTAGAATAACACGCTGACGTGCGCAAACCTTCACTTTATGCAGGAAAAGCACACAACTCTGATAGGTAAGAGTATTCGATAAATAAAACGGCTTATTCATGCGTTTATGCATTTCCAGAACGTGTATAAATTGCAGGCAAACCGCCAACTTTGTACCACCGCGCAAGAGCGGTAGTCATTTTTGTGCATATGCAATTTCGATTGGCTTTACCCTGCGACAGTGTGCGTCGCTTGTGATAGAGTGCTACAAACTCTGGCTTTTGCCCTACGAGTGACCAAGAGCTCGGGGGCTTTAACACAAGGAGGATCTATGCCCGAGAAGATTGAAGAGCTGGTACGCGCTGCGCTTGCTGCGGCCCAGGAGGCCGGCGACCTTTCCGCATTTGAACTTGACGATTGCGCCATCGAGCGACCGGCTGACACTTCTCATGGCGAGTGGACCTCCACCATGGCCCTGAAGTCCGCCAAGCTGGCTCACTGCGCTCCGCGCAAGATCGCCGAGGCCGTCGTTGCCCATATGCCCGAGGACCCCTCGATCGAGAAGGTCGAGATCGCAGGTCCTGGCTTCATCAACTTCTACCTCTCCGTCGCCGTCAAGAACGCCATCTTCGGCGAGGCCCGCGAGAAGGGCATGGACTTCGCTAAGTCCAACGTCGGCGGCGGCCTGAAGACCCAGGTCGAGTTCGTTTCCGCCAACCCCGTCGGCCCCATGCACATCGGCCACGGCCGCTGGGCCGCGCTGGGCGACTCCCTCTGCCGTGTTATGGACCACGCCGGTTACGACATCCAGCGTGAGTTCTACATCAACGACCACGGCTCTCAGATGAACACCTTCGGCAACTCCATCAGCACGCGCTACATGCAGCTTGCCGACATCATCGCCAAGCAGGGCGTGGATATCGACGAGGCTCACAAGCTGCTGATCGCCGACCGCGATGCCTTTGTCGCCGACGAGAACGACGAGCACCCCGAGACCCATCCGTATCAGGATAACTTTGCCGAGACTCTGGGCAAGGACTCCTACGGCGGCGACTACATCATCGACGAGGCCGCCGAGTTCTGGCGCACCGACGGCGACAAGTGGGTCGAGGCCGATCCGCAGGAGCGCATGGAGAGCTTCCGTGAGCGCGGTTACGTGAAGATGGTCGACAACATGCGCGACCTCTGCCACGCCGTCAACTGCGACTTCGATCGTTGGTTCTCCGAGCGCTCGCTGTATGTGAAGGACACCGAGGGCGAGACCGCCGGCACCTCCGCCGTCGACCGCGCTTTCGAGAAGCTCGACAAGATGGGCTATCTCTACACCAAGGACGGCGCCCTGTGGTTCCGCTCCACCGACCTGGGCGACGACAAGGACCGCGTTCTGATTAAGTCCGATGGCGAGTACACCTACTTCGCCTCCGACGTTGCCTATCACTGGGATAAGTTCCAGCGCGTCGACCACGTCATCGACATCTGGGGCGCCGACCACCACGGCTACATCGAGCGCGTCCGCTGCGTCTGCGACGCTCTCGGTTACCCCGGCAAGTTCGAGGTTCTGCTGGGCCAGCTCGTCAACCTGCTGCGCAACGGCAAGCCCGTCCGTATGTCCAAGCGCAAGGGCACCATGGTGACCCTGCAGGAGCTCGTCGACGAGGTCGGCTCTGACGCCGCCCGCTACACGCTCATTTCCAAGAGCTCCAACCAGATGGTCGACTTCGACATCGAGGCCGTTAAGAAGCGCGACAACTCCAACCCGGTGTACTACGTGCAGTACGCTCACGCCCGCGTGTGCTCCATCCTGCGCCGTGCCGCTGACGTTACGCCCGAGCAGGCTGACGAGATGGGCATGAAGGCCGTCGCCGCCAAGGCTATCGGTGAGAACGTCGATTACTCGCTGCTGACCGACCCGACCGAGCTCGCCCTTTCGCGTAAGCTCAACGAGCTCACCGACCTCATCGCTAGCTGCGCTCGCGACCGTGCTCCGTTCCGTCTGACGCACTTTGCCGAGGAACTCGCCGGCGACTTCCACAGCTTCTATGCTGCCTGCCAGGTGCTGCCGAGCGAGGGCCGTCCCGTCGACCCCGAGCTCTCGCGCGCCCGTCTGGCCGCTTGCGACGCCGTCCGCGTGACGCTCGCCCTGGTGCTCACCCTCGTTGGCGTTTCCGCGCCCGAGCAGATGTAAGCTACGGGTCATTTGACCGTACAGACTTGGTTTAACTAAGCCTTGAAAGCCCGATCTCCCACGGAGGTCGGGCTTTTAGATCGGAAGAGCACACGTCTGAACTCCAGTCACACTTGAATCTCGTATGCCGTCTTCTGCTTGAAAAAAA
>CALBUZ010000043.1 GCA_937969105.1 uncultured Collinsella sp. | reverse complement strand
CGGTGTTTTTACCATCGCACAGAGAGACGATGTAGCTCCCGCTTCCGTTCAACATGATATAGTTCAGCTCATCGCGTCCGGTTAGAACAGAGCGGTACCCGTTCTTTTCCTCTCTTGAGTATGGGAGAGAAATCGATTTCGGGATAAATCCCCTTATTTCGTCAAAGCTCCATTCCATAATTAATCCCTCCTTGTGTCTGTTTGAATATGAGCCGATTTTAGGCTCTTCGGTAGTTTCTGTGGGCGAGACATCAATTTTTCCGCAGGTGGATGCAAAAAAGTTCCGCATATAAGGGAAACGGCCCCGAGAGGGGGCCGTTTCCGCGCCGGGCAGGGTAGGATTTCGCTTGCTACATCAACCTACCGGAAAGGCCCTGACGCATGAACAGGATACTAAGCCGCGCGCTCGCGCTGGTCCACACCGTGATCGAGTACGCCAGCATCGACGGCGGCAGGATAATCGTCGGCGTCAGGCCGTGGACGAGTTTCGGGCTGCGGTGCCCCGTCTGCGGGAGGGCAGCGAATGCTACGACAGGTCGCCAAGGCCGCGGCTGTGGCGCGCGATGGACCTGGCGAGGTCGACCTCTCCGCGCTCGGGCTGCACGAGATGGCGGCGTCCCTGCCCGACTACGTGAGGATAGTCGCCGCGGGCGAGTGGGGCTTCGCCTCCGCCCTCGAGGAGATGACGCGCGCCGAGGTCGCCGCCCGGGAGGTCAGGATAACCAACCAGCGCATACGGTCGTCCGGGTTCCCCTACGTCAAGGGCCTGGCCGACTTCGACTGGGACTTCCAGCCGTCGGTCCCGCGCGCCGAGATCGGGGAGCTCGCGACCCTCAGGTTCGTCGAGCGGGCCGAGAACGTCCTGTTCGTGGGGAGCCCCGGCGTGGGCAAGACGCACCTCGCCGTCGCGCTGGGCATCGAGGCGGTCAGGGCGGGGCGCGAGGTCAGGTTCGTGGACTGCGCCCGGCTCGTCGAGGACCTGGAGGACGCCTCGTCGCGCGGCATCCTCAAGAAGAGGCTCAGGTACTACGCCCACTCGAGGCTGCTCATCATCGACGAGCTCGGCTACCTCGACGTCGGCAGCGCGGGCGCGGACCTGCTGCTCCGGCTGATATCGAGGCGCTACGAGCAGCGCTCGACGATCACCACCAAAGTGGGGATCGGCGGCTGGGGTAGGGTGTTCGGGGACGACGTGGCGGCGAGCGCGATCGCGGACAGGGTGTGCCACCACTGCCACCACTGCCACCTGGTCAAGATAGCCGGCAGGTCCTACAGGCTGAAGGACCTGCCGAGGGACGGACCCGTCAAGGCGTGACCGGAATCGGTGAAAATACGTTAGCGCAAGCGGTGAAGCCGCCTTTGCGCGAACGGCGCGTTTGATTAGTGAAACTGGTAAAAATTAGATTGACGCTAACAGGGGCGTGCCCGTCGCGGCGTTTCACGGGGATGTCTCGCGCCATCCCCGGACCCCTTCGCGCCAAAGGGACGAGTCCCCTTGGAACCCCGGGCCGCCGCCGGCGGGCCGTGAACGGCGGGACAATCACTCGGCTTCAACTCGCGATCGCCCCGCCGTGTCACGCCCCGCCGGCTCTCGCTCCGGCTCCGTTCGATGGCTCCCCTGGGTCGCCATCACTGCGCCTCCGCTCACCTGTCCCGTTGCACTCCGGTCGATTCGGCCTACGCTTCTCGGGGCATGCAAGATATGTATTCCGTGCAACGGAATATCTTGCCCGGCCGAAGCCGGGATGTGCGAACCGCTCCAAAGTCGCTCCCGCAGAACCGTGCAACAGGCTTACCGGCTGTTGCACGGACCTCAGATATGAAAGTCAGTCCCGGCCTCTTTCGTCATCCACACCCTCGCGAGCCAGCTCCCACGCGGCCCGTATGGCAAGGTCGATTCCCCTTGCCGTGAACCTCATAATCCGCCCGGTCGAGCGGTTGACGGCGTAGCCGAGCCTCGCGCCGTTGATCTTCCTCGTCTTGCCGAGGGACTCCGAGTGATAGCGGTATTGCAGCGCCCCCCGCTTGGATCGGGCGATCTCGATCCCATCCGATTCCAACCGCCTTGCAAACTCTCCGAAGCGGTCGGGGCAGCTCTTGAGCCTCCCGACCTCCTCTGCCCTCTGGGCGACAATCGCTCGGACCCTTGCGTTCTCGGATTTGTCGGATCTCCCCTTCTTTGCCATCTCGCGCTCCTCGCGACCGGGCTGGCGCGCGTGCACCTTCGAGTTCGAGAGGCCCCTTTCGAGCTGGCTCAGGCCGTACTTCGTATCGAGCTCCTCCACCGTTCTCACGCGGGATTTCGCCGCCGCCCTCGCCGGCCCGTCGTTCAGACGCCGCCCAGTCTCGAGGTCCGTCCTATTGATGGCGAGGTGAGCGGCGAATCGGGCCGATCCATCCGACCTGCACCTCTCCTCATGCAGCACAATCACGATCTCCTGGTTGGGATAGCGCTTGGCGATGTAGTCCCTCGCGTACTCCATGCAACGCGAGGGCGTCATCGGCCCGCCGTTGCAGGAGCACTCGTCCGGGTTGAAGCCGATCACCTGATGCTGCATGTACGTGCACCTTGCACCCTGCTTCCCGGGCCGGTTGTGCCCGGCCGCCTCCCGGGTGGCGTCCATTTCCTCGAACCATCGATCCTCATCGATGATGTGCTGGGTATCGTGGTCCAGGACTTTCTCCCTGTCCCAATCGAAATACCGCTTGAGGTTTTGGAGGTGCTCCCCGCTCATGACGCTCGCCTGCTTGATTGCGGTCATTTTCCAACTCCCTTCAAAAACCGCCGTCAGTCGACGAAGAGGCCGGACCATCCGTCGGCAACAGGCGGCTCCGCGGCCTCTTCCTCGAATTCGGGAGTCCAGAGATCGACGCCGTCCTCCCGACCCATTTGCCTTGATATCAGCCTGGCCTGGTATTCCATCCTCTTGGCCGCCTCGTGCTCGCGCGTCCCCAGATCGAAGTGCTCCTTCGTCGGCATCCGCGTGCAATCGCAGACAGGGGCCCGGAAGCACCCCGCATGTTCCCTGCCCACGCCGTTCTCCGCGGTCTTCACCACGATGACGCCGTCCTTGTCGGGGGACATCTCCGTCCACTCCCAAGGATGAATCAGGTCGTCGGCGTGCTCGCTGTAGGATGTCGACCCCGTACCGCCCGAAGGCCCCCTGCTCGAGCTGGTTCCCATGGTGTGCCGCGTCGTCTTCCCGACTAGCTCGGTGAAATACTGGCGGTCCTCGGCCTCGCCCAGTTTCATGGCGACCTTGACGCCGCAGTTTGCCAGGATCTTCTTCCGTCCGTCGCGCTCGCCGTACTTGTTCAGCTGAGAGATGTTCTGGACTGCGCCCATCCAGAACAGGTCGTACGAGCGCCCAAGGCTGAGAAGGCTAGGCAGGCACTCGACCTTCGGCAGGTTCCCCCATTCGTCGCCGAGGATGGACACCGGCCGCGGCAGCTTTCCACCAGCTGCGTCCGCGATGGAATACACGGCAGCGTAGAGCTGCTCGAACAGGACCGCCGCGATCGCGTTGTAGGGGGAGCCCTCGTCCATCACGTGGAGGAACAGCGCGGTCTTCTCGCTCAGGATTCTACTCGGATCGATATCATCGCCCGAGACCATTCGCGCAATCGGCGCCGAAGCGTAGATCCTCAGGTTGACCTTTAGCGTGGAAACGATGCTCCTCAGCTCGTTGCCGCCGCTCGAGATGAACTGTGAGGCACGCGAGCGGGCCGGATGCCCCTGCGGCAGGGAACGGAACAGGCCCTTCAGCGGCTCACACGGATCCTCGCCGGCCCCCTCCGTCCCCAGGCACATGATGTGGTAGACCGTCGCGAGGTGCTTGCAGCCCCGCGGGCAGCCCTCGTCCAGCACGACCAGAAGGATCGTCGCGGCGAGCAGCGACCGCGCGGATTCCGTCCAGTGGCTCGCCTTCGCATCGCCCTCCCCGGCGATGAGCGTACGGGCGACGGCATCCGCGGCCTGCTCAGCCCCCGGCAGATTCCCCCCGTTCGCGAGCCTATCGACCATTTCCAGTGGATTGAACGTGTCGCTCTTCTCGGGATGCTGGGCGTCCAGCAGAAGCACCCGGTACCCGCGACGCTCCAGCTCGTCGCCCGTCAACTCGATGAGCTCACTCTTCACATCGGACACGATAATGGTCTGCGGCCTCGATTCCCCGTCATCCGCCCCATACGTCAGCAGATCAATTGTCGGGATCAGCAGCGATCTTGATTTTCCGGCACCCGTTGAGCCGTCGAGGAACATGTGCCGCCTCGGTTCGAACAGATACTTGGAGCCGAACAGCGTCTTCTCAAACCCGTACACGAATCCTCTGCTTTTCGGCTGTCCGTGCCCGTCCCAAATCTCCGAGCCCCGGATGGTCTCCGGCCCCGTTTTCACCCGCGCCTCCCCAAGTACACCTCCGTCGGCGGCTCGCTCCTTCGAGGAAGCCGATAGCTGCATGAGCACGAATACCGACAGGAACAGCGCGAACGAGGCGAGGCAGCCAGGGACGCAATGAGGCCCCACGTTAATCCACCACCAAATGGTGTTATCCACGCTCAGGGTGAATCCGATCGAGCTCAGCTCGATTGGAAATCCGAGGATCATGCAATCGAGGGGAATGGCGATAAGTGGCGCAAACCCCGCGGTAAGCAGCGCTGCGAAAACCAGCGCCATGACCAGCTTCTCCTTCACGAGAACCACCTACTCTCTCGCACGGGCGAGTAGGTCGTTGACCCAGCCCACCGCCGTCGAGACGATTGATGTCGCCCGGTTGAGATTATTGAGGACGACCGGATCGGACCCGTAGGTGTTGAGGGCGCGGACCGCCTGGTTGAGGTTCGTGCCGATCTTCTTCAACTCAGTCCTGATACCGGCAAGTTCCCCCGCGTCGGCGACCCTGACCGGCTTCTCGCCGCAGAGCAGGGCGGCATCGCGCATGAAGGAGGACGCCGGCATGTTCATGGCCGCCGCCTTCTCCTCGATAGCCTTACGCTGCGACTCACTCATCCGTACGTTGATATGCGTATTCATGGAAGTCATAACCATCCAATCCGAGCGGGGCCGACGCATCGGCCCCGCCCCTTTTATTAAGTTGAAATTGTTTGGAGCATCTGACCGATGCGCCCAATCCTCACCCTCGCCCAGACATCGAAGGGGACTCCCGGCAAGCTGCCGAGATATATACGGTATGGTCGCCATTGTTCTCTATAGATATCGAGAGCATCGAGCAGGCGCTTCCATTCCCAAATGAGCTCATCAGCCGAGAGCAGAGGAAGATCCCTGTTCTCGGCGCGCGCGAGCTCATCGGACGACAAGCATGGATTGGGAGCCCGGTATCCACCAATGTAGGGTCCGGGCTCCATAATTAGCCGATTTCGGTAAACATCGCTGCTGGTGCGTTGAACTCAAACTCGACAATACCGCAGGAACCGTAACGGTTCTTTGTGATTGAAGCAATGACGGGCCGTTTTTTAAGCAACATATTGGCATTACGCTCTTCGGGCTTATCGCCCTTAATAGAAAGCGACATAACGAGATCTGCCGAATACTCGAACATGTTGCACCCGCCTATCGCCTGAAGCCCGGTGGTCTGCTTGTCGTAATTAACGCGGTTAATTGATGAGATAGCGAAGAGCGGACAATGGGCCTCATCCACGATTCGGCGGAGCTCGGAAGCGACGAGCTTGAGGCCGATACGCTCGTCGGCAATGCGCAGTTCCTGCGGCAAAGAGACGATTTGCGCGTAATCAACAATAACCAGTGGCGGTTCGCCATGTTTATCGGCAACCTCTTCGATTGCCTTTCGCATCCCGGCATATTTAATTTCACCAGGAATGATATACATTCGCTCGGCGATGCTGCGGGCGTAAATGTCGAGAACCTTCTCGAAGAGCCCGCGTTTGTCCTCAGACATGCCATCGCCGTTCATATCATCGTGCGTGAGCTCGCCGCCCGAGATGCGGGTGAGGCTCTTCGCGAGCATGCTGTCTCGCCCGAGCTCGCCCTCAAAGATGACCACCGGATGGCCAGCAATGGCCCATCCGTCGGCGATTTGCTGCATAAACGTTGTTTTACCCGTACCGGGTCCGCCGGGGACGATGCACAGGTATTGACGAAGACCTCCGAGGATAGTATCCAGCGCACCGTGTTCGATATGCCCAAGCGGCCTATTCTTTAAGATACGCAAGGCGGTCTCGTCGAGGCCGACGCTCATGGGATTTAAAGCCGGCACGGTTCGCTCGCCTCCAATTCATGGAGGTATGCAAAGAAGCTCGATTCAAGGATGTAAATGCGGCGGTGCAACGCAATCGCGCGCCCGCTCTCCTTCATCATCTTCGAGGCCGTAACCGGACTCAAGCCGGTTATCTTGCACACTTCAGCGATGCCAAGAAGGCGCTCGCGGCCCAAGTTGGAATCAGAAGAAACCGCAGTTGATGCTTGTACGGCAGCGTACGGTTCAGGCTCTACAATCATGGTAGAATCCTTTCAGGCTAGCTCGCCCCTCCCCCTTCGTCGCCAAACTTAGATAGGGAAGGGCGGGCGGCTTTTTAATCAATGACCGAAAATAAAATAACTCCTTTCAAACAAGCTGGTCAGGCGCTTACTGTTTATATTGTAACACTGTCT
>CALBUZ010000042.1 GCA_937969105.1 uncultured Collinsella sp. | reverse complement strand
GCTGTTATCAACACCGATAAGAATACCAACCAAATTCGTGACCTCAAAACCATGACAAAAGGCGAGCTGACGACTCTTATGGAGTCGCTTGGGCAGCCGACGTTTCGCGTGAAACAAGTCGAGGACTGGATCTGGAACAAGAACGCCAAGTCCTTCGACGACATGACCAACCTCCCCAAGTCCCTGCGCGCCCAGCTCTCCGAGTCCCTTGCCCTCGGCGGGGTCGAGGAGGTTGCTCGCCAGGTTTCCGAGGACGGTAGCCGCAAGTACCTTCTTCGCATGACCGACGGTGTGACCGTCGAGTGCGTCGGCATGCCTTCCGGCAAGAAGCTCGCTGTTTGCGTGAGCACCCAGGCCGGGTGTGCCATGGGCTGCGCGTTTTGCGCCACCGGCGGTGCCGGCTTCACGCGATCGCTTACCCCTTCGGAGATTTACGACCAGGTCATGCATGTCCGCGACGACTTCAACACGCGCGTAACGAGCGTCGTCTTCATGGGCCAGGGCGAGCCGTTCATGAACTATGACAACACGTTGGCCGCGCTCCGCAAGCTCAACGACCCCGAAGGCGCGGGCATCGGCGCTCGTCACCTTACCGTATCCACCTGCGGAGTTATTCCGATGATCCGCAAGTTCTCCCGCGAGCCCGAGCAGTTCACGCTTGCCGTTTCGCTTCACTCGGCGGTTCAGAAGACCCGCAACCAAATCATGTCCACCGGCTCGCTCGGCCAGGGCATCAGCGCCGCCGTGGGCATGGCGCTCGCCGCTAAGCACTGGCACGAGGATTACCGCACCTACGCCATCCTCGGCGACGGCGAGATTCAGGAGGGCCAGGTCTGGGAGGCCGCGATGTTCGCGGGCAACCAGCACCTCGACAACCTTTGCCTCGTTGTGGACCACAACCGTCTGCAGATCGACGGCTCGAACGAGGAGGTCAACTCCCCGATGCCCATCGCCGACAAGTTCCGCGCGTTCAAGTTCAACGTGATCGAGGTCGCCGACGGCAACGACATGGCGCAGGTCCGCGAGGCCTTCCAGGCCGCCCGCGCCCACAAGGGCGAGCCCACCTGTATCGTGGCCGAGACCCTCAAGGGCAAGGGCGTCTCGTTTATGGAGGACCAGGTCGGCTGGCACGGTAAGGCCCCCAACGACGAGCAGTACGCGCAGGCGATGGCCGAGCTCGAGGCCGCCGGGAAGGAGCTCTAATGGCAGATATCAAGAAGGTCGCGACCCGCGTCAGCTACGGCGAGGAGCTTGTCGCGCTCGGCGCCGAGCGCGACGACTTCGTGGTCCTGGACGCGGACCTCGCCGCGGCCACCCAGACCGGCAAGTTCAAGGCCGCCCACCCCGAGCGCTTCTACGACGTCGGCATCGCCGAGGCCAATATGGTCGGCATCGCCGCGGGCATCGCCACCACGGGCAAGAAGGTCTTCTGCTCCACGTTCGCCATGTTCGCCGCCGGTCGCGCGTTTGAGCAGAACGACCCCGAGTACGTCCTTATTCTCTCGGGCGACCAGCTCTACCGCATGGATTACGCGGAGATGCTCGAGACGCACAAGAAGAACAACGCGGACCTGACCATCGCCGTCATGCCCGTGCCTTGGGAGGAGGCGTCCCGCTTCGGCATCATCACCACCGACGAGGAGGGCCGCATCACCAAGTTCACCGAGAAGCCCAAGAAGCCCGATTCAAACCTCGCCTCCATGGGCATTTACATCTTTACGACCGACCTGCTCCTGGCCGCCCTTCGCGAGGACGCAGTTGACCAGACCTCCGAGCACGACTTCGGCAAGAACATCATCCCGAAGCTGCTCGAGGACGGCAAGCGCCTGTACACGTACGAGTTCAACGGCTTCTGGCGCGACGTCGGCACCATCTCGAGCTACCACGAGACGAGCATGGATCTTCTTGGCCCGAACCCCGCGTTCGATATCTTTGACGAGAAGTTCCCCATCATGTCCAACGCGTCGACCCGTCCGCCCTCATTCGTGGGCCGCAACGGCGAGGTCGAGGACTGCCTCGTTTCCAACGGCTGCCGTATCCTCGGCAAGGCAAAGCACTCGATCATCTCCACCGACGCCGTGATCGGCGAGCGCGCGACCGTTGTGGACTCCGTGCTGCTCCCCGGCGCCGTGGTTAAGGACGGCGCGCACGTTGTCCGCGCGATTCTCGGCGAGAACGCCGTGGTCGAGGAGAACGTCAACCTCGGCTCCGTCGACGCGACGAAGGACACCGCCGTCATCGGCAACGACGTCGTTGTCGGGAAGGGGGAGAACTAATCATGCAAAAGGTCATTGGCCTCATCACCTGCAACTACTCCGCCAAGGCCACCAGCCCCTTGACCGAGTACCGACCGATCTCGTCGCTGCCGTTCCTCGGCCGCTACCGTCTGGTCGACTTCGCGCTGTCCAACCTGGTCAACGCCGGTATCCGCACCGTCGGCATGGTCATGCCCTACAACTACCGCTCGATCATCGACCACGTCGAGTCCGGCAAGGACTGGGATCTTGACCGCAAGAACGGCGGCCTGTTCGTGCTGCCCGGCAGCGCCTTCGGCACTTCCCGCACCGGCGCGCGCTTCCTGCTGCGCGACCTCGTGCACAACAAGGTCTTCTTCACGCGCTCCACGTCCGACTACGTGATCTTCTCGTCCGCGAACTTCGTGTTCAACATGGACTTCAACGAGCTGTACCGCGCTCACGTCGAGTCCGGTGCCGACATCACCGTCCTGACCGCCAGCGCCCCCAGGGCCGATGAGGACGTCGTCGCCTTCAACGTCGAGGGCAGCCGCGTGATCGGCGTCCACAACGGCGTGAACTTCGGCGACGCCGCCTTCCTCGACACCTTAGATCGGAAGAGCGTCGTATAGGGAAAGAGTGTAGATCTCGGTGGTCGCCGTATCATTAAAAAAAAAAAAAAAAAAAAAAAAAAAAAAAAACAAAA
>CALBUZ010000041.1 GCA_937969105.1 uncultured Collinsella sp. | reverse complement strand
CCGCGATCTGCAAGCGACGCGAGCTCCTGCTCGGTCGCCTGAGCGATGGCTTCTTTTTTCTGGCTTTGTGACGTGGGCATGCGCTCTCCAATCGTTTGCGTGCCCACCATTATATAAAAGAGCCGCCCGCGAGTGGTTGCTTTACGAGCCGCTGGGTATAAGCACGGTCGTACTGAGTTTTACGCGGCCGAGCCGCGTCACATTATGGAGGTCACCATGGCTGACATCAAGCAGATTACCCCCGAGAACTTCGACGCTGTCGTCAACGATAGCCTGCCCGTACTGGTTGATTTTTGGGCCCCGTGGTGCGGCCCCTGCCGCTCGCTCTCGCCCATCGTAGACGAGGTTGCCGACGAGCTTGCCGGCAAGCTGGCTGTGGCCAAGTGCAACGTCGATGACAACCAGGACCTGGCCATGAAGTTTGGCGTCATGAGCATCCCCACGCTGATCGTCTTTAAGAACGGCGAGGAGGTCGACCGCTCGGTCGGCGCCTTACCCAAGGCAAGACTTCAGGCACTGCTGGAGAAACATCTGTAATACGCTTGTTACCTGTCTGCCGTCCATGAGCGGTTTCGCACCGCTCGCCGGAGTGCCAAACGCAAGGCATGCGACCACGGATAGTATGGTAGATACAAACAGCCCCCAGTGAACGGGTGCGAGTCAGACGGACTCGCGCCCGTTTTCTTATGCGGCGGCGCCCAAGGCGGGCGTAGTAGAATCTGAACCACCATTTCGCCCCGTACAAAAGGAGATTCCCATGCATGACGTCGGAATGAACATGAGCCAGCTTGCCATGAGCGTCAAGCAGGTCGACGACACCATTGAGCTCGCTCACGAGTGGAGCCATCAGCTGCTGCATGCGACCGAGAACTTTGACATGGAGCGCATTGGCGCCAAGCTCGAGGCCGCCATGTCTGCGCTGCACGAGGCGCACGATGCGCTCGAGGGCTACGAGGAGGCCATCGAGGCAGATCACAACTCCGTCGGCTCTGTGAAACTGGTGTAACGTGGCCGAGCACGAGCATGCGCACGACCACGGTGCGGACGACGAAGCGAGCTGCCGCTGCAGCGGCCCCAGCTCCGAGCTGGTCCGCTTTTCGGTCACCGCGCCCGACGACCTGCTGCGCCGCTTTGACGAGCAGATCGCGCGCCGCGGTGACGTGGCTAACCGATCCGAGGCCGTACGCGATCTGATTCGCGCCTCGATCGCCAAGGAGCAGATGCGCACGCCCGACGAGCAGGTCATCGGTTCGCTCACCATGATCTATGACCACCATACCGGCGATCTGACGCGCCGTCTGGACGAGGTGCAGCACGACTACACCGACGAGATTGTCTCGACCATGCACGTGCATCTGGACCACCACAACTGCCTGGAGATTCTGGCGCTCAAGGGTCGCGGCGAGCGTGTCTACGAGCTGGCTGACCGTCTGCTGGGGCTGCGCGGCGTTAAGCACGGCGAGCTCACCTGCGCCGCCACCAAGCAAAGCCTGGGGCTATAGCGGGATTTCCCGCAGCGCACCTGCCGTAAAGGGGCAGGTTTTAATGAAGGAGGGTCGCATGCGGCATGTGCATATTCACGTGACGGGCATTGTGCAGGGCGTTGGCATGCGGCCGTTTGTGTATCGCGAGGCTATGGCGCATGGCATTTGCGGCTGGGTGCTCAACGCGGGCGATGGCGTGCACATCGAGGCGCATGCTTCGGTCGAGGCACTCGACGGCTTTGTCGCCGCGCTGTCGAAGCACGCGCCTGCCGCGGCCCGCGTTGAGCATGTCGCTGTTGCAGACCTGAAGCCCGACACTTGGGATGCCGATGATGAGCAGGCCTTTCGTATCGTAGCGTCGCAGGATCAGACCATGCACACGACGCTCATCTCCCCCGATATCGCCACCTGTGACGACTGTCTGCGCGAACTGTTCGACCCCGCCGACCGACGCTATCACTACCCCTTTATCAACTGCACCAACTGCGGGCCGCGCTTTACCATCATCCGGTCGCTGCCTTATGACCGAGCGGCCACGTCGATGGATTGCTTTCCCATGTGCCCCGAGTGTGCCGCAGAGTATGGCGACCCGCTTGACCGGCGCTTTCATGCGCAGCCCGATGCCTGCTTTGACTGCGGGCCACATATTACCTGGCGCGAGGCGGCGGGCGACATGGAGCTCGAGGGCTCGGGGGCGACGCCAGCCGTCGGCAGCACGCGCGAAACCAGCGATGCCATTATTGACCGCTGTGTCGAACTGCTGGCCAGCGGCGGTATTGTCGCCATCAAGGGCCTGGGCGGATTCCATCTGGCCTGCAACGCCGCCAATGAGCAGGCGGTGGTCGAGCTGCGCCGTCGCAAGCGCCGCAGCAACAAACCGCTTGCCGTTATGGTGCGCAGCCTTGCCGATACTGAACGCCTGTGCCACGTCGATGATGCCGAGCGCAGCTTGCTAACCGGTAGCATCCGCCCCATCGTGCTGTTGCGCCGCCGCGTAGTCGACAACGACACCTACGGCGCCCCCAACGCCCCTGAACTCGCACCGTCCGTCGCACACGACCTGCCCGAGCTTGGCGTTATGCTCCCCTATACACCGCTTCAGCATCTGCTGCTTGCAGCCGCCGCGTCGCATGACATGCACGCGCTGGTCATGACCAGCGGAAACCTGAGCGAGGAACCTATCGAGACTGATGACGGCCTTGCTTGGGAACACCTCGTTGCCGCCGGCATTGCCGATGCGCTGCTCGGTAACGACCGTGCGATTCTCTCACGCTACGACGACTCCGTGGTACGCGTGGTCGGTGGGGTCGTTATGCCCGTGCGCCGCGCTCGCGGATATGCGCCTCGGCCGTTGCCGCTGCCGGCACTCGACGGCGCTCCGTCCTGCGTGCTCGCCTGCGGCCCACAGCAAAAGGCAACGATCGCATTCACACGCGAGGATGCGAACGGCGAGGCGGCCTGTTTTGTGTCGCAGCATATTGGCGATGTCGAAAACGGCGAGACCTTCGATGCCTGGAACGCCGCGCGCACGCGCTTGGAAGATCTCTTCGACTTGACGCCCGCCGCGCTGGCCTGCGACTTGCACCCCAGCTACCTATCGAGTCAGTGGGCGCGCGAGCAGGCGCGAAAATGCAATCTGCCGCTCGTCGAGGTGCAGCACCATCATGCGCATATCGTCAGCGTAATGGCCGAGGCTATCGCCGCGGGCCAGCTTACAACCGACGCGCGCGTCCTTGGCATCGCCTTTGACGGCACCGGCGCCGGCACCGATGGGACCATTTGGGGCGGCGAGTTTCTTGTTGCCGGCCTTGCCGATTTTGAACGCGCCGCGCATTTGCGCACCTGGGCGCTCCCCGGCGGCGCCGCATCCGTGCGCGATGCCCGGCGCAATGCCTTTGCCCTGCTGAGCGAGCTCGGCCTGCTCGAGCACCCGGGTGCCGCGGGGCTATTGAGCACCCTCGACGAGCAAACGCGCGACATCACGACTACGATGATCGAGCGGAACCTCAACAGCCCACGCACGAGCAGTATGGGGCGTCTCTTTGACGCCGCCGCTGCAGTTTTGGGCATTTGCGGGCAGGCAACCTACGAAGGCGAGCCTGCCATCGAACTCGAAGCCGCCGCCTGGCGCGCGCTCGGCGGTAAGCCCGTTCGTCTCGACGGCAATCATGCAGGCGTATTCACGTCTGACGCCGACTCCCCCATCTTGGACCCCCAACCGCTCATCGAAGCTCTTCTGAATGGAATCGAGGCAGGCGCGCCGGCCGACAGGCTCGCCCTCGGGTTCCACATCGCCATTACGCACGCCACGACCCACATCGCATACGAGATTTGTGATCGCGAGGGTCTCGATACTGTCGCGCTCTCGGGCGGTGTGTTCATGAACCGGCTTTTGCTTCAGCTCCTTACCCACGAACTCAAAGACGCCGGTCTTGCCGTCTTGGTCCCCCAC
>CALBUZ010000040.1 GCA_937969105.1 uncultured Collinsella sp. | reverse complement strand
ACAATCTTCAAGCTCACGTGTCTATATCTGCGTCCGCGCCCCCGCGGACATTCGAAATGCAGCAGGAGGAACTTAAGATGAAGCGTACGTATCAGCCTAATAAGCGTAAGCGTGCCAAGACCCATGGCTTCCGTGCCCGTATGGCCACTAAGGGTGGTCGTGCCGTGCTCGCCCGTCGTCGCGCCAAGGGCCGCAAGCGTCTCACTGTCTAGCAGCGATACACACATCTCGCATGAAGACTATTAAGTCTCGGCAAGATTTCGAGCATGTGTTCAGTCAGGGGCGTCGTTTCAATCACCCTCTGATTCGAATGACCATATGTGAATCGGTTGGTGAAGGCGACTCTGGAAGGGTCGCCTTCGTTGGTGCTAAACGACTCGGTTGCGCAGTTGTGCGCAATCGTTCTAAGCGTGTGATGCGCGAGGCCGCCCGCAGCTGCGGATTTCCCGTTGCGGGTTATGACATCATCTTGTTCGCGACTCCCAAGACGAGGGTTTCCTCGCCGCAGGAGATGGACAAGGCATTGTGTTCGCTTATGAAACGCGCCGGCGTTGCCGGGGAGGAGCGATGAGCAATCACGTTTTGCGACGTGTTGCCATCGCTCCTATTCGCATATATCAACAGGTTATTTCGCCCTTATTGCCTGACGCCTGCATTTATTACCCAACGTGCTCACAATACGCTATCCAGGCGATTGAGAAGTACGGTGTTTTGAGAGGCTGCTGGCTTGCCGTGAGGCGCATCGCTCGCTGCAATCCCCTGCACGTCGGCGGTTATGACCCTGTGCCTTAGCGGGCACTCGCTATCGGAGGAAAACTTACATGTGGGATTGGATCGTTAACATCCTTTTCGAGCTGCTCAAGCTCATCCAGACCTTTGCGGTCGACTGGGGCCTGTCCATCATCATTCTGGTGGTCATCATCCGTCTGCTGCTGACGCCGCTTATGCTCAAGTCGACCAAGTCGACGGCTCGCATGCAGGTGCTGCAGCCCAAGATGCTCGAGATCCAGGAGCGCTATGCCGACGATCCCCAGCGTCAGGCCGAGGAGATGCAGAAGTTCTACAGCGAGAACAAGTTCAATCCGCTGGCCGGCTGCCTGCCGCTTCTGATTCAGATGCCCATCCTTATCGCCCTGTTCACGCTTCTGCGCAACCTGCCGCAGTACTTTAACGAGGGCACGTTCTCGTTCTTTAACATCCTGCCCGATCTGACCACCACGCCGAGCGCCTCTTTTGCCGATGGCTTTATGGTTGCGCTGCCTGCGCTGATCTGCCTGATCCTGTTTGCTGTCTTGACCCTGATTCCGCAGCTGTATATGTCCCGCAATCAGACTGGTCAGCAGGCCCAGAGCATGCGCATGATGGCTGTCGTCATGACCGTCATGATGCTTTGGATGGGCTGGAGCCTGCCCGTCGGCGTTCTGCTGTACTACGATGTGTCTTCTGCCTGGCAGGTTATCCAGCAGATCTTCGTGACGCAGAAGGTTATCGACAAGGCCAAGGCCGATGAGGAGGAGCGCCTCAAGAACGCTCCGCTGCAGGTCGAGGTTACCCGTCGCGAGAAGAAGCCGCGTCCGCACAAGAAGAAGTAGTCGGGATATCAATCTTATTTAGGTACCTAACTTTTGGAGTACGTTATGTCTGAAGAGATCATCGAGGATATGCTTGAGGAGGTTGCCCCGCAGATTGCGGGCGATTATCCCGAGATTGCACAGCGCTACAAGGCCGGTGAAGAGCTGACCGATGAGGAGCTCGACACCATTGCCGATGTTGCGATTTCCATTCTGCGTTCCATCCTTTCGCACTTCGATGCCGCCAACTCTCCTATTGATGAGTACGAGGGCGACGAGGGCGAGCTGATTTTGGATGTTACGGCTCCCGATCTTGCTGTTCTCATTGGCCGTCATGGTCGTACCCTTGATGCTCTTCAGGTCATGTTCTCTTTGCTGGTGAGCCGCAAACTTGGCTTTAGGTATCCGGTTGTGGTTGACGTTGAGGGCTACAAGAGCCGTCGTCAGGACAAGGTTGCCTCTATGGCTCAGTCTGCCGCCGAGCGTGCCATCCGCACTCATAAGAGTGTTTCGCTTCCGCCCATGAATGCCTATGAGCGCCGACTGGTTCATATTGCACTTCGTGGCAATGACGCTGTCGATACCCATTCTGAGGGTTCTGACCCTGATCGCCATGTGGTGATTGTTGCTCGATAATCTACTCGAGCTTATGCTAAGGGGGCGTGGTTTCCACGTCCCCTTTTTTTGTCAAAAGTTCTCGATACACTGATTTTTGTCAGAAAGGAGCTTCTGTTGTTTGTACTTACAGATCAGCAGGCTGACGAGATGCTGAGTCATCTATCTTCCTATTGCAAAGAGTATTCCTTGAGCGTAACTGATGCTGAGCTAAGGAAATGTATTCAGCATTTGGATTTGGTTCTGGAAACAAATAA
>CALBUZ010000039.1 GCA_937969105.1 uncultured Collinsella sp. | reverse complement strand
CGATCGCGCGGTCGATCTTGTCCTCACCAAGAAGGACCATGTCTGTGTCCTCCCTTGCCCGTGGTTCCCCCATGCTTGCGCAAAGAAATCGGAATTAACCACCGCGTAGGCGACTCCGCCGGTGGCCAGAACAGCCGCGACGCAGCCAGCTACAACCGCAGTGAGGGGCTTGGCCGCACCACGACGACGGGGCTTCTTTTCACCAGATGCGCGGGAAAGCGCACGGTCCGCGAGCTCGTCGTCGGCATGCATCGCGTCAAAAGCAGCTTTAAGCTGGTCGTTATTCATAATCCTCTCCCTCCAGGAGTTTCCTCAGCTTCGCACGTCCACGAGCAAGCCTCGTTCGAATCGTCGCCGCCGGGACATGCAGGTAATCGGCTATCTGCTGGGTGGGCAACTCAAGGTAGTAAAAAAGCACGATAGGCACGCGGTACTTCTCGGGAAGCCGCATGACCTCGACAAGAAGGTTTCTAGACTCGGCATTAGGCACCTGCAGCGAATCGACGTATGAGGCAATATCCTCCACGCGTCGCCACGGCCGGCGAAACAGCGACTTACATTCATTGATGGTCACTCGGATGAGCCAGTTTTTAAGGTGCCCATCCCCATCGAAAGGCTCGTCTCGCCTGAGAAGCTTTACAAAAACGTCCTGTGCCACATCGTCCGCGTCGGCGGCGTCGCGCAGGTAGGTGTACGCCACGCGAAACACCAAGTCGCGCTTCACGGCGACCGCTTTTCGGAATTCCGCCTCGAGCACGACCCCCTCTTTTCTTCGCCGTATGCACGTTGTTTAGGGCCCTCGCACTAGATACGCGCTGAAGGACGGATTTGTTTCAAGCGGGCAGCAATTCGTACAAAGTAGCGCTAACTCCCACACAACGGACGCATCTGAGCGTTTTTTGGCCCAGATGCGTCCGCCGCATGGGAGTTAGTTGATTTGGTAAGAAGGGCGGGCAGCAGCTATCCGATGGTCAGATTGATCTTTGCTCCCATCGCCCGCGCGAGCTTCTCGAGCGTCGACATCGTCGGGTTCGCGCGACCGCGCTCGATCCGGCTGATCGTTTCCTGGGGAACGCCTGATTTGCGCGAGAGCTCGGCCTGGGTAAGGAGCGGTGACCTCCCGGAGATAAAACCCGTCTTGAAGGCTGCGTCCCTCCCCTGCGAGTAGCAGTTCAAGCGGATCGTACTCGCCCAAACCGTTCGCGCGCATTACAGAGCCGATGTTTTGCCTGCTTGGCGGCGCGATTCGCTCCTCGACCCAGGACCACACCCACTCCGGCGGAATCTCCCGTTGCCCCTTGGCAACGAAGAACCCGAACTGGACCGGCACGTCCTGTGCACCCGCCCAATCCTCAACCGTCGCGGTAAAG
>CALBUZ010000038.1 GCA_937969105.1 uncultured Collinsella sp. | reverse complement strand
ATCCTTCGCTTTGTCAACGCCGGCGTCCCTGAGCAACGCACTCATGGAGGAGTACTCGCAGGAATCGAGCGTCGTCTGGAGAAGCCTCTCGAACGAAGCCTTGTGCAGATAAATCACCGGACGAGAATTGACCTTGACCACGAGCCCCTCACGAACAAGCTCGTTCGCATACTGGCTCGCAAGGGTTCGGGACACATTGATATCCGTCGCGATTCTCGTCGTCGTAAACGAATCGACCGAGTCTAGCTTAGCCTCGCGCGTTATCTTGTCCAGATGATCAAGAAGCTCTTGCCTGGTCTCCGCAGCCGACATCTATGCGTCTCCCTTCTTCGTAGCTTTAGACTACTCGGGGGAACTTCGCCTGTCGCGCGGCTCGAGCCGTTTCGTAGCTCGACGTGAGGATTCGACAGAAACAAGACGGCAAAACAATGTCCCGCCAGCAACCTTCGACACTACAAGTCGACAGTGTCGAAATAAGCTGACGGGACAGCGGCTACCTAATCGATCTATTCCGCTCCACCCGCGGGAAACCGCTACAGCAACCGGTGCTCAAAGACGCCGTCCTCGTAGACGCCGAAGCTGTGGGTGCCGTCCTTGGGAATGCCCACGGAGCCGGGGTTGAACACGCACACGCCCTCGTGGCCCTCGACCTCCTGCAGCACCTTCTTGTGGGTATGGCCGTAGACGAGCGCGGAGTTGGCGGGCAGGGCAGGCCAGTTGTCGACGCTGTTGTGGAGCCCTGGGCCGTACACGTGGCCGTGGGTAAAGAAGAGCGTCTTGTTGTCGGCAGCAGGGTCCACAAGGATGTTGTGGTCGGCCATGCAGGGAAAGTCGAGGACCATTTGGTCGACCTCGGCCTCGCAGTTGCCTCGCACGGCAATGACACGGTCGGCGATGCCGTTGAGCATCTCGATCACGCGCTTGGGCGCGTAGTCGGCGGGCAGGTCGTTTCGCGGGCCGTGGTACAGCAGGTCGCCCAAAAGCACCACGCGATCGGGGTTCTCGACCTCAATGGCAGACATGAGGCGGCCGCACCAATCGGCGGCGCCGTGGATATCGGACGCGATGATGAGTTTCATGGCTTTTTGGCCTCCTTGGACGCTCCGGCAAAGCTCCATCCATGCTACTTCAGGCGCTTCCGGCCCGCATTTGGGAAAAGTCGGTGTCTTAATTCGCACCCATCGAGTATCGACGCCAATTGGCATCCTCGCCAACTGGGAAAATGCGTAGGAAAGAGTGCTTGATACTCATGGGTTCC
>CALBUZ010000037.1 GCA_937969105.1 uncultured Collinsella sp. | reverse complement strand
GGATGATGCCGGCGCGCACCGCACCTTCGTGGCCGAGAGCGTTGTCAAGGCCGACGCGTGCGTGGCCGAGTGGGCTGCCCGCGCGGACGCGGGGGAGCTTGCGCTTACGGGCAACGGGCTGGCCAAGTACCGCGCGAAGTTCGAGGCCGTCGGCTTTGGCGATGGCCAGTTTGCGCCTGAGGAGGCATGGTGGCCTACGGGCGAGGGGCTCGCGCGCGCCGCGGCGGAGGCGGGGTCTTTTGACGAGCAGCCCGGCGATCCTGCGCTCGTGCTGCCCATCTACACGCGCCTTTCCGACGCGGAGGAGAACGAGCGCACGCGCCTTGGCCTGAAGGAGCCCGCGACCGTCGAGCTCACCGGCTGCGACGACGCGCTCGCGGACATCCACTGCCAGCTGCGCCCCATGACCGTCAACGACGTCCACGCCGTCGCGGAGCTCGAGGCCGAGGTCTTTGCCTCCGCGAATCACGAGCCGTGGCCCGAGAACGTTTTCTATGACGACGTGACCGCGCACAACCACGTGTGGTGGGTCGCGCACGACCGGGGAAGCATCATCGGCTATGCGGGCGGCACCGTCGTATGCGACGAGCTGCAGATCGCCGACGTCGCCGTGGCTCTTGGCCGTCGCCGCGAGGGCATTGCCGCGCGCCTGGTCGCGCGCGTCGCTTATGACGCGCAGATGCTCAACGCCACGTGGGCGTCGCTCGAGGTCGAGGTTGGAAACGACCCTGCCGAGAAGCTGTACCGTCGTCTCGGCTTCACCGAGGCGGGCGTCCGCCCCAACTACTACGGAGCCGGCCACGATGCACGCATTATGCGCGCCGACCTGCCGCTCGCCGACGTCGGGCGCGCGCAGGACCCCGACCATGACCCCGCTCCGCGCGCCTCCATCCGCCCGTGGCCCATCGCACCCGCGCCCCGCTCCGACGAGGCGCGCGCCGCCATCGCCGCGGCGGGCCCGCTCATCCTTTCCATCGAGTCCTCCTGCGACGAGACCGCCATGGCCGTCACCGACTCGCACGGCGTTGTCTGCGCGAGCGTCGTCGCCACGCAGATTGACTTCCACGCGCGATTCGGCGGCGTCGTGCCCGAGATCGCCTCGCGCAAGCACACCGAGGCCATCGTCGGCGTCCTCGAGGAGACGCTCGCCCAGGCGGGCGCGCACTTCGGCGTCGACACGCTCGCGCCTACGGACCTCGCCGCCGTCGGCGTGACCGCAGGCCCCGGCCTTGTGGGCGCGCTCGTGGTGGGCGTCGCCTTTGCCAAGGGTCTCTGTGCCGCCGCCGACCTGCCGCTCGTTGCCGTGCATCATCTCGAGGGCCACCTAATGGCCAATCTCTTCGAGACGCCGGGCCTCGAGCCGCCCTTCGTGGCGAGCCTGGTCTCGGGCGGCAACACCATGCTCGTCCACGTCCGCGCCTGGGGCGACTACGAGGTCCTCGGCGCGACCATCGACGACGCGGTGGGGGAGGCCTTCGACAAGGTGGCCAAGGCGCTCGGCCTCGGATACCCCGGCGGCCCCGTCATCAGCAAGCTTGCCGCCAAGGGCAATAAGAAGGCCATCCACTTCCCGCGCGCGATGATGCACTCGGGCGACTACTCCTTCAGCCTCTCCGGCCTGAAGACCGCGGTCATCACCTACATCGAGGGTGAAAACCGTGCCGGAAGGCCCATCAACCTGCCCGATTTGGCTGCGAGCTTCGAGGCGGCCGTCGTTGACGTGCAGGTTGCCAAGGCAAAGACGGCCGTCGAGCAGACCGGCGTCAACGACATCTGCATCGGCGGCGGCGTGGCCGCCAACCCCGCGCTGCGCGGTGCCTATCAGAAGACCTTCGCGAGGATGGGCGTCCGCGTGACCGTGCCGCCCATGCGCGCCTGCGGCGACAACGCCGCCATGATCGGCATCCCGGCGCTGAGGAGCTACCTTGCCGGCAACTTCGCCGACCTCACGCTCGATGCCGCGCCCAACGCGCCTTTGGGCACCTGGTCCACCCCCGACGCCCCCGTGCCCCCCGTCTGGGATCGCGAGTAAGCCGGAGGAGCTTCCCTTCATGGCGCTTGTTTTGACAGCCCCGGCCCCGCAAATGAACTGCACCCCAAAACTTGGACGGCTCAAATAAAGACTACGCTACAAGGGACTGCCTCCGGAACTCCTCCGGGGTCAGTCCCTTCAGCTTAACCTGGCGCCTCATCGTGTTCCAGTGGACCACGTAGGCATCGAGGTCCTCCTTGAAGGACTCGAAGTCGGCCCACGACCTTCCCCGGAAGAACTCGAAGCTCCTATGTATGTCAACCCACTATTCTTAGCTGCGACTTCAGCCACGCATCGTACTCTTCTAGGAATTTGGCGTTCATCAGCCTGCCTGTTTCGGCATAGCTCACCTTTTGGAAGCCTACGTTGAGGGCCTTGCCCACCTCGACCAAGGTGATACCCAGGGCCTGCCTGGCGGGTCGCAGATCTTTCCACGACGGACCCTTGACTTCGAGGGGGCGGCGAAGGGCCCTGAATACCTCGCGAGCGATGTAGCGCTTGAGGCATCTGATGGTTTCCTTCTTCGACTTGCCGTCGCGTTTGCGCTTTGCGACGTAATCCTTGGTCCTCTGGTCATACGACATCCTGGTCACCGCGATCTGGTAAAGCGCCCTGTTGGCGCGCCTGTCGCCCCCTCTGTTCAGGCGGTGGCGCTCCGTCTTGCCCGAGCTCGCCAGCAGCGGGGCGACGCCGCACAGGGAGGCGAACTCGGCCTCGCTTTCCAGCCTCTCGGGATTTCCGCCGCCTGCCACAGCCAGGGCGGCGGCGGAAACGGTGCCGCAGCCGTAAACGGCGAGCAGGGCAGGGGCATTCGCCTCCAAAACCCGCTTCATCCTCTCCTCGATGGCGTCTGCCTCCCGATCCTGGAGCTCCCAGGCTCTTCCCAAGGACCCCAGGGCCAGAATGATGCCGCCAGCGGCGGGGTCGAGCGTCGAGAGGGCGCTTCTGAGACTCTTCCTGGAAAGGCCCTCCAACGAGCTCCTCAGATCCTCGGGCGCCGTCACTATCAGGGATTTCGCAGCGTTTATCATGGCCGATGTGGCCTGCACGAGGCGGTCGCGGGCTATCATGAGCTGCCTGAGCTCCTCCGTCCATCCGGACTGGTCCTTGGGCTTCGACAGGTTGACCCTGGCAAGGACCTGCCGCGCCGCCACCTCGGCGTCGGCCGGGTCGCTCTTCGGACGGCCCGGCTTGCGCCTCGCCCTTCCCGGCACCATCACCTCGTGCACGCGGTACCCAAGCTCAAGGAGCCTTCGCGTCAGGCCGGCGCCGTACGAGCCGGTCCCCTCGACGCCGACGCCGACGCACGTTGCCGGGCCGCCTATCTTGCCGGCGAGGGCATCGTAGCCCTTCGCGTCCGCGGCGAACCTGAATGTCCCGATTGCTCTCCCCATGTGGTCGAGGAGACAGAGGGTGTGGGTGTCTTTGTGGGTGTCGACGCCGGCAAAGACGAGGCCTTTCTCCAACTCGCTCATATGCAGCCCTTCGGATCAACGCTTGCGAAACGGTCCGAACCGAAGGCTGGCTAGACAGAACACTGATGGGGGCTGTACCATGCGGGTTGCTAGGTCCACGCGCCCGAGCCCATGCTCCTATTAGGTCATTGGCCGGCCTTGGTCGGGGCCGACGCGAGGCTCTTCGAGTTGAGGCCAGTCGCTGGAATCGACGGCAGTCCTTTAATGGGCCATCGCGTCGGCTCGTGCGCATTTTCGCCGATAACCCTCGTCGATAGCGCGATTCCCATTATCAGTGTCCTTCATGTGGCCGGAGACCTGCTCGGTCGCGCCGTTGTCGATGCAGTTGCCCTTGCGCGACATGCTCTGCGTTATCTTCGCCTCCCTCAGGCGGCCCGTCCACGCCTCGTGCTGGTACTGCCAGCCCATATCGCTGTGCAGGATGGGGGTCTCGCCTTCGGGCATCTTCGCCAGGAGCCGGTCGAGCAGGGTCATCTGCTGGGCCATGTCCGGGCTCCTCGACGTGCTCCACGCGACGATCTCCTTGCTGCCGAAGTCGTACACCGGCGCGAAGTAGGCCTTGCCCCAGGGCTGCTTGAACTCGGTGACGTCGGTGCCCATCTTCTGCCACGGCCCGTCGGCGGCGAAGTCGCGCCCGATGACGTTCTCGAACGTCTCGCCCACGACGCCCCTGTACGAATTGTACCTATGGTGCTCGGTCTCGCGGCGGATGCCGCAGCGGACCCCCATCTCCCGCATCATCTTGAGCACGGTCTTGTCGGCTATGCGCGCGCCCAGCTCGGCGCGCAGGCACATGGCGACCTGGCGGTGGCCGCATCCGTTGGCCGTGCGCGAGAAGATCTCCGCCACCGCGCCCCGCAGCTCCGGGCGCGTCGGCCTGGCCGGGTGCGACAGCGCGTAGTAGTAGCTGGACCGAGCCAGGCCGGCGCACTCCAGCAGGCGCCCCAGCTCGCATCCCTCCGCGCGCAGGGCGCTCACGGCCTCGACTTTCGCCCTGGTCAGAGCCCGTCCCTCTCGACCAGGGCGCGCAATTTTTTTAGGTAGGCCACCTCGGTCTCGAGCCTTCGGCAGCGTTCCTCGAGCTCCTGCTCGCGGGTGCGCTCGCGCGGCCTGGAGCGGGACCCCTTCGGCCTGCCCTTGGGCTTGGGCCTGAGCGCCTCGGCGCCGCCCTCGCGGTAGAGCGCGCACCATCTCTTGAGCGGCGCCATGGACATGACCCCGAACGCCTTCATGGCATCCTGCTTGCTCATGCCGCCGTCGACCACGGCCGAGGCGGCGGCGACCTTCTGCTCGTATGTGTACCTGGCCCGCTTGCCGTCCATGGATAGCAGCACCTCGCTTCCGAACGACCGGTATACGTAGAGCCATTGTCTCACGGTGTTGCGCGGGACCGACAGCGCCTTCGCCGCCGACTTGGAGCCGTGGCCTCGCTCGAAGAGCTCGATTGCCGCCTTCCTGGCCTCGATGTCGTGCTTCATCCTCAAGTCGACACGCATAAAAAGCCTCCCATTTCTCGTGTCCAAGAAATGGGAGGCAGTTCAGGCGAAGCCCAGAGGTGACATTTGTTTAGCAAGAGGGACGCGCGCTCGCCCAGAGGTCAGGGTTTCTTAGCAGTCGCCTACTCCAGCGTGATGCTCAGGAGCTGCGGCTCACCGCCGTTATTGTCGAGTAGGCGCCGCTCTACATGAACGCTCCCGACCCAATCGGGGTCGATCAGCTGCGTCGAGACCCAGGTAACACCTTCGTCGCTTCCCAGACCGAAGTAATTGTTCGCCACGCCGTCGTCTTTAATGACCTGCTCCGTGCCGTCCTTAAG
>CALBUZ010000036.1 GCA_937969105.1 uncultured Collinsella sp. | reverse complement strand
CAACCTCGACCGATAGGGGATACCGAAATGAAGACCATCAAGCTTGCTCCCGGTGAGCGACTCGTTACCAACCAGCTCAACCGTAAGGGCGTGCTGCCGCAAAACATTGTTGACGCCGCCCGCGATATCGTGGCCAACGTGCGTGCCAACGGCGATGCCGCGGTGCGCGATTACTGCCAGCGTTTTGACGGTGTTGAACTGCAGAGTTTTCGCCTGCCGCAGGAGCAGATCGATGCCGCGCTCGAAGGCCTCGATCCCGCTTTTGTCGCCGCGCTCGAGAAGGCCGCGCGCCAGATTCGCGAGTTCCACCAGCGCGAGATCGAGCAGAGCTGGTTTACCACGCGTGCGGACGGCACGATGCTCGGCGTTAAGGTGGCCCCGCTCGCGGCGGCTGGCATCTATGTGCCGGGCGGTCGCGCGCAGTATCCCTCCACGGTGCTCATGAACGCCATTCCCGCCAAGGTTGCCGGCGTCAAGCGCGTGGTCATGGTGACACCGCCGCAAAAGGACGGCCTCATCAGCCCCTACACGCTCGCCGCGGCAAAGCTCGGCGGTGTGGACGAAATCTATATGGTGGGCGGCGCTCAGGCCGTGGCCGCGCTGGCGTACGGTACCGAGACCATTCCGCGCGTCGACAAGATCACCGGTCCGGGCAACGCCTTTGTTGCCGCGGCCAAGCAGATTGTCTCGGGCGACGTGGGTATCGACATGGTTGCCGGCCCCTCCGAGGTCTGCGTGCTGGCCGATGCCACGGCCAAGCCCATGGTGGTCGCTGCCGACCTGATGGCCCAGGCCGAGCACGATCCGCTGGCAGCCTGCTATCTGGTGACCTGCGACGAGCAGTTTGCGCGCGAGGTCGAGGCGGGTATCGACATCCTGGTGGCGCAGTCGCCGCGTGCCGAGATCACGCGTGCCTCGCTCGATAACGAGGGCACCATCGTGGTGGCCGCCGACATGGCCGCTGCCGTCGAGGCGGTGAACACCGTGGCGCCCGAGCACCTGGAGCTGCACTGCAAGGATGCGATGGGCCTGCTTGGCGGTATCCGCAACGCCGGTGCCATCTTTGTGGGCGCTTGGAGCTCCGAGCCGCTCGGCGATTATGTTGCCGGCCCCAACCACACGCTGCCGACCGGCGGCACGGCCATGTTCTCCAACCCGCTTTCGGTCGAAGAGTTCGTTAAGCGCTCGAGCGTCATTTGCTATACGCCCGAGGGCCTGCTCTCCGATGCACCCGCCACGCAGCGCCTGGCCGAGGCCGAGGGCCTGTGGGCGCACGCGCTTTCCGCCGCTCTGCGTCGCCGCGTGCTGGAGCAGGGCGAGGATGCCGTGAATGCCGCGTCGCTGGCCGCGGCCGACCTGACCAAGGTTGCCTGGCCGGGCGACGCCGTGGCGACGGTTGCCGAGGGCGTGGACCTGACGGCGGCTGCGGGCGGTGCCGCTGGCGCGGTCGTCGAGGAGGTCTAATATGGCCGAGCTGACGCCCCGCATGAAGGAGCTCGTCCAGCCTTACCTGGCCGGCATTGAGCCCTACGATCCCAACTTTACGCCCACGCGCATCAACCTTTCGGCCAACGAGAACACCTATCCCGTGCCGGCCGGCGTGCGCGAGGCGGTCGACGCCGCCCTGGCTGCTACACCGCTCAACCGCTATCCCGATCCCATGTCCAACGACCTGCGCGACGAGCTTGCTGCCTGGCATGGCGTGACGCGCGAGAACATCTGCGTGGGCAACGGCGGCGACGAGCTGCTCTATAACTATCTGCTGGCGTTTGGCGGCGCGGGGCGGACCCTGCTCAACTGCCCGCCGTGCTTTAGCGAGTACGCGTTCTTTGCGTCGCTCTGTCAGACCAAGGTGCGCGACGTGTGGCGCGATCCGTCGACCTTTGAGCTCGACCAGGCAGCCGTGCTCGCCGCGGCGCCCGAGTGCAGCCTGGCCATCGTGACCTCACCCAACAATCCCACGGGCGATGTGGCGCCGCTCGACTTTGTCGCGGCCCTGTGCGATGCGTGCCCCGGCATGGTCATGGTCGACGAGGCTTACGTTGAGTTTGCCGGCGATTCGTTTGGCGCGGCCACCACGGCGCAGGGACTTATCGCCGAGCATCCCAACCTGGTGATTCTGCATACGCTGTCCAAGGCGTTTGGCGCCGCTGGCACGCGCCTGGGCTACGTGATCGCGGCGCCCGAGGTCATCGAGGTGTTCGCGGCGATTCGCCAGATCTATTCGGTCAACGTGCTGAGCCAGGCCGCCGCGCTTGCCTGCGTGCGTGCCCG
>CALBUZ010000035.1 GCA_937969105.1 uncultured Collinsella sp. | reverse complement strand
CTCCAGGGCGTGACCGACGGCGACGGCGTCGCCCGCCAGCCCCTGGCCCCGACCCGCGAGGGCTACACCTTCGCCGGCTGGACCTACGACCGCGACGGTAACGACCCGGTCGACTTCAGCAAGCCGCTGGTCGGCGGCGGCGACCACGCCACCCTGTTCGCCCAGTGGAACATGGTCGTCGAGGACAACTCCATCGACGTCCTCTACGTCGCCAACGGCGGCACGTTCTTCGACGGCAACGAGACGCTCCAGGGCGTGACCGACGGCGACGGCGTCGCCCGCCAGCCCCTGGCCCCGACCCGCGATGGCTACACCTTCGCCGGCTGGACCTATGACTCCGAGGGTACCGATCCCGTCGACTTCAGCAAGCCGCTGGTCGGCGGCGGCGACCATGCTACCCTGTTCGCCCAGTGGACCGAGGACAAGGGAGCTGACGTTGACGAGAACAAGAACGTCAAGGATGTCCTCTACTTCGCCAACGGCGGTGTATTCTTCGACGGTAATGTGACGCTCCAGGGCGTTACTGATTCCGACGGCGTCGCCCGCCAGCCCCTGGCCCCGACCCGCGAGGGCTACACCTTCGCCGGCTGGACCTACGACTCCGAGGGCACCGAGCCGGTCGACTTCACCAAGCCCGTCCAGGGCGGCGGCGACCACGTGACGTTCTACGCCCAGTGGACCAAGAACGAGACGCCTGCTGTCCAGACCCACAAGGTCAATTTCTATGTTGATGGTTCCACCACTACGGTTGAGGTCGAGGACGGTAAGACTGTTGCTCAGCCCAGCGATCCTTCCGTCGACGGCTTCAACTTTGTCGGCTGGTCTTCTTCCAAGGAGTCCTTCAAGAAGTTTGACTTCTCTACTCCTATCACTGAGGACACCACTGTCTACGCTTTCTTTACCGCTAAGACCCCCAAGTCCGAGACGTTGAAGAAGGATGAGGGCAAGAAGCAGATTGCTGCTGGTAAGAAGGACGAGGCTAAGGCCGAGAAGAAGGACGACGCCGCCCTTGCTTCTACCGGCGATCCGACCTTCGTTGTGACCTCTGCTGCCGCCCTTACCGGCGCCGTGGCTGTCGCTGTGGGCATGTACATGACCAAGCGTCGCGAGCACTAAACTCTACTAGTGTTTACCTCCGGGCTTTATTAGCCCAAACCTGATAGCCGCGTGTGGACCCGACCCCCACGCGGCTTTTATGTTTTAGTTATCTTGTTGAATTTTTCGGCTTCTGCATCCGTTTTTAGATGTCCACGCGATATAAAGGGGCGCCGCTGCGATGTGTGCAGCGGCGCCCCTTTGCGTTGATTCTTATTGTGTGAGCTCGGCCCTAGGCCAGCGCTCGTACGTTTGAGGAGATCTTCAGCACCAAATACTGGGTCGAGGAACCCAGCTTGAGCAAGTCGCCGTCGTGGATGGGAATCTGCTTATCCTCATCGCCAGCGGTGCGCAGCGAGCGTGGCTTTTCGATAACGGTGGTCGCGCCACTGCGTGTCACCAGCACCGTTCCGTTGGTGGAGTGCAGGCCGCTTGCGAGCCATGTGTCGTTGGAAAACGCTACACGCAGGTGCCGACGGGATACATCGGGTCCTACGTTGGTGATGGCGTTTTGGTCGTGTGCAAAAGAGCCAAGTACCGTACCCTCGGGATCGAGGCTCAAAGGATAGATAGGCGGCAAGGCCGAGCCGTCTTTCGCAAGCCTGAGCAGCCCCAGTTTTGCAGGAGGCTCGTTGACCTTGCGGTTAGTGCCTCGCGCCTGGACGACCTCGGCGGTCTCGAGCGTGCCAAAGGTCTGGGACAGTTGCGTTATAGCAAAGTCTTTGACCTCGGAGGCGGCGGCATTGGGATCGGCCAGGCATCCGCAGACCGTTAGCGCAAGGAGCTCCAAAAGGCGCCGGTCGCTTTGCTTGAGGCCAGGCATGACGGCGATGCGGTCAAAGATATTGCGCAGGATGGAACCATCGAGCCCCCAGTGTTCGAGCGACGTTACCATGCGCTCGAGGGCATGCGCCGTAATGGCTTGCTGGCGAGCGTTGGCGGCCGTTGGACTGCTGCCACTGCCGATTTTTACAGCGGCAGCCAAGCTCTGGACGCTCTGCGAAAAATCGGCAAACATCTCGGGGTCGATCTTGTCGGTGCCCGGAACGACGTGCACCACGCGTCGCGATAGAAACGTCTTTTCTGCAATGCGAAATCGTGGGGCCGGTTTGGAGCCCATCGGCTTGTCCGAAATCAGGATGCGCGCCGCTTCTCGATTGTTGATCTGCAGGTCGCACTTAAGGAAATCAAAGAGCACCTCGGAAGGTGTTTCCGCACGCATGATGCGAGGCTCCTTTCTGGTATCCGGGGAAGGTGTTAGATGCAAAAGCCGGGCAGGACATAGGTCATTTGGTCCGGATCGTTTCCAGGCGTTGCCCAGCTAAACACGTCGCCGTCTTTTCCAACGCGGTTAAAGTACGTCGAGTTGGCGCCCTCGCTGCAGTCGGCGCTGGGGGTGCGCTCCCAGTAGCAGATCTTTTTGCCGGCGACGGTGCGGATCATGGCGTCGTTGGTGGTCAGACTGCTTACGCTCTGCTCGCGATAGAGCTGGTACTGTTCGCCTTCTCCGCTGTAGAGGTCAGAAAGGTATCCGTAGCCGTCTGCGAACGTTTCAGGCGCCTGATAGCCGCACAGCTCGCTCATGGACGGCAGCCACAGCTTGTCATCGGTGGCGGTGATGCTGGAGGCGTCTTTGGTGCCGCCGGTGTTGTTGGTGAGCTTTCGCACCGAGCGGATCTGATTACGGAGATCGTCGGGCAGCGTAGCCATGCCCTCGTCTGCCAACCATTCGCGAAGCGACGATTGCTCCCAGCCACCCGTCGCAGCGCTGTCATTTACGGCGCGCATGGCGATGGGGGTACGGAACATAAAGGTGATGCCAGCGGGGAGGCCGTCATCGGTGAACGTGTCTGCCTTAAAGCCCACGATCTGGACTTGTGCCTTGGTCCCATCGGAAAGCCTGACGGTTTTGGTGTTCTCGTTTTCGAGCGACTGCTTGCTGTTTACCAGGTGGTAGGTTTCGGCAATCGCGAGCGCCTTTTTGTTGGAAGATGTCTCTTGGATTTTACGGGAGATCAGGGCGAGTTCTTCCCAGGTGTAATCGTCGAGTGACGGCTTGATGCCGTGCGCCAAGTCGATAAGCCCCCAGCACCCCGTGGCAATGGCGGAAGCTGCGATGCCGGCAACGCAGACGCCGCCGAGCGCGAGCGCAGTGCGACGCGAGATGACCGGGTGGCGCGTCTGAGCCTTGTCGGAACCGGAAGCCTTTGGTTGCAGGCTAACGTCGACAGGTGCGGGCAGCGGCGTGCGCGGCTCAAAATCGATGTCTTTAATCCAGGCATCGAGCTTGCCGACAATCGTAGACAGCGGCGCGCGCTGGGACTGCTCGTTATGGATGCCACTCATGATGACATCGACAAGCTTTTGGTCACCGGGTAGGCGCGCCTCGAGCAGCTCGGGCTCGTGCTCGATCTTGTACAGGTAGGGCGACTGGTCCATATGCTCGTTTAGGCGATATGGCGTGTGACCGGCATAGAGCGTGTAGAGCACGCTGCAGAGCTCGTATGTATCGATACTGGGCGACGTGCGCAGCGGCGCCAGCTCAGGGATGTCGTTGGAGAGCATCTCAGGCGGGGCGAACTCGGGGGTGCCGTTGCGCCAGATGCCGGTGGACATGGTAAACGAGGGATCTGAGCGCTTGATGCTCGAGCTGCCCAGATCGACCAGGCAAAGGTCAAAACTGCAGTGTGTAATCTGCTGGGCAAGGGGCCGGCGCGTCGTTCGAATAATGATGTTGCGCAAGGAGATATCACGGTGCACAAAAGGTGCATCGAGCTTTTGGGTACTCAGGAGGATCTCTCCCAGGCGTTTTCCGATTGCGGCGACGGTGTTTGCGGGAATGCGGCCGCCCTCGGCGGGGTCGGTTAGCTCTGCCGCGGCATCGCGAAGGGGCAGGCCTTCAATCCATTCCATAAGGATGACCGGTGTGTTGCCGGCATAACCGTAGCCATAGGTTTTGGGAAAGCCGCCCAACAGTGAGACGACTGCAAGATTGCGATACTCCTCGGTGAGCGTCTTGATGCCCGAGGGGCTGACAGCGGAGCCGTTTTCATCGCAGCCGCTGAGGGGCCACAACGTCTTGAGCGCAAAGGTCTCGCCCTCGGTGTTGGCGACCTTGCGAAGATGGTGGGAGCCGCCGCCGACTGCCCCGCAATCCAACAGGGTGGTAAAGCGGCGAATGGTATCGGAGTCTTCGGTGGTCGCAAACATGGGGTTTGGTTCAAAGGGGGACAACGCAATGATATCCATGTTCGTGTCGTACGTCACGGGGCGATCCTTTCGAGAAAAAATGCATAGCAATAATGTTAGTCAAAAGGTAGCGCAACCGTTGTCTTAATTGAAAAGGTGCCGTTATTTGCAGAGGTTAATGCAAATAACGGCACCTTGTGCGTCGAAGATGTGTGGGCAGACTAGTCTGTGATGCGAATGACCAAAAAACGCGTCGTGGCGCCCAAGCAAAGCGTGTCTCCGTTGTGAATCTCGACGGGGGTGTTGGCAAAGTTGACGGAGCGCTCGCGTCTGGGCGGTTCGATAGCCTGTCGGCAGCGGTCGACGCCCGAGATCAAAAACGATCCGTTGGTGGAGTCGAGGCCCTGCGCAAGCCAGCGTCCGTCTTGGAACCAGATGCGCAGGTGCTGGCGCGAGACATCGGAATCGACGTCGGTGATGGCGTTCCCGTCGCCAGTCAGTGACCCGATAATGCTGCCCATCGGGTCCGTGGTAAGGGGACGCAGCGGCGGTCGTGCCGAGTTGCCCACGACGCGCAGCAGTCCCAGGCGAACGTCTCCCGTGGGGCGCGCGGTTGTCGAGAAGAATGAGGTGACGGTCGTCTCGACCGTACCAAGCGTCGAGAGCATCTGGTCGGACACAAAGGACTCGGTGTATTCGATGGCGCGGGCGGGGTCGCCAAGGCAGCCGGTAACGATAAAAAAGACCAGATGGATGTAGAGGCGATCTTTGATGTCGCTATCGTCAGCGGTCTCGATGCGCTCGACGCCGTTTCTAAAGAGCATGCCGTCGACGCCGCAATTGATAAGGGCATCCTGCATGTCTGGGACGCACGACTCCATATAGCGTTTAGCGACCTTGCTCAGCGATTGGGGGTCGGAGCCTCGGTTTTGCATGATGAGGTTGAGTATCTGGCGCGCACTTTGTTCAAAGGGCGCAAACAGCGGCTCGGGAAGGTCACCGGGTTTGGCGTGAACGATTTCGCGTGAGATAAACGACGGGACCGTCAAGCGTTCGGAGATGAGGCGTCCACCGTAACGGGCGTTGCCGGCTATGAGAATTTGCGCGGCGTTACCGTTGTTGATGCGACCGAGTGACTTAAGCCCGGCGTACAGTGCACAAGATGGAGTGTCGGCCATTTGTTTTACCCCCCCCCTCCTCAAAAGTGACATTGAATACGTAAGCATGGTCAATTATAGGCGCTTTGCAGCTCGAAATGCTCGCCAGGGGGCGCGGACGGTGTAAATCGCTGCCGGAAGACAGCAAATCAAAAAGCGGAGAGCGGATTAATAAGCTGGGAAAACGCGTTAGCAAGACCGTTGTGGGCAACATTTGGCATGATGTCGCTTTGGCTTTTGGTCACGGGGCCGTGCGGTACCATAAACGTCAATGATCTTTGACGTACGACCCGCCGAGCTTGCCCCGGCGGGCTTTTGGCGTTGCGATGCCGGAGGAACAGCATGCTCATTCACCGTATAGCCGCGCAGCTTTACACTGCCGAAGCGCTACAGACCGTCGAGGCCGGGCTCGATGCTGGCGAGGACGTGACGCTGGCCGTGTCTCAGTCGGGCCGAACGCTTATGGCCGCCGCCCAGTTTGCGCGTCGTCCGCGCCCCACGGTCTACATCGTGAGTGGCGAGGATGCGGCCGATCGCGCCGCACGCAGTCTGGCCGCCTATGTGGGCCTGGCGCACGTGTGTCGTTTTCCCGAGCGCAAGGACTATCCGTGGCGCGAGCAGGCGCCCGACGACGCCGTGGTGGCCCAGCGCTGCGAGGCCCTGGGACGCATCGTGCGCGGCGACAACTGCATCATGGTCGCCTCGGCTCGCGCGCTGCTGCGCTGTGTGCCGCCGGTCGAGAGCCACTACTGGGAGTCCACGACCTTTGCGGTGGGCGAGGAGATTCCCTTTGACGAGGTGCCGCAGCGTCTGGTGGGCATGGGCTACACCAATGCCGGCGCCGCCGACGCGCCCGGCCTGTTCCGTGTGCACGGCGACACCGTCGAGGTGTATCCCGCGCAGGAAAAGGCGCCCGTACGCATCGAGTTCTTTGGCGACGAGATCGACCGCATACGCCGCATGGTGAGTTCAACGGGCCAAACCATCGGCAACGAGGACAGCATCGAGATCTTCCCCTGTCGCGAGCTGGCGCTTACCGACGAGGCCGTCCACAACATGCATGTGGCGCTCTACCGCGCCAGCCAGGACGACAGCAAGTTGGCGGCGCTGCTCGAGATGGTGGATGCGCGCATCGTCACGCCTGAGCTCGACCGCTTTTTGCCGGTGATGTACGGCCAGACCGTGAGCCCGCTGTCGCATGTGAGCGGCAAGGCGCTCGTGGTACTGTCCGAGCCGCGCTCGCTGTTCGACGATTGCCTGCGCGCCTACGAGGATATCGAGGCACGTGCCGGCGAGGCGGGAGTCGACCGTCTGGACGGCCTGTACGTGCGTGCCCAGCAACTCGACTTTGGTTCCCAGCAACGCCTGAACTATGTGAGCCTCATCCGTGCCGGCGGTGCGGTGACGGCCGAGCTCAAGATTGAGCAGCCTGCCATTGCAGGCTCGGACAACCGTTTTATGACGCGCATCCAGGAGGTCGTGGGCAAGCGCTATGCCTGCGTGTTTGCCATCCCCGACCGCGGTGCGCGCGAGTCGATGGAGCTCACCTTTGGCGACGAGGGCATTACCTTTGAGGAATCGCTGACTGCCGCGCCCGAAAACGCCGGCGTCATTGGCGAGCGCGTGCGCGTGGCAGCGGCGGATTCCGCCGACCGTGCCGCACGCCAGGAGGCCCATGCTTCCATTCGCGAGCGTAAGGCCGATGCGCTCAACGCCCGCTCGCTCGAGGCGGGCGCCGCGCAGGCTGCCGCCGGCGCCGCCGTGCCCACCATCTCGCGCGGGCGCGTGACCTTTGTGGACGCTGCCCTGCCGCAGGGCGTGGTGGTGCCCGACGCCAATTTTGCCGTGTTCTCGATCGCCGACCTCAACGCTCGCATGGATGCCAACCGCGCGCGCAGCCGCCGCAAGGTTGACATTACACAGATCACCTTCCCGTTTAAGCCGGGCGACTACGTGGTGCATGCTACCCACGGTATCGCGCTCTTTAGCGAGATCGCGCGCCAGGAAGTGGGCGGCAAGGAACGCGACTACTTTTTGCTGGAATACGCCGATGGCGACAAGCTCTACGTGCCGCTGGAGCAGGTTGACCGCATTACGCGCTATGTTGGTCCCGACGGCGATAAACCGCGCTTGACCAGGCTCAACACCGCCGACTGGACGCGGGCTACCAACAAGGCGCGCAAGAATGCCAAAAAGCTGGCGTTTGACCTGGTCGACCTGTATACGCGCCGCTCGTCGATTACCGGTATCGCCTGTCCGCCCGATACGCCCGAGCAGATCGAGATGGAGGAGAGTTTCCCCTACGACGAGACGCGTGACCAGCTGGAGGCTATCGCCGACATCAAGGCCGACATGGAGGCGCCCAAGCCCATGGACCGCCTGCTGTGCGGCGACGTGGGCTTTGGCAAGACCGAGGTCGCCCTGCGCGCGGCCTTTAAGTGCGTGGACTCCGGCCGCCAGGTCATGGTGCTCTGCCCCACGACCATTCTGGCCCAGCAGCACTACGAGACATTCTTTGAACGCTTTGCCCCGTTTGGCCTTGAGGTCGAGGTACTCAGCCGCTTCCGCACGCCGGCACAGCAAAAGCGCGCGCTCAAGGCGTTTGCCGAGGGCACGATTGATGTGCTCATTGGCACGCACCGTCTGCTTTCGGCCGATGTGAACCCCAAGAACCTGGGCCTGGTGATCATCGACGAAGAGCAGCGCTTTGGCGTGCAGCACAAGGAGCAGCTCAAAAACCTGCGCGAGCAAATCGACGTGCTCACGCTCTCGGCAACGCCTATTCCGCGAACCATGCAGATGGCCACGAGCGGCGTGCGCGACATGAGCCTGATCACCACACCGCCGACCGGGCGTCGTCCCGTGATCGTGCACGTGGGGGAGTACGACCCCGACGTGGTAAGTGCGGCGATTCGCCTGGAGGTGGGCCGCGGCGGTCAGGTGTATTACGTGTCCAACCGCGTCAAGACCATCGACGATGCCGTGGCGCGCGTGCACGAGGCTGCGCCCGAGGCGCGCGTGGGCGTGGCACACGGCAAGATGAGCCCGCGCGAGGTCGAGGACGTGATGATCGAGTTCGCGACCAAGAAGATTGACGTGCTTATCGCCACGACCATTGTGGAGAGCGGCATCGACAACGCAACGGCCAACACGCTCATCATCGAGGACTCGCAGCGTCTGGGTCTGGCACAGCTTTATCAGCTTAAGGGCCGCGTGGGCCGCTCGGCCACGCAGGCATACGCGTACTTTATGTTCCCCGGCGAGCTGCCGCTTACCGAGGAGGCAACGGCACGTCTGACCGCGCTTTCCGAGTTCCAGGACCTGGGCAGCGGCATGCGCATCGCCATGCGCGACCTGGAGATCCGCGGTGCCGGTTCGCTCATGGGCGCCGAGCAGCACGGTAACCTGTCGAGCGTGGGCTTTGACCTGTTTACGCAGATGCTGGGACAGGCCGTGGCCGAGGCACGCGGCGACGACGATGCCGGCGTGGAGGCGGCGAGCGTGGGCATCAACCTGCCGGCCGACTACTTCTTGTCCGAGGAGTACATGCCGGCGGTGGACCAGCGCGTGCTCGTGTACCGCAAGCTCGCGGCGGCCGAGGACCTGGAGAGCATCGACGAGGTGCAGGAGGAGACCGAGGCCGCGCATGGCGAGCTGCCGTTGGCGGGACTCAACCTGTTCAACCGCGCGCGCATTCGTATTCGCGGCGAGCGCCTGGGGCTCGAGAGCGTCACGCTCAGCGGCGGACGCATCACGTTTTTGGGCGTCGAAGTGCCCAAGAAGGTGGCCTTTGAGCTTAAGACTCGCTACGGTGCGGTGAACTTCCCCAAGAGCCGCAAGCTATCGGTGCCCTACAAGGCGGGCGCCGGCGCGGGCAGCGGCCTGGGCCGCGGCCTCGACGCCAACGACGGCACCGGCCCCGTGGCGGCCGCGCTCATGCTGCTGCAGCAGCTGGGTGCCAGCGACGACGACTAACAAGTAGGGGCGTGGCGGGGCTACCAGTTGTTCTTTGCCCCGCTACCTCGCAGGTTGATTCCAGTCCCATCGAAAGGAAAGCATGTTCGGATACATCCATAAGAAAGATGTCGCCATTATCGCGGTTGTCCTGTGCCTTTGTCTGGGCGTGGGCAGCTTCTTTGATTATCAGATCTCGAGTGCGCTGTTCAACATCGGCAGCATGTACGGTCGCTTTGTCGAGGCGGCCGGTGAGCTGCCGTTCGAGCTGACGGCGAGCATCGCGGGCGTTATGCTCGTGCGCTCGGCACGCCCCGATTCCAAGGCGAGCAAGTGGCTCGCTGCGCTGGGCGTTTTGATCAACGTGGGTCTGGTCGGCTACGAGATTATCGGATCGCTGCGCGTCGGCGGCAAGCTTATTGCGTTTCAGCTGGTTCTGACGTTTGCGTTGGTCATCGCAGCCAACTTCATCGCCTACCGCCTCACGCGCACGACCGAGCCCGACGAGCTTACGCGCTGGGCGTTGATGGTGCTGGCCGTGTGGGTCGCTCAGGCCATCATCCTCAACGTCATTGTTAAGCCGTTATGGTCGCGCCCGCGCATGCGCGTGATCGAGGTCACGCCGGGGCTCAATTTTCAGCCGTGGTGGGTGATCGGCAATCCCGACAAGTGGACCTATATCGCCGCCGGCGTGATCAAGGACGGGTTCAAGTCGTTTGCGAGCGGGCACACGGCGCATGCGGCGATCGGCCTTATGCTCGCCGGGCTTCCCGCGGCAGCTTTTAAGGAAAAACCTTCGCGTCGCCGCGTGATCTTTTGGGCGGCAGCTGTGGTCGCGGCGCTCGTCGCCTTTGGGCGCATCGTGATCGGCGCGCACTTTTTGAGTGACGTGAGCTGCGGTTTTGCTCTGGTACTGGCACTTGAGTGCCTTGCCGCGCGCATTGCCTATCCCAACGGCGTACAATAGCTCCGTTTGAGTCATCTGGCCGATACCCGGTAAGAGAGGATTGCCATGCTCGCGTTTAACAACGATTATTCTCACGGCGCACATCCGGCAGTGCTGCAGGCACTCGTCGACACCAATATGGAGCCGCAGCCCGGCTACGGTACCGATGCGCATACCGAGCGTGCCAAGCAGCTTATCCGCGAGGCCTGTCAGGCCCCCGATGCCGACGTGTTTTTTCTGGTGGGCGGCACGCAGGCCAACGCGACGGTGATCGACATGCTGCTCGCACCGTACGAGGGCGTCGTTGCTGCTGAGACTGGCCACGTCGCCTGCCACGAGGCGGGCGCCATCGAGTTTGGCGGCCACAAGGTGCTTACCATCCCCGGCTACGAGGGCAAGATGCACGCCGAGGACCTCGAGAGCTATATCCAGGTGTTCTACGAAAACGAGAGCTACGAGCACACGGTGTTCCCGGGTGCCGTGTACGCGAGCCTATCGACCGAGTACGGCACGCTGTACTCCAAGGCCGAGCTCGCGGCGATTCACGCGGTGTGCCAGAAGCGCGAGATTCCGCTGTTTGTGGACGGTGCCCGCCTGGCCTATGCGCTGGCGGCCGATGAGTGCGACATTACCCTGCCCGAGCTGGCGCAGCTGTGCGACGTGTTCTACATCGGCGGCACCAAGTGCGGCGCGCTCTGCGGCGAGGCCGTGGTGTTTAGCGGCATGCACACCCCGGCGCATCCCATTCCGCGTATTAAGCAGCATGGCGCACTGCTTGCCAAGGGCCGCCTGACGGGCGTGCAATTCGAGGCTCTTTTTACCGATGGCCTGTATTTTGAGATTGGTCGCCAGGCGATCGAAACCGCGCAGGCGCTGCGTCGCGTGCTGCACGAGCGCGGCTACCAGTTCTTCTTGGAGACGCCGACCAACCAGCAGTTCGTGATTCTGCCCAACGAGGACATGGCCCGCATTCGCGAGCACGCGGCGATTGAGTACTGGGAAAAGTACGACGATACCCACACGGTGGTGCGCTTTTGCACCAGCTGGGCCACGACGCAGGAGGATATCGACGCGTTGGCGGCTGTCCTGTAGCCTGATGTAATGACGGGGGCCGCCTTGCGCTGGGTTTGGCGCAAGGCGGCCTTTGTTTTTGAGGGAGAAGGGTTGTATGACCGAGATGTCCGAGCCGACGATTCGCCTGGCGACGCCCGATGATGCGCCGGCGTTGCTTGCCATCTATGAGCCGTATGTGCGCCAGACGGCGATTACCTGCGAATACGAGGTGCCGAGCGTTGAGGAGTTCGCCGGGCGCATCGAGCGTACGCTCAAGCGCTATCCGTATCTGGTGATGGAGTTGGACGGGCGTCCGGTAGGCTATGCCTATGTGAGTCCGCTCAACAGCCGCGAGGCATACGATTGGTCGGTCGAGACGTCGATTTACCTGGCGCGCGATGTGCGCCATGGCGGGCTGGGTCGCAAGCTGCACGACGCGCTCAAGCAATGCCTGGTCGCGATGGGCATCACCAACATGTGCGCCCTCATCGCCGTGCCGCACGATAAGGACGACGAGTACCTGACGCACAACAGCCAGGATTTCCATGCCCATATGGGATATCGCCTGGTGGGCGCCTTCGACCGCTGCGCCCAAAAGTTCGGCCGCTGGTACGACATGTGCTGGATGGAGCTGGTCCTAGCCGAGCGCACACCCAACCAACCCAAACCAACCTGGTTCCCCGATCTCCCCAAACCTACGATGTAGGGACAGGTTTATTTTGGCAGGTTAGCCGATGGGTTCGGTGTATTTGGCGCGGTCGGTGCGTTGGATGCGCTTGGAGACATGGAGCGGGCGGCCGTCGGTGTCGTAGACGTAGTCGGTGATCAGGATCAGCGCCTGCCCGCGCTCAACGTTGAGCAAAAACGCCTCGTTTTGCGAGGCGTAGCACACCTCAAAGGTCTTATGCCCCTGTGCCGGCGCGCGATGGAACTCCTGTCGCAGCGTGGCGTAGAGCGAACCGTTAATATCGCGATCGATGAGCGTCTCGAAGCTTGGCGGCAGGTAGGTGGTCTCCAGGCACAGCGGCGCGTCGTCCAGGTAGCGCAGGCGGACAAGTTTGACGAGCTTGCTGCCCACGGCGGCGTCAAAGAACTTAGCTATGCTGCCGGCCGCCTTGGCAAAGCCCGAGTCCACGGTGCGCGTGGTGGGCTTCATGCCCTGGCCTTCGACCTGTGCCGTGTAGCTCGAAAACACCAGGTTGTTCTCATGGAGCGCCGGCGTGTCGGCCACAAAGGCGCCACGCCCACGCTCGGTGCGCACCAGACCCTCATCAACGAGCACCTTAAGGGCGTGGCGCACTGTGCTGCGCGACAGCCCCGATTCGTCCATGAGTTCCATCTCGGACGGCAGCTTGTCTTCGCGCGCGTAGACGCCGGCGGCGATGCGGTCGCGAAGCGTACCCGCCAAGCGCTCGTATTGACTCAGTTTCTTTTTAGATGAAGCGTTCATGCGATCAGCCTATATCTAACTTGTATGCCTATCTAAGCAAGCATGTATTCAACACAACAATAAAACCGCTGGTATCAAGCTACCGAAAACCTTACCAGCAAAATTTCTAAGATAAATATAGCATACAACTAGTCGACATAACCAAAACATGTATGTAACTTGTATGCCATCGAGAGCATCAAACGAGAAGAAAGGCTGATGCACGATGACTACTCAGGAACAGGTTAAGGATGTCGTCTCCCAGGTTTTGGCTGACAAGGCAGACAAGGGCGGCATCAAGCGCGTCGTGTGGATTGGCGCTGGCGGATCCAACGGCGGCAACTATCCTGCCCAGTACTTTATGGAGCACGAGGCCACGCAGGTCGTGAGCTCCAGCTACACCAGCAACGAGTTCGTGCACGCCACCCCGGCCTACGTCAACGAGAACACCCTGGCCGTCGTCGTGTCCATGCGCGGCACCAAGGAGACCATCGTTGCCGCCCAGGTCGCCAAGGACCACGGCGCCAGCACCATCGCCATCTATGTTGACGAGTCCGGCCTCACCGAGGTCTGCGACTACAAGATCCAGTACGACAGCTTGGCCGTCGACGAGTCCTGCATGGGCCGCACCAACTCCGCCGTCGTGACCATGATCGCCATGGAGCTCACGCAGCAGACCGAGGGCTATGCCGAGTACGAGACCGCTATGGCCGCGTTTGACTTGGTCGACCCCATCTATCGCAAGGCCGTCGAGTACACCCGTCCGCTCGCTGCCAAGTGGGCCGAGCAGAACGCCGACAAGCCCTGCATCAACGTCATGGCTCAGGGTCCGCTCTTTGGTGCCGCCTACGTCTTTAGCATCTGCAACGTGCAGGAGATGCTGCAGATCGACTCCTGCACCATCAACACCTGCGACTTCTTCCACGGCCCCTTCGAGATCCTGGACAAGCGCACCTCGCTGTTCCAGCTCATCAGCGTCGGCCGCAGCCGCTGCAACGACGAGCGCGGCATCCGCTTCGTCAACCAGTACGGTGGCGAGCGCGTCTATCAGCTCGACGCCAAGGAGCTCGGCCTCAACGACATCAAGGACAGCGTGAGCGAGTACTTCAACCACCTGATCTTTGCCCCGATCCTCAACAACGTGTACATGCGCGCGCTCTCTGCCGTCACCCACAAGGACTACATGACGCGCCGCTACATGTGGAAGCTGGACTACTAGGGGATAGAGCGGCCTAACAGCTCGATGTCCTCATAAGTTGCGGTGGAATAGTTCCTGTTTGGGGGTCTGAAGCCTCTATTCAGGAACTATTTCACCGCAACTGAATTCATGGCAGCGCTTGGGGACGTTCCTTTTCTGCCGGCAGTTGGGGACAGTCCTAGTCGTTGGGGACGTTCTTAAATGACTAGTCATTCAGGAACGTCCCCAACGACTACTCATTTAAGTACGTCCCCAATGAGTACCCAATAAGTATGTGGGCGAGCAGATTTTTCCGTTCGGCGATTTGTGTCTTGAAAAATGTATATAACGACTATAACGTAGTACGAAACATATTGGAAATAATACCGAGGAGGCTGCGTTGAAGAAAAGCAATCTGGGCTATGTGCTGGTGCTAATCGCCGCGCTTATGTGGGGCAGCATCGGAATCTTTGTAAACGGTATCTCGGCCATGGGCGTTTCGTCCCAGAGCATGGCTGCCTTTCGCTTGTTGGTCGGAGCGCTTATCTTGGCGCCGGTCCTGATGTTTATGGGCTGCCGTCCGGGTGAGGGGTCTACCGTGGCTCAGGGTCCGCTTGCCCTGTTCAGGGCAAGCCCTAAAGAGCTTGTTCCCTGTGCGCTTGTCGGTATCGTCGGTTTGGCCGCCGCCAACACTTGCTATTACGAGTGCATGGGCGAGGTGGGCATGTCCACGGCCTCGGTGCTGCTCTACACCTCGCCGGTGTTTGGCGTCATGCTCGGTCGCGTGCTTTATCGCGAGGACGTGACCCCCAACAAGCTCGTTGCCATTGTCTTTAACATCGTTGGCTGCGTGCTTGCAGTGACCAATGGCGACCTTTCCGGTTTCCATTTTTCGGTTTGGGGCGTCACATCGGGCGTGATTGCAGGCCTTTGTGGTGCGTCGCTCGCGGTGTTTAGCCGGATAGCAACCAAGACGGTCCACCCGCTGGCTGTCACGTTTTGGGGCTTTGTTTTTGGCGGTGCGGTTATGGCGGCTATCGCGGCTCCGTGGCCGGATGTCGCCGCGGCAATGTCGCCACAGCTGCTGCTGCTGTTCCTTGGCTTTGGACTCATCCCCACAGCCGTGGCCTACATCTTATATATGCAGGGCCTGTCCATGGGGCTCGAGACATCGAAAGTTCCCGTCGTAATGTCTTTCGAGACGGTCGTCACCGTACTGGTGGGCATTGGTGTCTATGCCGAGCCCGCCGGCGCGATCAAGGTCCTGGGCATCGTGCTGGTGCTCGCGTCCATCCTGATCATGAACACCGACTTCTCCAAGCTGCGCAACAGTATGTTTGTCGGTCATGTCATTGAGAGCATGACCTTTAAGCCCAACGCGTGGTGGACCGAAAAATCTCAGGACATGGATTTGTTTAAGGAACGCACCGGCATCGCGTTGGAACCCACCGTGCAGGAAAGCCCCTGGTACTTCGTGCGATAGAGGATTGCGCGCAGGGTCTGACCTGGGGTTATCCAGCCGGCGCCGGCCTACCCGGCCCCAACGTTTCGATTACGTTAAACCCGTCAACGGTCGATTTTCACCCGCGAACGGTCTTTATACTAATTAGCAATATAAGCAACGTATAAGACGTTATAATGACCATAACGAAAAGGAGGAGGCAAGATGAATCAGATCATTCTCGCATCTCATGGCGGCCTGGCCGCAGGCGCCAAAGACACGCTCGAGATGGTTCTCGGCGACGTGTCGAACGTCCACGTCGTGTCGCTTGCTCGTGACGACAAGGAGCCCATCACCAATAAGGTGGACGCCATGATCGCCACGTTCAACGCGGACGACACCGTCTATGTGCTGACCGATATGCTCGGCAGCTCGGTCAACAACAACATGGTCGAGCTTTCCAAGAACGGCACGAAGTTCACGGTTGTCAGCGGTTTCAACATCCCGCTGGCGCTCACGCTCGCTATGAGCCCCGTCCCCGTCAAGGGTGCCGAGCTCGCGGCCCTCATCAACGAGGCCCGCACCGGTCTGACAAACCCCAACGCACCGGTCGAGGCCGCCGCGGCTCCCGCCAAGAAGGCCAAGGCGTCCCGTCACAGCTCCGGTCCCGCCAAGATCGTCCTCGCACGTCTTGACTACCGTCTGCTGCACGGCCAAGTCGTCTTTACCTGGACCACCAAGGTTCAGGCCGAGCGCATCATCGTCGTCGACAACGCTGCCGCTAACGATGACATCAAGAAGGGCGCTCTTAAGCTGGCCAAGCCCCAGGGCGTGCGCCTGAACGTCTTCACCGTCGAGCGTGCCCTCGCCAAGATGGACAAGCTCAACACCCTCGGCGAGCGCGTCATGTTCGTCTTTGGCAACACTGCCGAGATGCTGCAGTTCTGCCAGGGCTACAAGCTCGACGCCATCAACCTGGGTGCCACTGCCAACCACGACGGTGCCGATCAGATTGGCGGCAAGGACAGCTCCGTCTTCCTCGACGCCACCCAGAAGGCCGACGTCAACCAGCTGCTCGACATGGGCATCAAGCTCTACGTCCAGCAGACCCCTACGTATCAGAGCGTCGACATCGACGCCAAGCTGTAATCAACCAGGCTTTTGCCTGACTGAAAGGAGAAGGGTATGAATACGTTCATCAGTGCGGTGCTCGTCGGCCTCGTCGGCGTGTTCTGCATGTGGGACTCCCGCCTGCTCGGTCGTCTTAACTTCGAGCAGCCCCTCGTTGGCGCTACGCTCGTCGGTCTGCTGCTGGGCGATGTGCCCACCGGCCTTGCCGTCGGTGCCGCCGTCGAGCTCGTGTCCATGGGCCTGGTGCAGGTCGGCGCCGCCGTTCCGCCCGATATGGTCCTGGGTGGCATCGTGGCCGCTGCCTTTGCGTGCCTGACCGATGCTTCCGCCGAGACCGCCATGACGATCGCCATCCCGGTCGCCGTCCTGGGTCAGCTCCTCGGCATCGTGTTCCGTTCCATCATCGCCGCCCTCACCCATGTGGCCGATAGCGCGATCGATAACGGAAAGTTCAAGACCGCCTACCGTATGCACATCTGCGCCGGCTCCGGTCTGTACGCCGTCATGTACTTCCTGCCGATCTTCCTCGCCGTCTTTGTTGGCACCGACCTGGTTCAGGCCATCGTCAACATGGTTCCCGAGTGGCTGTCCACTGGTCTGAACGTTTCGACCAAGATCATGACCGCCTACGGCTTGGCCCTGCTGCTCACCATGATGATCAAGAAGGGTATGACTCCGTTCCTGTTCATCGGTTTCCTGCTCGCCGCTTACCTCAACCTGTCCGTCATCGCGGTCGCTCTGATCGGTGTGTGCCTGGCTGTCGTCTTCATGGGCTTCAAGTTCAACGGTTCCCATGCAGCCGCCGGTGTCGATTCCGACTACGATCCGCTCGAAGACGACGAAGACTAAGGAGGAACACACTATGGCAACCGCAACCAAGGACGTGTCCCTGAACAAGAAGGTCAGCCAGTTCTTCTGGCGCTCCTGGGCCATCCAGGCCTCTTGGAACTACGAGCGTCAGATGAACATGGGCTTCCTCTACGGCATGGTTCCCACGCTCGATCGCCTCTATCCGGATGAGTCCGATCCCAAGCAGCTCGCTGCTAAGAAAGAGGCTTACCACCGTCACATGGCGTTCTACAACTGCACCCCGCAGACGAGCGCTTTCATCCTGGGTCTCACTGCCTCCATGGAGGAGGAGTACGCCAAGGATCCCGAGAACTTCGATCCCGATTCGATCAACGCGGTCAAGACCTCCCTCATGGGTCCGCTTTCCGGCATCGGTGACTCCTTCTTCCAGGGCACCATCCGCGTTATCGCCTTTGGCCTGGGCGTTCAGCTGGCTCAGCAGGGCTCCATCATGGGCCCGATCCTGGCCATGCTCATCTCCATCGTCCCCTCTGTGCTGATCACCTGGTTCGCAGCCAAGATGGGCTATCAGGGCGGCCACGAGTACCTGAGCAAGCTTCAGGGCGGCGACCTCATGGAGAAGCTCATGTATGTCTGCGGCATCGTGGGCCTTATGTCCGTGGGCGGCATGATCGCTACGCTGATCGGCGCCACCACCCCGCTGCAGTTCGCTGAGGGCACCGTCGTTATCCAGGACATCCTGGACGGCATGATGCCCCAGATGATTTCCCTTGGCCTCACCGGCCTTATGTACTGGCTCATCAAGAAGAACGTCAACACCGGTTGGCTTCTCGTGATCGCCATCGTGGGCGGCATCGCCCTCTCCGCGGCCGGCATCCTGGCCTAGTCGCGACCAAGCGCCTAACCGCTTTCCCCCGGGGGCCTGCCTGGCATCCCATACCCCAGGCAGGCTTCCATCCCTATACGTGACAAAGGGCAGTCCCTTTGTCATATCCTCAACGGGCCGGCGACTCGGTCCAAACCACGGTAACCCTGCGAGCGCCCGGCAATGTGGCGCCGCAATAATCGAAAGGAATGTGTCAGATGTACGAGATCGACCTTAACCTCCCTAAGCAGATCGTCGCTGACGTCCTGTCCAACCACGAGATCCACAGCGTCGCCTTCGTCGGCTGCGGCGCTTCCATGTCCGACCTTTACCCCGCCAAGTACTTCCTGGCCAACAACACGGACAAGCTGAACGTTCAGATCTTCACCGCTAACGAGTTCAACTACGACACGCCCTCCTGGGTCAACGAGCACACCTTCGTGATCACCTGCTCCCTCGGTGGCTCCACGCCCGAGACCGTCGAGGCCAACAAGACCGCCAAGAAGCACAACTGCCCGGTCGTCTCCCTCACCAACAAGGCTGGCTCCGCTCTGACCGTCGACGCCGACCACGTCATCGTTCACGGCTTCCACGCCAACTACGCTGCCAAGTGCGAGAAGCCCGGCTATGCTATCGCTCTTGCTCTCGAGATCCTTCAGCAGACCGAGGGCTATGACCACTACGAGGACATGATCACCGGCCTCACCAACATCTTCGATCTCTGCGAGAACGCCGCTCAGCACTGCAAGAAGCTCGCCAAGAAGTTCGCCGAGGACTTCAAGGACGACAAGATGATTTACTTCATGGCTTCCGGTGCCTCCGAGAAGATGGCTTATTCTCACGCCGCCTTCCTGTTCACCGAGATGCAGTGGATCGACGCCGCCGCCTACAACACCGGCGAGTACTTCCACGGCCCGTTTGAGGTTTCCACCGAGGGTAAGCCCTACGTCTTCTTCATGTCCGATGGCGCCACCCGTCCGATGGACGCCCGCGCCCTCACCTTCCTTGAGCGCATGGGCGCCAAGGTCGCTCTGATCGACTCCAAGGACTACGGCCTGGCTGACGCCGTGCCCGCGAGCGTCATCACCTACTTCAACCCGCTGCTGCACCTCGCCGTTATGCGTGAGTACGGCAACCAGATCGCCGAGGCCCGTCAGCACCCGCTGACCATGCGTCGCTACATGTGGAAGCTTTCCTACTAATCACAAGTAAGTAGACCTTACGGGTTGATTGAGAGGGGATGGGGTTTGCGCCCCGTCCCCTTTTTTGTTCTTGAGAGGAGATGCGTATGATCAAGGCAGTGCTGTTCGATATGGACGGCGTGCTGGTCGATACCGAGTGGTTCTACAACCGTCGTCGCGTGGCGTTTATGGAGGAGAAGGGCTTTCACTTTGACGAGATCCCCGATCTTTCGGGGTCTAACGAGCCGGCCATTTGGAAGGCGCTGGTGCCCGACGATGTTGAGCTGCGCGAGCGCCTGCGCGTGGAGTATAAGCAGGTCTACAGCCCGGACCACCCCGTTCCGTATGCCGAGCTGCTCAACGAGCAGACGGAGCCGGTGATGCGCGAGCTGCACGAGCGTGGCGTGAAGTGTGCCATCGCGAGCTCGTCCTATCGCGAACTGATCGACGAGCTGGTGGAGATTGCCGGCATCGCCGACGTGCTGGACTACACCATCAGCGGCCACGAGTGCAGTGCGTTTAAGCCAGACCCCGAGATCTACCTGCGTGCCATGGAGACGCTGGGGGTGGAGCCTGCCGAGTGCCTGGTTATCGAGGATTCGCCTTTAGGCATCGAGGCCGGCAAACGCTCCGGCGCCCGCGTCCTGGCGCTGCGTCCGCACGAGGGCGTCAACCTCGATCAATCGCGAGCCGATGCCGTTATTGATAATCTGACCGACATTTTGGCCGCTTTGTAGTGTCAATCCGCCGCGAGAAGCACGGGTTCAAACGTTTTTTGTGGTGGACTGGCTCAATTTGGTTTCGATTTTGATCCGTTTGGCTTCGATTCGGGCTAAGTGAGTAGACTTTTTGGCGCAGGCCGAGCACAAAGTGCATCTGCTCTAGTAAAACCGCAGGTCACAGGGGTGGCGGTTTTGGGTGTGTTCTGCAGGTCGCGTAAAGTCTACTCACTTGTAATTTGGGCCTTTGGTCGTGGGGGTTGCTGGTCCCGCTTTGGTTGTCGAAAGAGGGTGAATTGAAGCGCCCCCGCACGCTCCATGCTACAATCGCGGGCATGCCCCACAACCACATCTGCCTTCGAAGGGAGCCTACGTGGCGAATGCCATCGATCAGCTCACGGACCGAGTGCTCGTGCTCGGCCGTCTCACCATCGTTCGCCGCGCTATTACCGCCGTGGCGGTCACAATTTCCGCCATTCTCCAGACATTTCTGATCCAGGCGTTCATCCAGCCCGCCGACCTGCTTCCGAGCGGCCTCACCGGCGTTGCGGTCCTGCTCGATCGCGTTACCTCGCTCGGCGGCGTTCACATCGACATCTCGCTCGGTATGCTCGCGCTCAACATCCCCGTGGCGCTCCTATGTTGGAGCGGCATTAGCAAGCGCTTCGTCATCTTCTCGATGATGCAGGTCGTGCTCTCATCGCTGTTTCTCAACGTCTTTCACTTCGCTCCGTTTTTGGGCGACAAGATCATGCTCATCATTTTTGGCGGCGTGGTCTCGGGTCTGGGCGCTGCCATCGCGCTTAAATCCGGCGCATCCACCGGCGGCACCGACTTTATCGCGCTGTGGGTTTCCAACCACACGGGCAAGACCATCTGGGGCGTCATCTTTGGTTTCAACTGCTTTATCCTGGCGATCTTTGGCTTTATGTTTGGCTGGGACAAGGCGGCGTACTCCATCGTGTTCCAGTTTATTTCGACCAAGACCATCGACAGCTTCTATCGTCGCTACGACCGCGTGACGCTGCAGATCACGACGCACAAGGCGGACGAGGTCATGACCGCCTATGTTGACCATTTTCAGCATGGCATTAGCTGCGCCGAGGTCATTGGCGGATACAGCCGCGAGAAGATGTACTTACTGCACGCCGTTGTCTCGACCTACGAGAGTCAGGACATTATCAAGCTGGTGTGCGACATTGATCCCGGCGCTGTGATCAATGTGTTCCACACGCTCAACTTTGTGGGCGGCTGGTGGGGCGGTCATGTCGACGAGCCCATGCCCACGGCCGTTCCCGATCCCGACAAGCCCGCGCGCATGGCCAGCAGGCAGGCGCGCCTCAGCGAGCAGGATAGCCTGCAGCAGGACGACGGCAAGTAGGGTTTTGGCATTTGCCGGCCTGGCGCAATCCTGTCCGCTTGAGCCTCCCGAAAGCCTCGCTGCTTTCGGGAGGCTCTCGTTTACCCAGATAAAACCTACCAAAATGAAGCTGTCGCTTTTTGGTAGGGAGGGTGTATCGTTTTATCAATATGAGGTAACATGAAACTAGACGTTATATACGTATTAGTTATTTCGATATTCCAATAAGAGTGATTAGATATGCCTGCGCCCAAAAATGCACCGCTTTACCAGCAGATTTATGACGAAATCAAGGATGCGATCGAGAAAGGTGTTTATGCACCCAAGGAGCGTATTCCGTCCGAGCTTGAGCTAGCCGAGCAGTACGACGTGAGCCGCATTACGGTGCGCCGCGCCGTCGAGGAGCTGTGCTCCGATGGCTACCTGGTTAAGCAGCAGGGCCGTGGCACCTTTGTCTCCACGCCGCACATCAACCGCCAGTTCCACGCTTCGACGCTGCAGACGTTTACCGCGCTGTGTGCCGATAATGACATGAAGGCGGGCGCGCATGTGGTCGATCGCCAGATTGTGCCGGCACGTCAAAACGAGATGGAGTTCTTTGGCCTGCAGAAGGATGCGCTGCTGCTGCACATCAAGCGCGTGCGTACGGCCGACGGCGAGCCCATTTTTGAGGAGAACATCTTTGTGCCGTTTGACGCCTACCGTGAGCTGTTGACGGCCGATCTTGAGGACAAGTCGATTTTTTCCGAGGTCGAGCGTGTTGGCGGAACGCCGATTGTCTCGGTTGGCTACCGCACGGTCGAGGCCGTTCGTGCCAATACCGAGCAGGCGGCCGAGCTGGGCATCGCTCCGCACGATCCACTGCTCAACCTGCGTGCCGGCTTTATCGGCCCCAATGGCGAGCCGGTCCTGATGGGTAAGCAGTACTACGTGGGATCGCGCTACGTTATGGTTATGTAGGTTACGCGGTTTTGCCAAACCGCGTAACGCCTCGACGCTGCAAACGCCCCTAAGCGGCAATCTGACGTTCAATCGTCGGTCGCGTACCAAAGTACGCTTCCCTCCTCTTTCACGTCACCTTGCTCGCTTAGGGGCGTTTTCGCTGACTTATGCTCAACCAGCGACGTCTTCGCGCTTGTCAAGAGATTAGTCATTGGGGACGTTCTTGAATGACTAGTCGCAGAGTGAGCGTGGCTGACAGCCGGGCGACGCCGGTCCGCGTGGCGGCGTATAATCGGCGGCAGATGATTCTGACGTTAGGAAACCATGACCGATAGCATGCAGCAGATGGCGCTCGACACGCTCGGCGCCTATTTTGGCTACACCTCGTTTCGCCCGGGACAGGATCGCATGGTGGATGCGATTCTTGCCGGTCGCGATGCGCTCGGCGTTATGCCCACAGGCGCCGGCAAGTCCATTTGTTACCAGGTGCCTGCGCTTATGCTGCCCGGCATCACCTTTGTGGTGAGCCCGTTGCTGTCGCTTATGGAGGACCAGACCCGCGCGCTGCTCGCGGCGGGTGCGCGCCCCAGTTATCTCAACTCCAGCCTTACCCCGGCCCAGCAAAACACCGTGCTCAAGCGGGCGCGCGAGGGCCGCTATCAGCTTATGTACGTGGCACCCGAGCGTCTGCTCGAGTCGCGCTTTTTAGCCTTTGCGCAGGAAGCTGCGGCCGAAGGCGGCATTGGCGTTCCGCTCGTGGCCATTGACGAGGCCCACTGCGTAAGCCAATGGGGTCAGGATTTCCGTCCCGCCTACCTGCAGATTCGCGAGTTCATCGATTCCCTGCCGCGGCGCCCCATCGTGGCGGCCTTTACCGCCACGGCGACCGAGCGTGTACGCGCCGATATCCAGCAAATGCTCGGCCTGCAAAACCCGGCGACCGTGGTGACGGGCTTCGATCGCAAGAACCTCTACTTTGGTTGCGAGGAGATGGGCGACAAGGCCAAGACCGCCTGGGTGCGCGACTACGTGATCGCGCATTCGAGCGAGAGCGGCATCGTGTATTGCTCGACCCGCAAGACGGTCGATGCGCTGGCAGGCGAGCTTGCCGAGGCACTGGGCCCCAGCGGCATTCGCGTGGGCCGCTACCATGCCGGCATGGGCAACGACGCCCGCCGCCAGAGTCAGCGTGCCTTTATCGACGACGACATCCAGGTGATGGTTGCTACCAACGCCTTTGGCATGGGCATCGACAAGCCCAACGTGCGCTACGTGATTCACAACAACGTGCCCGAGAGCATCGAGGCATACTACCAAGAGGCGGGCCGCGCTGGCCGCGATGGCGACCCGGCCAGCTGCCACTTGCTGTGGAACGGTAACGATTTTCGCATGCGCCGCTTTCTGATCGATCGCGGCGATGCTGCCGACGAGGCGCTCGATGACGAGCAGCGCGCGTGGGCGCTCCAGAACCGTTATCGTCTGCTCAGCCAGATGGAGGGCTACTGCAATACCACCGGCTGCCTGCGCGAATACATGCTGCGCTACTTTGGCGACGAGGCCGCGGCCGAGCATGCGGCAGCCGCCGCGGGCGGCACGGCAGACGACGCCGAGGGCTGCGGCAACTGCAGCAACTGTCTCACGCAGTTCGAGGTCGAGGATGTCACCGATATGGCCCGCGCCGCTGTGCGCTATGTGGCCACGCGTCCCATGCGCTTTGGCAAGTCGCTGATCGCCGATGTGCTTCACGGCGGTAATACCGAGCGCATTCGCCAGATGCATCTGGACGAGGACCGCGGCTACGGTGAGCTGTCGAGCGAATCGGTCGGGCGCATCAAGGACATCATCGGCCAACTGTGCGGCCGCGGTTATTTGGCCACCTCGCAGGGGCAGTACCCGGTCGTGGGGCTGGGCCCGCGTGCCACCGAGGTCGAGGATGAGGCGTTTGCCTTTACCGTTAAGCGTCGCGCGTCCAAGCGCAAGGCCTCGGCCCGCGCCCGCCGTGCGGTGGATCTGCTGCGCGAGGAGGCCGAGCTGGATCAGCGCCCGCGCGTGGGCGACGACGCCGAGCTGTTCGAGCGCCTGCGTGCCCTCCGCAAGGAGATCTCGACGGAGCTGGAGATGGCGCCGTACATGGTCTTTTCCGACAAGGCCCTGCGCGGCCTGTGCCGCCTGCGCCCGCAGACACGCGACGAGCTGATCCAGGTCAACGGCATTGGCGAGAAAAAGGCCGACGCCTTTGGCGAGCAGTTTATGGCGGCGATTGAAGAGTTTGAGTCCGAGCATGCGCGGGATGGAGCGTAACGATGGCATTCGACGATAAAACCGGCCGCGCTGACGTGTCCGCCGTGCCGCTGTACCAGCAGGTTATGGACGACCTAAAGGGCGAGATTGCGCGCGGCGTGTACGTGGCCGGCTCGCGCATCCCTGCCGAGATGGAGCTCGCGAAGTCCTACGGCGTGGGTCGCGTCACCGTGCGCCGCGCCATCGAGGAGCTGTCGCGTGCGGGGTATCTCAACCGCCAGCAGGGGAGGGGTACCTTTGTGTGCGCTCCCAAGCTCAAGCGCAAGATTCGCCAGAGGGGTGACGTCCAGAGCTTTACTGAGGGTTGTGCTGCCAACGACATGGTGCCGGGTGCGCGTCTGGTGTCGCGCACGGTGGTCGCGGCGACGCACGAGGATGCGGCGTTCTTTGGCGTGGAGCCCGGCTGCGAGCTTATCGTGGTCGAGCGCGTGCGCACGGCCGACGGCATCCCCGTCATGCTTGAGAACAACGCCTTTGTGCTCGCCGACCATCCCTACCTGCAGACGCTGGCCGACGAGGACCTCACCGATAACTCGATCTTTGCGCTCGTTGCCGAGCATTCGGGTCGCGCGCCGCTCAAGTCCGACCCCTGCACCGTGGAGATTGCGCTTGCCGATGTTCAAGCGGCCCCGCTGCTGGAGGTGCCGGTCGGCGAGCCGCTGTTCTATATGGAGGCTTACTTTACCGATGAGGACGAGCGGCCCTTGCTGCTCGGCCGCCAAAAGATCGTGGGCTCGCGCTACGTCTTCGACATCTAACGTCCATAGATAGAACAACATAGAACAAATTTGCCGAGATGACTTCACGGGCGTTGTTGCACGTGTTATAAATAGGACAACATAGAACGACAGCAGGTACGAGCTGCCGTCGCTCAAAACCGCCGCACAAGGAGGAACATCAGGATGAACGCACATGATCTGGTTCAGGAAATCATCGAGCGCAAGGGCAAGATCGAGAATGTCTTTTGGATCGCTTGCGGCGGTTCGATGATCGACCTGATGCCGGCCAACGAGCTGCTCAAGCGCGAGGCCACCACGTTTACCTCGACGGTCTACACGGCACGCGAGTTTTGCCTGATGGTCCCCAAGAGCCTAGGGCCAAAGTCGCTCGTTATTGCCTGCAGCCACAGCGGCAACACGCAGGAGGTCGTCGACGGCTGCGAGATGGCGTTGGCTGCCGGCGCCGAGGTCGTCGCCCTCACCGACTGCGAGGGCTCCAAGATCGACAACGGCAAGTGGACTACCTGGGTCTACCCCTGGGGCGAGGGCGTGCCGCAGGCCGAGGTGCCGCAGGGCATCGGCGCTCTGATCGCCGCCGAACTGCTCGACCAGCAGGAAGGCTACGAGGCGCTCGCCGACATGTACGAGGGCCTCAAGCAGATGGATGCGCTGCTGCCCGCCGCCCGCGAGAAGGTCAACGCCGAGCTGGGCGCCCGCTTTGCCGAGCTCTGCCAGCAGCACAAGTTCTTCTATATCCTGGGCTCCGGCCCCAACTTTAGCCAGACCTACGCCATGGCCATCTGTTCGCTCATGGAGATGCAGTGGCAGCACTGCTGCTACATCCACTCCGGCGAGTATTTCCACGGTCCCTTCGAGGCCACCGAGCCCGGCGTGTTCTACTTTGTGCAGCTTGGCGCGGGCGAGTGCCGCCCCATGGAGGAGCGCGCTCTTGCGTTCCTCAACACGCACACCGATACAGTCATGGTGCTCGACGCGCTTGAGTACGGCGTGGGCGAGGTGCCTGCCAGCGTGCGTTCGTTCCTGGAGCCGATCTTCTTCTACAACATGAGCTGCGAGCTGCGCGCCGCCCGCGGCAAGGTCTTCGACCACAGCCCCGAGGTTCGTCGCTACATGGGCATCGAGCAGTACTAGGTACCGGGAATTATCTTTTTTGACGGGGTCTGCGCTGCGCGCGGGCCCCGTTTTGCGTTTTGGTTCATCGCCACGACACACATCAATGGTGTAGCCTACACGGGCGTAAGAACCTTCCATACGGATATGGTTATAGGCGGCAATAACGCTCTCTTCCAAATCATCGGCATTGAAACCGAATGTGTTTGAGGTTTGCTGGTTGGGATTCAACAGCTCCAAATTATCATTGCAAGAAGCCAATGTGCCTAATCCCAAAAAGAGAACCAATGCATATTTATTGAGTTTCATATTGTTATGTTTTTAGTGATTAGAAAGTGAAATGAACGCCACACATGAAGGTACGTGCGGTAGGATAAGAACAGAAGTTATATCCCGGTGTGAAGGTACCTCCTGCATAGTCCACATTGTAACCTTTGTAGCCGGTAAAGGTGTGCAGGTTCTGTGCCGACACGTAGAAACGTACATCCGATACGTATTTGCCAAACCATTCGTTGGGGAAGTTGTAGCCCAGTTCTATATTGGCAATTTTCCAATAAGCTGCGTTCTGAATTTTGCGGTCGCTGAAGAGATCGTTCCAGGCCAGGCTGGCACTGTTGGTGACATAGGTACGTGGTACGCTGGAAAGATAGGTGCTGCCGTCTTCGCTGAAGCGATTGGCGTCGAGCATGGCTACGTCTTTGTTGCCCCAGCCATAGCAAGAGTTCAGAGAGTTGTGGATGTCGTCGCTAACATGATAGTTGAGTGCACCGAACGTAGCGATGCTCAGGTCGAAACGTTTGTATTCGAAGCGGGCGTTCAAACCGAAATTGATCTTAGGCATACCGCTGCCCAATACTACCTGGTCATTGGCATCTACCTTTCCGTCAGGCTTTCCGTCGGGACCGCTTACGTCCTTATAGAGGCAGTCACCAATTTGGGCGCCTTCTTGTGTGGCATGGTTGTCCAAGTCAGCTTGTGTGCGGGCGATGCCATCATAAACCCATCCGTAGAATTTGCCGATCTCTTCACCTACGTTGGTGATGTAGGCGCCGGAGATGTATGAATCGGTACCGAAGCCCAATGAGGTTACGCGGTTACGGACAGTACTTAAGTTAGCCGACACTTCATACTTGAAGTCGTGGTCTCGGTTGCGGTAAGTAGCTGCAAATTCGAAACCTGAATTGTTCATCGAAGCGGCGTTCATTGTTACGGTGGTATTGGATACACCGGCTTGTTCGGGAACGGGAACAGCATAAAGCAGGTCTTCACTGGTGTTCTTGTACCATTCGGCAGTGAATTCCAGACGGTTGTTGAACAAGGCGAGGTCGATACCCACGTTGTAGCTTTTCTTCTTTTCCCAAGAAAGGTTGTTGTCTACGAAAGTGGAAATGGCAGAACCGGTGATGGGCGTGTTGCCAAAGCTATAAGTCATGTTATTACGTGCCATTACAGCCTGATACATGTATTCACCAATGTTTTCGTTACCGAGCTCGCCATAGCTGGCACGTACCTTGAACATGTTGACAATGTTTCTGTTGAAGGGGAAGAAAGACTCCTTGTCGAAACGCCATCCCACAGAAACAGAAGGGAAGGTGCCCCAACGGATATTTTGGGACAAGCGGGAACTGCCGTCGCGGCGCACGGTTGCCGAGAACAGATAACGCTCGTCGTAGTTGTAGTTGATACGCCCGATGTAGGATAGGAGGGTGTGTTTGTATTCGAAGCTTTCAGCGTAAGTGTTGGCGGCATTCTGGAGTTGCAGGAAGTAAGGCTCGGTGAAGTTGACGCCCCAGCCTGTCAGCAAGTCGGTGTTTTCTTCTTCGTAAGTCTGGCCGGCTACCAGGTTAAAATGGTGTTTGCCGACGGTGGCATCATAAGTCAGCACGTTTTCAATCAAAGCATCGGCATAAGAGCGGGTAGCTTTGGTGAGACGTTCGTTGCTTTTGGCCAGATAGACACGGTTGCTCTGTACCCATGCAGGAATCCAGGTGAAGTCCTTGCAATGGGTTTTGCTGTAAGAGAGATTGACTTTATAGTTGAGCTTGTGGTTTTTGCTGTCAATACCGATCATTTTCAGGAGATCCACATCGGCAGAGGCTGTTCCTACAAAGCGGTCTACACGGGTATTGCGCTTTAACAGGTTATTGACCAGCAAGGGGTTGGAAGCTGAAATGTCACCATGTACGGTGTCGTAGTAAACACCATAACCATAAGAGTCATAGTTGAAGTTATTGGCGATCCCTACCAGATTGTCAAGTACCCAAGTAGAGTTGTCGTAGGCTTTGATGGTGGGTTGCATCAGCAAAGTACCACGCAGTATGTTGGTTACGTCTCCATACAGACCTTGAACGTATTCGGAAGCGTTTGACAAACCCATGTTGTCTTGATCGGAGTGAGAGTAAACCAGGCTGGTATGGAACTTGATGAATTTGGTGTCCATCGTGTTGTTGACACGCGCCGTGTAACGTTCGTAGTTGGGACCGGCGCCTTCCAGTGTACCTTTCTGGTTGTAGTAATCTAATGAAACGTTATAAGTATTGTGGGCACCGCCACCGGAGAGGTTCACATTGTGATTTTGACGGATACCTGTTTTGAACACTTCTTTAAACCAGTTGGTATTGGTGTTATCCTGGAAATGATATTTTCCGGTGGTACTGTCCAGCTTGTAACCGCCGGGCAGCGGAGTGTTGGAGTTGGCGCATGCCTGACCGATGTACTGGCTGTATTGGTCGGCATCCATTACGTCATAGACACTACTGGGAATGTAGTCCATACCTACGTACCCATTGTAGTCTACTTTCAGCGGTTGGTCTTTCTGACCGCGTTTGGTAGTGATGATGACCACACCGTTGGCTGCACGCGAACCGTAAATGGCAGCAGCCGATGCATCCTTCAGAATTTGGATGGTTTCAATATCGTTTGAAGAGAAATCGCGGATGGAAGTACCCATGGGGACACCATCGATAACATAAAGAGGAGAAGTGTCACCAAAAGATCCGACGCCACGGATACGGACGGTAGGGTCGGCACCGGGCTGCCCGTCGGAAGTGACTTGTACGCCTGATACTTTACCTTCGAGCATGGTGGAGATATTGGAATGGGATGTCTGTTTCAAGGCTTCCGTGTCTACTACAGCTACAGAACCGGTCAAATCGGATTTCTTTTGTGTGCCATAACCTATGACAACAACTTGTTCCAGCATCTGGTTGTCGGGTTGCAATTGGATGGCTTCAATGATAGCGCGGTTACGAACGGCTACTTCGCGTTCCTTGTAGCCTACATAGCTTATCGAAAGGATAGCGTTTCCGGCAACCTCCAGTTGGAAGTTTCCGTCCACATCGGTAATGGTTCCACCTTGTCCTCCTTTAATTCTGACAGTAGCTCCTGTCAAGGGCTCACCTTGTTCATCGATAACTTGACCGCGAACCTTGATAGCCGGAGATTGTGCCACGGTAGCTATAGCAGGTGTGGGATACACCATCATGCCACCCATAGCACACAGACTAAGCATTACGGAAAATAATAAATGTTTCCTCATTTTTTTAAGTATTAAATTAGTAGATTAAATTGTTGCTGATGTATTGAATTGAGATGTTGGATTATTGTACAATCCAATGTTGAATACTCTAGGTAGACAAACCACAGAGTTTATAAATATGCTGGAATACACCAACCGTGACCGCGTGCCGTATTCCACCGTGTGGACCTACTGCTGCTGCCGAGTA
>CALBUZ010000034.1 GCA_937969105.1 uncultured Collinsella sp. | reverse complement strand
TCCACCCCCTGCAAAATGTCCAGCATTGCCTGTGCAATGTCCATGTAGGGAAATCAATGTTCAAATGTCAAGAAATCAAAGGTAAAAGGTTGCAAAGAGTACACGGTTCCCCCATAAGCAGAACCGGCATTTGAGGCAGCAGGCAACTTTTCACGAAATTTCATCGAGTTTTCAACAGGTCATGTTGGAAATGTTGAGAACTTTTCGTCCGTTTTCCAAAGTTTTCAACAGGTTTTGAAAACTTGTCGAAAGATGAGAAACATTGCGCGGTGAGCTACTATTTGTTCAAAACCTTTTAAAAGATTGCGAGCGGCATGTCTGACGACTTCTACACCATGGTCGATTCCGGTGATCCGGCACCCGACAACGAGCACATCACCGGCGTGCGCGAAGAACGCAACGAGAGCGAGCAGGTCACCGCACAAGCACCAAAGGCCATGTATGCAGCGCGCATCGCGGTCTACGACGACATGCTGTCGACACCACGTGTCATCGTCATCGAACCGCAAGACGTCCGTACCTACTTGGAAGAGACAACTAACACCGTCTACCAGTGCATGAAAGAACAGGGAGGACGCATCTCGCTGATGGTTATCCGCGAGATTGTCGAAAACTTTATCCACGCGCATTTCGCAGAGCCCATCATCTCAATTCTCGACGGTGGCGATACCATCCGCTTTGCCGATCAGGGTCCGGGCATCGACGACAAAGAGCGTGCCTTCGACTTTGGCGTAACCAGCGCAAACAGCAAGATGAAACGGTATATCCGCGGCACCGGCGCCGGGTTTCCCATGGTACAGGAGTACTTGGAAAACGCCGGCGGCGCCGTCTCCATCGAGGACAACATGGGCAACGGCACCGTCGTGACGGTAAGTCTGGACCCCAAGCGCGTGCAGGAAATCGAACGTGCTGGCGGGCACGGGGCAGCCGTGCGGCCCGAAACAGAGCAGCAGGCATATCCCATGCCGGGCGCCTTCACGCAGCAACCCGCAGCGATGCAACAGGTGCAACAGCAAATGGCCCCCATGCAGCAGCCTGGCATGGCCCCCATGCAAGAGCTCCAGGCACCCTCGGGCGCGATTCCCCAAAACATACCCGATGCAAAGCCAGCGATGGGCCAGGATGTGGGAACCTTGCAGCAGATGGCGGGCGCCTCGGCCGCACAGCAGATGTCCTATCAACCGAACCCGCAAGGGTATCCGGCTCAATACGCACCGCAAACGGGATATGCGCAGGCATACCCCCAGCAATACCCGCTGGGATACCAGCAGCCGTACCAACAGATGCCCCAGGCGCAGTACAACCCATGGGCCCAGCAGATGCCCCCGCAGCCTTACCAACAGTGGCCTCAAAGTTTTCAACAGCAGCCGCTGCCCATGCAGAGTTCTCAACAACCAGCAGCTCAAATGATGTATCCTAATGCGGCGAATCAATATGCACAGCCGCAGCAAAACGTATTTGTGAGCGAACGCGGCGAAGCGGCACTGGGCTATCTGGCTCAAAACCAGGAGTGTGGCGCGACCGACCTGGCACGAGCGTTTGGAAACTCAGCGCCCACGTGGTCGCGAACGCTCAACGACTTGGCACAGGCCGGCTTGGTATTCAAACATGGCCAGAAATATCATCTGACCGAGATAGGTAGCGCTCGCGTGCGAGCCCAAAGTTAAGGAACGGGAGAAACAGTGGACGAGGAAGCAAGCATCATCCTGGGGGATGCCATCGCCTTTTGTCAGCGCGACGGCCAAGATGCACGCCTCATCAATATGCTGGGACAATCGCGCGCCGTGAGTTTAACCGAGGACACTCTGACGATTGAGGCCCCTTCACGCTTTGCCATCGCTCAGCTCAAAAAGCATCAGCCGACCATCGAGGCCTATCTGGAAGATATCGCCTTTGCGCCGATCGCGCTCAATATCGTGGCACCGCAAGGCGCCTCGGCAAATACGGCCCCGGTCACTCACCCGGTAGCGACCGCCGGCGCAGCGGCAACGCCGGCGCCCGAGCCTCGACGCGACGATGTTTCCCGTGAAACCATGGCACCGCAGCCGACCGCTTCGGTCGCACCGGCGGTAGAGCCAGCCCACTCGCCCATCCCGACCGCCACGCATATGCCCGTCGCACACGAGGCGACACCCGGCGAGGAATCGGGCATTGCAATCAAAAACACGCTGTCCGCCGACGATTTCCGCCGCATGATGACCCAAATGAATGGCAGGCCGCCGGCGAAAAGCGCGAGTTCGTCCGCAGCGCCGGCAGCGCCTTCGGCGGCGGCCCCGGCAGCAGTCGAGAAAAACGCAGACGGGGCACCCCTCGCAGCGAATTCGAAATTCACGTTTGAAAACTTCGTCTTCGGACCGGAGAACAGTCTCGCCTACCGATCGGCGCTCAAATTCGCCATGCTTGCAGACACGCCCGGTACCTGCACGTCGTTGTTCATCTACGGCAAGTCGGGCCTGGGCAAGACGCACCTGCTGCTCGCCATCAAAAATGAGCTGGCAGAGAAATCGCCCGAGATCAAGGTGAAGTACGCCAACTCACAGGCATATTTGGACGACCTGATGACGGAATTCGACCGCCAAAAGAAGAGCAACGCCCCCATTATGCAGGCGTACCACGGCGTCGACGTGCTCATCATCGATGACATCCAGAACATCATTGGCAAGCGCGCGAGCGTGGATTACTTCTTCCAGTTGATGGACGAATTTATCCGTAACAACAAGAAGGTCGTGATCGCCGCCGACCGCGCTCCCAAGGACCTTAATATGGACGAGCGCCTGACCAGCCGCTTTAATGCCGGCCTGCTGTGTCTGGTGGCGGAGCCCAGCTACGAGATGAAGTACAAGATCTTGCAGCGCTATTACGAGAACACGATCGCCGCCGCACCCGAGGCGGGCAACGACTCGCTGCTGGCGGCCTACGGGGGCGACGGCGGACATCTGACCGACGCGCACTTTAAACACATGGCTGAGGTCTCGGGCACCAACATTCGCGAGCTCGAGAGCTTTTGCGAGCGTTGTGCCGGCGAAGCGGGCGATCGCGAGCGCGAGGGCGGGGAGCTCACCTTTGACGACATCGACGCCATCGCCAACCAGTACTTCGACACATCGGCCAAGAAGATCAATGTGCAGACAGTCCAGTCCGTCATCGAGGAGCAATACGGTGTGACACACGAGGAACTCATCGGGCCTCGCCGCAACGCCAATATCGCCAAGGCGCGCCATATCGCTATCTACCTGGCGATCGAGATGTGCGAGATGACGACGACGGCCGTGGGTGCCGAGTTTGGAAACCGCAACCACTCGACCGTCAGCACGAGCTATAAAAAGGTTCAGAAGATGATTCAGGAAGACCGGACTGTTACCGAAGACCTCAAATCGCTGCGCGATAAAATTACACTGCGCTCGTAGGTAAATGGACACACCTGTTGAAAACTTGTCGAAACGGCGGCTATAAGGTGTCAAAAACTCGAGCCGCGGTGATGAAAAGTTTTGCGCAGGTTTTGAACGTGGAAAACATACCCGGTTGCACACAGGTTCCTGTCGATTCTCTTTTTAGGGTTGACCTGCACTTTTAGGAGTAATCAACAGTTTCGTCAGTACTATTACTATTATTAAGATATTTATATCTATAGAAAGGTATTAAAAGATGAAGTTCACCGTCAGCCAGAGCTCGCTTACGCAAGCCATCGGCGTCGTTATGAAAGGCGTCGCTTCGGCATCCACCCTTCCCATTCTGTCGGGCGTGCTCGTTAAGGCACAAGACGGCATCTTGGAATTCCAGACCTCCAACTACACCATCTCGATTCGTCACCGCATTGCGGCTCATGTCGAAGAGGAGGGCGAGATGGTGATTCCCTGCAAGATGCTCTCCAACATCACCAAGACCCTTCCCGATGCCCCGGTCACCTTTGAGCTGTCCGAGCGTCAGGTTTTGATTGGCTGCGAGAAGAGCTCTTTCCGCCTCAACACGCTCGATGCCAACGACTTTCCCGAGTTCCCGGCATACGCCATCGAGAGTGCCGTCGAGCTGCCGACCGATATCCTGTCCGAAATGGTGAGCCGCGTATGGCGCGTCACCTCGACTGACAAGGCCCGCCCCATCCTGGGTGGCGTGCACATGAAGGTCGAGAACAACACCGTGCGCCTGGTCGCGACCGATTCCTTCCGACTGGCCGTGTGCGATACGCAGGTCGAGACCTCGACCCTCGAAGGTTCCTTTGAGCTCAACGTGCCTGCCGACGCCTTCAACGACGCGCTGAGCATCATGGCCAGCCAGGCTACCATCATGATCGGCGCCACCGACACCCAGGTTGTCTTTGAGGCCGGCAACACCACCTACGTGTCGCGCCGCATCGAGGGCGTATATCCCAATTACAAGCAGCTCATCCCCGATTCATGCGTGACGAGCGTCAAGATCGACGTAGCCGCCTTTAACGCCGCCCTTAAACGTGTGGCCGTTATCGCGAGCGCCAACCCCGCTGTCAAGTTTGAGATTGACGTCGAGAACGGCCAGATGGGCCTGTCCTCCATTTCCAACGACCAGGATCTGGCGCAGGAGGCGATCGATGTCGAGGCCGAGGGCGAGTCGGGCACCATCGCCTTCAACTACCACTACATCTTTGGCTGCCTCAATGCCCTGTCCAAGGAGAAGGAGATCACGCTGGAGCTCAAGAGCTATTCGCAGGCTGGCATCTTCAAGTCCTACGACAAGATCAACTACCTATACCTGGTCATGCCGGTACGCATCTAGCGCTGCCCATGACAATGTTCGCACGCGATCTTTCCGTTGCGCGCTATCGCAGCTTCGACAGCTACCGCCTTGCCCTGAGCGACGGTGTGACAGTGCTCGCAGGCCCCAACGCGGCGGGAAAGACCAACCTCATAGAGGCGCTGCAGCTGCTGACGAGCGGCGCCTCGTTTAGGCATCCGACCGCAGCCGAGCTCGTGCACGACGGCGTGGGCTCATGTAAGGTCGAGCTGAGGCTCGAAGGTGATGGGCGCGTACTGGACATGGGACTGAGCGTGGAAGATGGCAAGCGTTCGTTTAGCCGCAACGGCAAGCGCTGCGCCGCGTCCGGCGTGCGCGGGGTACTGCCGAGCGTTCTGTTTTGTCCGGACCACCTGGATATGGTCAAGCGGGGTGCCAGTGTGCGCCGCACCGCACTTGATGACTTTGGCGTTCAGCTGAGTGCGCGCTATGCCGATCTGGCTAGTGCCTACGGGCGCTGCGTGACCCAGCGCAATGCCCTGCTCAAGGAGACCTGGTGCTGCCGTGAGATGCTCGGCGCCTGGAACGAATCTATTGCCCGCGCCGGTTCGGCCCTGCTCGTGCATCGTCTGGCCCTGCTCGACCGGCTGTCGGGCCATGTGCGCGACGCCTATGGCCGCGTGGCATCCGGCGAGCCCGCCGGCGTGTCCTATGTGTCCACGCTTGGCGACCTGCCTCGCACCGAGGATCGCGACGAGCTCAGGGGCTGGGCGTATGAGCACATGCTCTCGGCGCTCGATGAGCGCGCCGACGAGGAGATCCGCCGCGGCGTGACGCTCGTTGGTCCGCATCGCGACGAGATTGAGTTTTCCGTCGCGGGTCGATCGGCTCGTTCATTTGCCAGCCAGGGCCAGCAGCGAACGCTGGTACTCGCCTGGAAGGTGGCGGAAGTGGCCGTGGCGCGCGATATCCTGGGCACTGCGCCGCTGCTGCTTTTGGACGACGTGATGAGCGAGCTCGACGCCCGCCGCCGAGGCGCTTTTCTACAGCTGATCGGTGATGATATCCAGACAGTCATAACCACCACCAATCTGGGGTATTTTACCGATGACCTGCTTGATCGAGCCAAGGTGGTGAGCATGGGTGAGACGTGCTAATTACGAGCGCGAGAACGGGACGGTTGCCTTCGGCGGCTTTTTGGATGCCGAGCGTCAGCGCATCCTGGCGGCCGCGACACCTGAGCGCCGCGCGCAAATGGAGGCTGCAGAGGAGTCTCGTGCGGTCTATCACGCCTGGAATGCAGTGTGCTCGGGCACGCGCGAGGGACGCCATGTGACGGGCCTGCGCTACCTGCCCGAGTCCAACGAACTGCTGGTGTACCTCGATTCGCCCTCATGGACGCAGGAGATGACGCTTTTGCGCGAGATTATCCGCGCGCGCATGGAGCGCGCCGGCGCGCACGTCGACGGCCTGGTGTTCAAGACGACCGCCCCCGGCCACACACCACCCGCTGCCAAAGAGCGCCTGCGTCCGGCCGTGGCCGAGCGTCCGCCGGCTCCACATGCCGACCTAAGCGATGCCGAGCGCGCCGAGATCGAGCACCAAGTGGCACCCATCGAGGACAAAAAACTGCGCGAGGCCCTCGAGAACGCCATGAGAGCCAGTGCCGAGTGGGCCAAGGGCGTGCAGAGCAAAAAAGAGCCTTAAATCGCATCTGGTGGCCTTGTAGAGCCAAATACCCTCGTTCCCGAGGGTATTTTTTTACGATAAACTAGTAAGGCTGTACACATTTTCTTAACTGAAGGAGGACGTGTGGCAAACGAAAACGATTACGATGGCGGCGAGATTAAGATTCTCGAAGGTCTCGAGGCCGTTCGTAAGCGCCCGGGCATGTACATTGGCTCGACGAGCGCCAGCGGTCTTCATCACCTGGTGTGGGAGATCGTTGACAACTCCGTCGACGAGGCCATGGCCGGTTTCTGCACCGAGATTCAGGTGACGGTCCACGCCGACAACTCCATCACGGTCGTCGACAACGGGCGCGGCATCCCCGTCGACGAGCATCCTATCAAAAAGATCCCGACGCTCGAGGTCGTCATGACGATCCTACACGCCGGCGGTAAGTTCGATAACTCGGCCTACAAGGTCTCGGGCGGCCTGCACGGCGTGGGCATCTCCGTCGTCAACGCGCTGTCCAAGCGTGTGGTCGTACAGGTATGCCGCGATGGCAACATCTACGAGATGGAGTTTTCGCGCGGCAAGACCGTCAAGAAGATGGAGGTCGTGGGCACTTCGGAGACGACGGGTACCACTGTCAGCTTCTGGCCCGACGACGAGATCTTCGAGACCTGCATCTACGATTTCGACACGCTGCACAACCGTCTGCAGGAGACGGCATTCCTCAACAAGAACCTCAAGATCGTGCTGACCGACGAGCGCGAGGCGACTCCCCACGTGGAGGAGTTTTGCTATGCCGGCGGCATCATCGACTTCGTCAAGTTCCTCAACGAGGGCAAGGATGTCCCCGAGGCCTTTAAGGAGCCCATCTATATTGAGGGCAAATCGGATCCGGATGCGCCCGTGACCAAGATGGGCGAGGTCGAGGTGTCCTTGCAGTGGAATAGCGGCTACGGCGAGAACGTCATGTCGTTTGCCAACGACATCTACACCCCCGAGGGCGGCATGCACCTCGAGGGCTTCCGCACCGCGCTCACCCGCGTGATTAACGATTACGCTCGCAAACAGAACCTGCTCAAGGAAAAAGACGCCAACCTGACCGGCGACGATGTGCGCGAGGGCCTATCGGCCGTGATCTCGGTCAAACTGCCCGATCCGCAGTTTGAGGGCCAGACCAAGGCCAAGCTCGGCAGCTCCTATATGCGCGCGCTGACGCTCAAGATCATGACCGATGGTCTGGCCGATTACCTCGAGGAGCATCCCAAGCCCGCTCGTGAGATCGTCAAGAAGGCCCAGCAGGCCTGCAAGGCGCGCAACGCCGCCCGCAAGGCGCGCGAGGCGACCCGCCGCAAGAGCCTGCTCGAGACGGCGTCGCTGCCCGGCAAGCTCGCCGACTGTTCGGTGCGCGACGCCGAGTTGACTGAGCTCTTTATCGTAGAGGGCGACTCGGCAGGCGGCTCGGCCAAGGACGGCCGCCGCCGAGACATCCAGGCGATCCTGCCCCTGCGCGGCAAGATTCTGAACGTCGAGCGCGTGGGCGATCATCGTGCGTTTTCGAGCGACACCATCCAGTCACTCATCACTGCGATCGGCTGCGGCGTCACGACGAGCGCCGGCGACGGTGGCGACTTCGATATTACCAAGGCCCGCTACCACAAGATCATCATCATGACCGATGCAGACGTCGACGGCGCGCACATCCGCATCCTGCTGCTGACGTTCTTCTACAAGTACATGCGCCCGCTGATTGACGCCGGCTACGTGTACGTCGCGTGCCCGCCCATCTTTGGTATCAAAGTGCGCAACAAGATTCACTACGTGTATCCCAACGGCCGCCAGCCCGAAGACGAGATCCTGCGCGACACCATCCAGAGCCTGGGCCTGAACCCCGACGACAACGACGAGGACGGCAAGGCCAAGGACGGCAAGATCACTAAGAAGCGCAAGGGCTACACCGTCCAGCGCTACAAGGGCCTGGGCGAGATGGACCCCAAGCAGCTTGCCTCGACGACGATGGACCCCAAGACCCGCATTCTGCAGCGCGTGTCGATCGAGGACGCCGTGGTGGCGGACCGCGCCGTGCGCGAACTGATGGGTTCCGAGGTCGGCTACCGCCGCGAGTACATCGAGAAGCATGCCCACGACGCACGATTCTTAGATGCCTAACCTGTTCGGCTTTCCCAGCCACCGCACCTTCGCCCTCGATCGTCGGTCGCGTACCCAAGTACGCTTCCCTCCTCTTTCGAGCGAATCTGCGGCACCTGGAAAAGCCGTCTCCGTCCTAGCGACGGGGACGGGGACTATCTGATTTGAACCACGCAAACCATGAGGAGGTAACGTGGCAGACGATATCAACAACAATGAGGGTATGGACGATGCCGGCGACGCCGGCATGCCCGATGATCTGAAACGCCTGCTTGCCCGCGCCGAGCAGGGTGAGGACGGCGATCCGGACGCCTATAACCCCGATGCCGATGATGATGAGGAAGAGGACGACGACGCCGAGCTCGAGGAGAGTTTTGGCGAAGTCGACCGTGGCGCCTCGGCCGGCGAGGATATCAACGGCGGCCAGCTCCAGATTTCGGAGTTCGGCCGTGAGATGAAGCAGTCGTTCATCGAGTACTCGATGTCGGTCATCACCGCCCGCGCCCTGCCGGACGTGCGCGACGGCTTAAAGCCGGTGCACCGTCGCATCCTGTACGCAATGAACGAGAGCGGCATCTACCCCAACCGTCCGCACAAGAAGTCGGCCTGGACGGTCGGCGAAGTTATCGGTAAGTACCATCCGCACGGCGACTCCGCGGTCTATGAGGCTATGGTCCGCCTGGCACAGTGGTTCTCCATGCGCACGCCGCTCATCGACGGTCACGGCAACTTCGGCAACATCGACGGCGACGGCGCCGCCGCCATGCGTTACACCGAGAGCCGCCTGGCAAAGCCCGCCATGGAGCTCCTGCGTGACCTGCAGAAGGACACCGTCGACTGGCAGCCCAACTACGACGAATCGCTCGCCGAGCCCCAGGTGCTGCCCGCGCGTTTCCCCAACCTGCTGGTCAACGGCAGCCAGGGCATCGCCGTCGGCATGGCCACCAACATCGCCCCGCACAATCTCACCGAGGCGATCGAGGCCACCTGCTACCTGATCGATAATCCCGACGCCACCGTCGACGAGCTTATGCAGATCATGCCCGGTCCGGACTTCCCCACCGGCGCCATCATCATGGGCAGCGCCGGCATTAGGCAGAGCTACGAGACCGGCCGCGGCTCCATCACCGTGCGCGCAAAGGCCCATGTGGAGTCCACCAAAACCGGCCGTAGCCGCCTGGTCTTTACCGAGATTCCCTACATGGTCAACAAGGGCACCCTGCAGGAGAAGATCGCCCAGCTCGTCAACGACAAGCGCATCGAGGGTATCTCGGATATGCGCGATGAGTCCAACCAGAAGGGTATCCGCCTGGTCATCGAACTCAAGAAGGGCGTCATCCCGCAGGTCGTGCTCAACAACCTGTACAAGTACACCTCGCTGCAGACGACCTTTGGCGCCAACAACCTGGCGCTTGTCAACGGCGTTCCCAAATGCCTGAGCCTGCGCGAGATGCTGCAACACTACATCGACCACCAAGTCGACGTCGTCACCCGCCGCACCCGCTTTGATCTCAAGAAGGCCCAGGCGCGTGCCCATATCCTCGAGGGCTACCTGATGGCTCTCGACCATATCGACGAGGTCATCAGCATCATCCGCTCCTCGCAGACCGACTCTGAGGCCAGCAGCCGCCTGATCGAGCGCTTTGGCTTTACGCCCGAGCAGACTACGGCCATCCTCGAGATGAAGCTGCGCCGCCTGACCGGCCTGGAGCGCGACAAGATTCAGGAAGAGCTGGACGGCTTGCGCCGCGCCATCGCCTACTACGAGGACCTGTTGGCGCACGAGGAGAAAATCCTGGGCGTCATCAAGGAAGAGATGCGCGAGATTTCCAAGAAGTTCGGCGACAAGCGCCGCACCGAGATCAGCCATGTCGAGAAGGACCTGGACGTCGAAGATCTGATTGCCGACGAGGACATGGTCGTGACCATCACCCACACCGGCTACGTCAAGCGCATCCCGGTGGCCGCCTACCGTGCCCAGAAGCGCGGCGGCAAGGGCGTGTCGGGCGTCAACCTTAAAGAGGACGACGTTATCGACGAGATGTTTATCGCGTCCACGCACGAGTACGTGCTGTTCTTCTCGAGCAAGGGCAAGGTCTATCGCCTGAAGGTGCACGAGCTGCCGGTGGGTACGCGCCAGGCGCGCGGTACCGCGATCGTCAACCTGCTGCCTTTCGAGGAGGGCGAGAAGATCGCGAGCGTCATCAGCTGCCGCGAGTTCCCCGCCGACGAGTATCTGATGTTTGCCACCAAGAGCGGCATGGTCAAGAAGACCGTGATGAGCGCCTACGACCGTAGCCGCCGCGACGGCCTGATCGCCATCAACCTGAGGGACGACGACGCGCTGCTCGCTGTACGCCGCGTGCGTGAGGGTGACAAGATCATCATGGCAACCACCGCGGGCAAGGCGATTATGTTCCCCGAGGACCAGGTGCGCGCTACCGGTCGCGATACCAGCGGCGTCCGCGGCATTAGCATGAAGGATGGCGTGAGCGTTCTTGGTATGGAGATTACCAACGGTAACGGCGACCTGTTCGTCATTACCGAGCGCGGCTACGGCAAACGCACGCCGGTCTCGGATTATCCGGAGCAGAACCGCGGCGGTCAGGGTGTCTACACCATCCAGATGACCGAGCGCAAGGGTAACCTCGCAGCCATGAAGACGGTGGGCCCGCAGCATGAGCTGTTCATCGTGACGGAGGGCGCGACGGTCATTCGCGTCAAGACCGACGAGATCAGCCAAACCGGTCGTGCCACCCAGGGCGTCAAGATGATGACCGTCGACGATAACGACCGCATCTGCGCCGTAGCCCGTATGACAGCAGCCAAGGAAAAGCCCGAAGGCGAAGGTGCCGAGGCTGCAGCCGAAACCGAAGAGGCCCCAGTCGACCTGGGCGACGGCAACGACATGCCAGAGGATCTCCTCGACGAGTAAGAGGCCCTAGCTGGTAAAAATCATCAGACCCCTTATATCGGCGGTCGGCGCACCTGCGCGCCGACCGCTTTTTTGACAACCTTGGACCCCGTGCCCGCCGAGTGGGCGAGATGGGTTAGGTTTGTCGCGAGTTCCGCACGCAAAGAAGGCCACTTAATGTGGCCTTCGTCTTGCGCAGGACTGTCCGAGCAGCAAACCTAACCCATCTCGCCCACTCGGCGGGCACCCTCCAAAGTTTTTCAAAAAAGTTGTTGACGCGC
>CALBUZ010000033.1 GCA_937969105.1 uncultured Collinsella sp. | reverse complement strand
GAGCGGCACGAAACCGTCCGCCACGAATCGGGCTTATCTACTACGTTTGGTCGCATACCCCGAACCATGTTTAAAGGTGCGATATTAAAACCGCAGGTAGCGGGCTTGCGATTTTAGGAAGATCGGGGGAATGGTCAGGGGTCACGGGTCAAACGTAGTAGATAGGCGCGATTCGTGGCGAGCCGATCCTGAGACCGACGATTCCGCTCTCGTGCCTCGTGGTCACCACGATCTTTGGGGGCTCGGCTGGCCTTTCCATATAAGTTGCGGTGGAATAGTTCCTGTTTGGGGCGGCTGCCGGGTTTTTCAGGAACTCTTTCACCGCAACTTATGAGAGGGGGACATCGCCGCCCGTGGCTTTGTAAAGAGTGTCCCTTTTGGCTAGTCGTTTAAGAACGTCCCCAATGACTAAGTTGTCCCCGATGACTAAGTTGCAGGTGGTTGCGGTTGTGCTACACTAACCCTGCGTAGTTGACGCAATCATTTCGATACAGATCAATGATGTCCGTCGTTTTTGTACGGAGCTAGACTGTTTAGCCGCCCTGAAGGTATATGCAGGGAGCATGTGATCACAGGGCTTGAAAAGAAAGTTGAGCAAACACTGTGTCTGATCAACAGCAAGAAAACGAAATAACGACGGCGCAAACCGCTCCCGCTGCACCGGTTGCGTCGGACCAGGCCGCGATGCCCGCGCCGGTGCAGGCATCGGTTCCTGAGGCCTCCAAGGCCGCTTCGACGCCTACGCCCGCATCGGCTGAGAAGGTCGCGCCTGCCGCTGGCGAGGGAGTTGCCCCTGCCGCCGAAGAGGATGCCGCGCCCGTAAAGCCCAAGCGCACGCGCCGTGCGCCTAAGCCCGCCGCTGACGACGAGGATGCTGCCAAGCCCAAGCGCCGTACCACGCGCGCGACGCGAACCAAGCGCACCGTTGCCGATCCTTCCGCACCCATTTCCGATGAGGTCGCGCAGGCCCGCGCGCTGGCACAAATCAGCGAGGCTCAGGTTGTTCGCGCCCGTCGTCGTGCTGCCGAGCGCGAGGCCGCGGCACTGACCGAGCTTGCAGCGCCGGTCGTCTCCGAGGCGCCTGCGGCCACCGAGGTCCCTGTCGCGGGGCAGCCGACCGAGAAGTCGGCTCCGCGCACGCGTCGTCGTGCGGCCAAGTCTCAGCAGGATGCTGGGCAGGCGGCTCAAGAGTCCGATGAAGCTCTGACTCGTTCTGCAGTAGGGGAGGGTGCGCAGCCCTCTGAGTCTGCAACACCTGTCGAGGCCAACGAGGTTCCCGTTGTCGATCCCGCTCTTCGCCCGCACCGTCGCGGCCGCAAGCCCAAGGCCTTCGTCGAGGCCGAGAAAGCTGCCGCCGCCGCTGCAGCAGCCGCAGCTCAGGACGCCGCGATGGCCGCCGCACCCGCGCCCGTCGCCGACGCTCCCGTCCAGGACGCCGCTGCCGCCGAGGCCGGCGCACCCGCCGAGGGCGAGCCCGCCGATGTTCGCCCCGGTCGTAGCCGCCGTACCGCTTCCAAGCGCTCGACCAAGGCCAAGGGCGCAAAAAGGGACGCGTCCGAGGATTCTGGCAACGAGGCCGTCGAGGCAACCTCTGACGTCGCTCCCGAGACCGAGAGCGCCGATCAGCCGGTAACCGAGAAGCCCAAGCGTACGCGTAAGAAGTCTGCAAAGGCCAAGGCTGCCGAGCATCAGGCCGATGCCGATGCCGGTTCCGTCATCGATGGCAAGTCTGACGGCGAGGCCTCGAACAACGCCGATGCCGCTGCCGCCGATGGCACTGCGCCTGCCGAGACCGACGAGAACGCCCGCCCCAACCGCCGTCAGCACAAGCGCAACGACGAGCGCAGCGAGCGCAAAGACGAGCGCAACAACGACCGCCGCAACCGTCAGCGCGATCGCAAGCAGCGCAACAAGGAGCGCAACGCCGCCCCGACCGAGCCTACGCTTTCGCGCGAGGAACTCGCGGCCATGAAGGTCGCCGAGCTGCGCGAAAAGGCCAAAGAGTTCGAGATCGAGACGACTGGCAAAAAGAAGGCCGAGCTCGTCGAGGAAATCTACACCACCGCTGCGAAGGCCGAGGGCTTCCGTGACATCAAGGGCATTCTGCAGATTCGCCCGGACAGCTCCGGCATCATCCATGCCCACGGCTACATGAAGTCCAGCGACGACGCCTTTGTGCCCGCCTACCTCATCCGCTCCGCGCGTCTGCGCACGGGTGATGTGATCGAGGGCTCGCTGCGCCCCTCACGCGGCGGCGACAAGCGCGCCGGCCTTGCCAAGATCACAACCGTCAACGGTCTTGATCCCGAGCAGGCCCGTAACCGCCCCAAGTTCGGCGACCTCACGCCGGTCTATCCCAATGAGCCTCTGCGCATGGAGCACGGTAAGGATTCCATTACCGGTCGCGCTATCGACATCGTGTCGCCGATTGGCAAGGGTCAGCGCGGCCTGATCGTGTCGCCGCCAAAAGCCGGCAAGACCACGATCCTCAAGAAGATCTGCCAGTCCATCTCTATCAATAACCCTGAGGTGCACCTCATCTGCCTGCTCGTCGACGAGCGCCCCGAAGAGGTCACTGACATGCAGCGCTCCATCAAGGGCGAGGTCGTGGCCTCGACCTTCGATATGCCCGCCGAAAACCACACTCGTGTGGCAGAGCTCGTGATCGAGCGCGCCAAGCGCATCGTGGAGCTGGGTGGCGACGTCGTGGTGGTGCTCGACTCCATCACGCGCCTTGCTCGCGCCTACAACTTGGCCGCTCCCGCCTCGGGCCGTATCCTGTCGGGCGGCGTCGATTCGGCGGCCCTGTATCCGCCCAAGCGTTTCTTGGGCGCTGCCCGCAACATCGAGAACGGCGGCTCGCTCACCATCCTGGCTTCCGCCCTCATCGATACCGGCTCCAAGATGGACGAGGTCATCTTTGAGGAGTTCAAGGGTACCGGCAACATGGAGCTCAAGCTCGACCGCGACCTGGCCGACCGCCGTATCTTCCCGGCCATCGATCCCGTTGCCTCGGGCACGCGCAACGAGGACCTGCTGGTCGACGAGCAGATGCGCCCGTTCGTCTTTGGCCTGCGCCGAATCCTCGCCGGCATGAACAATACCGACCGCGCGTCCG
>CALBUZ010000032.1 GCA_937969105.1 uncultured Collinsella sp. | reverse complement strand
GGAAGGCAATTGCCAGGCCGACGCCGCCGCCAATGACGGCGCAGGGGCCCTCGGCCATCTCGGTGGGAACGCCCAGCGGGCCCACGACGTCGCGCAGCGACTCGCCGGCCTCGTAGGTGGACAGCATCTCGGTGGTCTTGCCGATCACCATGAAGATGAACTCGACCCAGCCCTCGTCACCGTTCCAGCCGGCCAGGGTAAACGGGACGCGCTCGCCCGTCTCGTTGGCGCGAACCATGAGGAACTGTCCAGCGTGCGCATGTTTGGCGATTGCAGGCGCCTCGATGCGGAACTTGAACACCTTCTCAGAGAACTGCGTCTTCTCCAGGATCTTATACATAGAACCCCTCTCTTGTTAGGGCCGCCGAACCGTGCCTCCACGGAAATGGACGGTAGCCCGAATAAAACCGTACGCGCACAGGCGTTGTGCAGACATACGGTGCAAATTATACCCTCATGGACATGTCACTTACGTGTGTCTTCGGCGGTTGGGAGCAGGGTTTATCCACTTCGGCCTACCAAACAGGGGCAGGTATATTTTGGTCAGTTTTATCGGGTAAAACGGCAAAGGGGGCCGGCCTCGGGTTGTGATGAGGCCGGCTCCCTTTGGGGTGCTATGTGCGTATGGCGGCGCGCGGTTAATTACGATGCCGCAAATGGAGCGTTTCCGCAGGTAAAACCTGCCAAAATAAACCTGTCCCTAAATGGTAGGTTTTAGTGCTTGCCGTTGGCGGAGGCGGCGCCGTTGACATGGTCGCGAGCGTAGACCACGCCGTGCACGATCGCCAGGCCGGCGGCGTCGGCCGCGCGGGCGCAGGTGTCCTGGAAATCCTCGGCCTCGCGGGCGCGCAGCTGCTTAAGCACGTAGTCAGCGACGGGCATCTTGCCGGGAGGGTTGCCGATGCCGGTGCGGATGCGGCTGAAGTCGCGGCTGCCCATCTTGTCGATGATGGAACGCAGGCCGTTGTGGCCAGCATGGCCGCCGCCCACCTTAACGCGCACGTCGCCGGCGGGAATGTCGAGCTCGTCGTGGATTACGAGCAGCTCCTCGGCCTTGATCTTGTATTCACGGCAGAGCTTGGAGATGGGGCCGCCCGAGGTATTCATGTACGACTGCGGCTTGACCAGCACAATCTGGCGCTTGCCGCCCTCTTCCTCGGGGTCGTTGATGTTGATGAGCGCGACCTCGGCGCCGGCCTGGTTTTTCCAGTACGTGACGCCGGCCTGACGGGCCAGCTCGTCGATTGCCTTAAAGCCGGCGTTGTGGCGGGTCTCGGCATACTCCTCGCCCGGGTTGCCAAGTCCGGCAACCATGCGAATCTTGAGCGGCTGTGCAGCTGCCATGTTTGTCCTCCGTTACGTAAATAGTTCAATCAACGACAAAGGCTACCACGCCCGCCGAATGCGAGGAAAGGTTGCAGCAAAGTCATTTCAGAAAACAGCTGCCCCGAGACAGCAGGAAGCCCCGGACACGCCGGGAGGGGTTATCAAAGCGAACATCCCGCAGCCGCAAAGCGGCGAGGACGTTCGCGTGATAACCCCGCAGGCGTGTCCGGGGCTTCCGGAGGGATGCGAGGGTCGAGCGACTACAGCGCGAAGTCGCCGCCGACGAGCGTAGAGACGGGCTCCTCGTGGTAAACGGCGGAGATGGCCTGAGCGAACTCCTCGGCGACCGAGATGGTCTTAATCTTGCCGCCGACCTCGACGGGAATGGCGTCGGTGACGACGCACTCGACGATCGGGGCGTCGTTCAGGCGCTCGATGGCCGGACCGGAGAAGATGCCGTGGGTGGCGCAGACGTAGATGTCGCCAGCGCCCATAGCCTTGAGCTCCTTGACGTTGGCGCACAGGGTGCCAGCGGTGTCGATCATGTCGTCGTTGATGACGCAGGTCTTGCCCTTGATGTCACCGATGATGCCCATGACCTCGGCGGCGTTGTGGCGCGGACGGCCCTTGTGGGCGATGGCCAGGTCGCAGCCGAGCATGTCGGACAGCTTCTTGGCGGCCTTGGCGCGACCCACGTCGGGGGAGACGACAACCAGGTTGTCGGTGTCGAAGTGCATGTCGTTGTAGTACTGGCCAAACAGCGGCAGTGCGGACAGGTGGTTGACCGGGATATCAAAGAAGCCCTGGATCTGACCCTGGTGCAGGTCGAGGGTGATAATGCGGTCGACACCGGCGCGCTCGAGCAGGTTGGCGACGAGGCGGGCGGTGATGGGCTCGCGCGGGCCGGCCTTGCGGTCCTGGCGGGCATAGCCGTAGTGGGTGATAACGGCGGTGATGGAGCGGGCGGATGCGCGCTTGGCAGCATCGGTGGCGATGAGCAGCTCCATGAGCATGTCGTTGACGTTGCCGCCGGCCACGGACTGAATCAGGAAGACGTCGGCGCCGCGGACGGTCTCGTCGTAGCGGGCGTAAATCTCACCGTTGGCGAACTGCTTTAGCGTAAGGCCCGAAAGCTCGACCCCAAGGTACTCAGCGATCTTCTGAGCGAGGGGACGGTTGGAGGAACCGGAATACACGCGGATGGACTTGCGCATATTCTCCGACTTCTCGGGATCATTAATCGGCATTACCCTTCTCCTTTATACATCGAATGCCATATAGATGCCTTTTTGCATTGTAACCGTGCGGCGGGGTTATTCGGGTCTTGATAACGTCTTTACCGTCAACGGACACGAACCGACCACTCATCCGGTCGCGCAGGTCACGATAGAAAAAGGAGCCGTCCCAATGGAACAGCTCCTTTTGTGCTTGGCAAAGCGTTATGCCTCGTCGTCCTCGTGCAGACGGCGGCGATAATCGGCGGCCCAGCCCTCAATATTTACCTGACGGGCGCGGCCCAGACCGAGTGCGTCGGCCGGGACCGGCTCGGTGATGACGGAGCCGGCGGCAACGAGCGCGCCGTCGCCAATTTGGGCGGGCGCGACCATCATAGTGTCGGAACCGATGAAGGCATCCTTGCCGATGACGGTCTTGTGCTTGTGGACGCCGTCGTAGTTGCAGGTGATGGAGCCCGCGCCCACGTTGACGCCGGAGCCCATGGTGGTGTCGCCGATGTAGGACAGGTGGGGCACCTTGGAACCCTCGCCGATCGTGGACTTCTTGATCTCCACGTGCGTGCCGGCCTTGGAGCCGTCGAGCATATGGGTGCCCGGGCGCAGGTAGGCGCGCGGACCGCAGTCGACGCCGTTCTCGATGACGGCTTCGATGGCGATGGTCTCATCGATGATGCAGCCGCTGCCGACGGTGGTGTCGGTGAGGCGACTGTTGGGGCCGAGCTGGCACTCTTCGCCCACGGTGACGTGGCCGATCAGATGCGTCTGCGGCCACACGACGGTGTCGCGGCCGATGACGGCATCGGGGCCGATCCAAGCCTGCGTGGGGTCGATGAAGGTGACGCCCTCGGCCATCCAGTGCTCGTTGATGCGGTCGCGCGCGATGGCGGTGAGCTGCGCGAGCTGGATGCGGCTGTTGACGCCCAGGCCGTCGCGGTAGTCGTCACAGTGGAAGATGGAGACCGCCTGGCCGTGACCCTTGAGGATTTCGAGCATGTCGGGCAGGTAGTACTCGGACTGCGCGTTGTCGTTGCCGATCTCGTTAATGTGGGCGGCAAGCTGAGCGCCGTCGAAGGCGTAGCAGCCGGCGTTGCACTCCAGCAGCGTGGCGGCCTGCTCGGGCGTGCAGTCCTTCTGCTCGATGATGCGCTCGATCTGGCCGTCGGCGCCCAGCTTGATGCGGCCGTAGCCAAAAGGATCGGGCGGGGTCATGGTCATGACGGTGCAGGCGAGCTCGCCGGTGGCGACGGTCTGCGCGAACTTGGCGACGGTGTCGGCGGTGATGAGCGGCAGGTCGCCGTTGAGCACGACGACGGGGCCTTGCGTGATGCCGCAGGCCTCGAGCGCGACCTTTACGGCGTGACCGGTGCCCAGGCGCTCGGTCTGCTCGACGCACTCGACCTTGGTGGCGCTGTTGGCATAGGCGCCATCGATGAGGGCGCGCATCTCGTCGGCGTGGCTGCCGATGACGACCACGACGCGGCTGCAGCCGGCCTTGATGGTGGCGTCGACGATCCACTGAACCATGGGCTTGCCCAGGATCTTGTGCGAAACCTTGCAGTGGTTCGACTTCATGCGGGTGCCCTCGCCGGCGGCGAGGATAATTGCGGTTGCGTCCATGTGATCTCCTGTTACGTTATAGAGACGTGTGTTTGGAAACGATACACGGCGCAATATGATACCGCAGGCATATGATGAGCGCGTAGCGATTGGTTTGCGGCGGTTGAGGCTTGCGCCGCTTGCGGGCGGTGCCGGCAGTGCTTCGGCGTCGGTGATTTGGCGGGAGGGCGGGGATGCCTGTGGACAACATGCGAGAGGGCTCGGGCGCCGAGCCCGTTGCGGCATTCTCGATGTCGCATCCGGCGGTGCCGGCACTCTATATTGTGTTGACGCTGGGGCTCACCATGTTCTCGATGCAGCCGGTGCTGATTGCGCTGTCACTTGCGGGCGGGTTGGCGTATGGATTTGCGACGCGCGGTGCTGCGCGCACGTTGGGGGCGCTTCGCTGGCAGCTGCCGGTGATTTTGATCATTGCACTGGTCAACCCGCTGTTTAGCGCCTCGGGCTCGACGGAGCTGTTTCGTATTGGCATGCGTGCGGTGTATCTAGAGAGCATGGTTTACGGCCTGTGCATGGGCGGGCTGTTTGTGGCGAGCGTGCTGTGGTTTGAGGCTGCGGCGTCGATGCTCGAATACGACAAGGTGCTTGCGTTGTTGGGCAACGCCGCGCCGGTGATCGCGCTCATGATCTCGATGTGCATGCGGCTTATCCCACAGTTTTTGCGCCGCGGCCGCACGGTGTTGGCGGTGCAGGACGCGATTGATGTGCCGGGGCGTGCGCCCACCGATCCCGTGCGTTCGCGTCTGCGGGCATCGAGCGTGCTGATGGGCTGGGGCATGGAAGATTCGCTTGAGCGCGCGGACGCCATGCGCTCCCGTGGGTGGGGTGCCGTGACGCGCCGCACGACGTACGCGCGGTATCGGCTGAGGCGCGGCGACGCTGCCGCGCTGGTCGGGCTCGCGCTGTTTGGTGCTGCCGCGGTGGCGGTGGCATGGACCGCGACAGCGCAGTATTCGTTTTACCCGCAGCTTTCGGTGCCCGCGCCGTGGCTGGGCTATGTCGTGTACGCTGTCTGGATGGTGCTGCCCTGCGTGTTGCATGCGATCGATGAGAAGAGGTTCGGCTGATGGCTCGGTTGGATAGGGGCCCGGTGTCGGGCGCGGCGTGCGGCCCGGATATGCCGGCGATTGAGGTGCGGAGCCTGAGCTTTGCCTACCCCGGGGCCGATGCTGCGGTGCTCGAGGGGCTCGACTGGTCTGTTCCCCAAGGTGCATTTGCGCTGCTTGTTGGCGGTACCGGATCGGGTAAGTCTACGCTGCTGTCGTTGCTCAAGCCCGAGATTGCTCCGGCGGGCGAGCGCGCTGGCGAACTGCTCGTGCTGGGCGAGAACGTTGCCGACATGGACGTGCGCGCGTCGGCGGAGCGCGTGGGCTACGTGTTCCAGGATCCCGAGAACCAGATTGTGTGCGAGTCTGTGTGGCACGAGATGGCGTTTGGCCTGGAAAACTTAGGCATGTCGCGCGACGAGATGCGCCGCCGTGTTGCCGAGACCAGCTATTTCTTTGGTCTGGAGGACTGGCTTCATCGCGATACCGATACGCTTTCGGGTGGCCGCAAGCAGCTGCTGTCGCTTGCCGCCGTCCTGGCGCTGCGTCCGCGTGTGCTGTTACTCGACGAGCCCACGTCTCAGCTCGATCCCGTTGCCGAGAAGAATTTTCTGCACGCGCTGTTTCGCGTGAACCGTGAGCTGGGCTGCACGGTTGTTGTGGCTACGCATCAACCGCGGCCGATGCTCGAGTATGCGACGTGTGCGTACCGGATTGAGGGCGGTCGCGTGCGCGAAGTGGCGGATATGGCTTCTTTGGGACGCCGCGAATCGCTGTTTTCCGATGACATGTTGGGGTGGGGTGCCATCCGATGTGCAAAAAACGGAGTATTCAGCAGGCGTGAGGACAATTTGGGCTCTCTGGAGCCGCCCCGGGACGTATCGAGCGCGAAAAAAAGTTCGGAATTGGACAAATCATCCGAATTTGTGGCACAAACGTCGCTCGAGAACGGCTCGGAAGCCTTCCCGCGCACGGATGGAAGCAGAATACTCCAAAAAATGCACGGCGGGTCGGCTACCACCCTGTCGGAAGGTTGGTTTCGCTACGATCGCGCGGGCGGTTGGGTGCTGCGCGGGCTCGA